>NZ_AP025145.1:1800000-2100000 GCF_019977755.1 Vibrio penaeicida | reverse complement strand
GCGAACGCCTTATTTTTCATGGGATTCCTTGAAGAAAATCTCTGAGGGAAAGACGGAATGTACTACAAAATTCAGACCGTACGGCGTTTGAATTTGTGTGGGTTCATTTTATTTGCGACAAGGCTCGCTGATTGATACTGAGCTTAGTGCTGGCTTGGTGTGGAGATATCTCTTTGATTGAGTAAACGAAGGAGAGTGTTTGCATAATGCGTTGGTGTGATAGTATCTCACCCGTGAAACTCATAAGCGTAAGGTACTATGAAAGACTCAATTTCTAAGCGCGAGCAACAGTCTATTAAAGTGGGAATAGCGGCGAATCTCGTGATGGCGTTCAGCGGTTGGTGGACTTACTATTTATCAGGATCCGAAGCACTTTTACTTGATGGAAATATGTCTTTTATTTTGTTTGTTTCGTCCATTTTCGCACTCAAAATATCTCGGATAAAAAGCGTTCGTTCAGAGGTTTTCCCATTTGGTTTGTACGTTACCGAAGCGCTGTATTCCATGATGAAAGGCTTACTTCTCATTGGCGTAATCATATCGGCCATTTCTGGCAATGGGACAAAAATTATCGCTTACCTTCAGGGGGCAGATATTACACCCATAAAAACGGGTCCCATTGTTTACTACGCAATTGCAATGGTATGTATTTGCTGGGGTTTATCCTTGCTTTACCATGTGCAAAATAAGCGGATTGGCAATGCCAGTTCCATGCTTAAGGTGGATAAAAAAGCATCGTTTATTGATGGTGTTTTATCGGTATCGACTGGCGCAGTCTTGATTGTTATTGGCTATATCCCCGCGGGCAGCGATTGGGATTTCTTACTCTATATTGGTGATGCATTGTTGGTCGTCGTATTGGCGACACTGATGATTAAGCAGCCCATCGGTATCATTAAGGAGGCCTTTATCGAGTTAGCCGGAGGAAAGCTACAAGATCAGGTTCAGCATGAACGAATCGAATCATTGGTTAACGAAAAACTGACCTCGCAGGGAATATCAGCAAAGAGTCTGAATATTAGCAAAACAGGTAGCAGTTACTTAGTTATTATCGGCTTAGCGTTAGAAGAGCTTTCAGGGCAGCCATCGGGTTCTGTAACAGATACTAAGATGCAGTTGAAAACGACACTGGATGCGGAATTTAATTTTGTTGATGTTGAAATGGTACTGGTTTAAACGCTGTTCGGGGCGTGGTGACCATTCGACAAAAAGGGAAATCTGATGATTTCCCTTTTTTATGCCTTAAATGACTCGACTGAACGCAACATCCCCAGATTGGAGTAATAAAAGCCCAAACAAACCGAGGATGATGCCACCGGCTAAGGCTAGGTAATGGGGGGATTTGGAATGGTTATGGTGATGGTGTTTATCACCAAATAAACGCCCACTTAGCTTCTTCCCGCCTAAAGTCATCATTGCTATCGTTGAGGTGGTTAAGCAGGTACCGAATGCCATTAAAAGGGCACTTAGCACTCCAACCCAATAAACACCCACCATATTTGCAAACAATAAAATCATGATAGCCCCAGTGCACGGGCGAATACCTATTGTAAAGATTAAGCTGATGATCTCTTTCCAGTTGTCTGCAAACTTTGGGGCGTGGTGGTGGCAGCACTGATGAGGCTTCCTTAGCTTCTTGACTGAACGATAAATCATAACAACGCCGAACAATAATACGCAGAAGTAGCTCACCATCATCGCAGATTCAGCTTTGGCATGAACATCACGCATAGAGGCTTTGTATAACCAAAGCAGGACTGAAACCATCGCAATCGCCACCAAAGCTTGCAGTAACGAAGACAATATAGTGATGATTAAGCTTGTTTTTGCTTGTGTGGGCTTAGCGACAAGGTACGTTGTTACGATGACTTTTCCGTGTCCCGGACCTAAAGAGTGAAGAATGCCATACACCAAACTGACGACAGAAAAAGTCCACAAAGCGCCTTCTCGTTTTTCTTGAATATCATAAAGAAGATCGCTGAGTTGACCGTTGAAATCTCTTTGAATTTGGATGCTTTTGAGTACTAGGGTTGGCCAGCTTAACCACAGTTGATAACTCACGATAAGTATCAAGCCAAGTACGGCCCACTTCGAATACGGCTTTATGGCGAGCGCGTAAGGTTTGAGAGACGATAGAGAAGACTTAAAAGGAGAATGCATCATCGAATTAACCCTCGCAACGAATGTAAGTGTGCTGGGTAAACAGTTGTCCAAGCGTGTTATCAGGGTCTGCATCGGCGGGGAGCGAAAGTGCATACGCCATTTGTTCCGATGTTGGGGAGGGCTCAACGAGTTCAACCGAGCATTGTTGTTCTAAATTTGCACTTAGCTGAATAGCGCTTTTTTCCTTCCAACTCATGTCAACGTAATAACTGGGCTCAAAAATCATGAGCTTTAATGACTTGCCTAACGTGTCTTTTACCCGAGTTAATGGCAGCTTAAAGTGAAGAGTCAGCTTCCCTCTATGATGAGTGAAATGTGCGTCTAATACTTCTTTGTAGCGAATGGGTTCGTCGGCTTCAAAGAAGTAGGTGAAGTAATGTTCATAGAGCATGTTATCGATAACAGACATGGCTAATTGCTTAAGTGTCTGTTCACGAACTGGCTCAGACATGTCCTCGCCATCTAACATATAAGCAGTGGTCATGGCATCAAAAGTCCACTCCATGGAGAATCCGGAAATTTTGGTGCCCTCGCCAAGTACGGTCGTTTTCATATCGACCCAAGAATGAGGATGAGCGTGCGAGAGTGACGTGGAGAGAAAAATCAGGAATAGGCAGCAAGCATATTTACACGCTTGCTGCGCGATGTTCATCATTAGCATGAGACTTGGTTTTATATTAAATTTCAGCCAAGACTATGACAATTGTTATAAAATAACAATAGAGGAGTTATACACAAACCACTGAACCTAGCATCTTGAGGTGGTTTGAGTATAGATGAGCTACACCAACTCTTTTTTTGCTACGATATTTGAGAAAAGTGTCATTCTTTCACCGTTGTTTAGGTGAGTGGTACAGGCTACACGGAGCAAAGACGCAAAATTCTTGATTTCGCCGCGCTTTTCTAACACTTCTTTGTAAATCTGCGTAACAAAAGCACCGATAGATAATTCGGATTTTTTGGCAATATCTTCAATGATTTGCCAAAAAATGGCTTCAAGTCTAATACTGGTTACTACGCCATCAATTCGGATTGAGCGAGTTTTTAATTCAAAAAGTTCTTCTTCCGCTCCGGAGTATATTTCACACATGATCGTCTCCCGTCTGTGAGATGGTTATCTAGCTAGAATCTTTAAGATTCCCAAAGCAAGCCAGTTCCTAAGCTTCCTGCAAAGGTGACCTTCTGCCAATTTCTGTCGTTGTGTGTCCGATGATAAAGCAAAAACAGCCAGAAAAAAGCCTGGCTGTAGATTTGAAATGTTAAGTACGCCGCGTAATCAACGCATAGCCCACCTTTTTGATGATTATTTTTGTGAGATAACAACGCTTTATTAATTACAGCACTTGTTTACACGCTATTTATATCTGTGATCAATTGGATTTATATTCTTGACTAAAGATCAACAGACCCAAATCAGTCACAACCATCAAAGGTTAGTAGCTCCCAATTACAGAGCTCCGAACTACAGAAGCTTGTTTAACTGTGCTAGCCATGCAGGGTGCGCTGGCCATGCTGGTGCAGTGACCAATTTGCCATCTGTGTAGGCTTCGTCCATGCCGATGTCTTGGTATTGACCGCCAGCAGCCGTTACTTCAGGTGCGCATGCTGGGTAAGCCGACACACCTTTACCTTCAATCACATTGGCGGCAGTAAGAAGCTGTGCACCGTGGCAGATTGCGGCAATCGGTTTGTCTTGCTGGTGGAAAGCTTGAATGAGAGAGAGCACTGCTGGGTTCAGTCTTAAGTATTCAGGCGCTCTACCACCTGGAATAACAAGGGCGTCGTAATCGGCAGCATCGGAAGCGGCAAAAGAAGCGTTTAGCGCAAAGTTGTGCCCTGGTTTTTCGGTGTATGTTTGGTCGCCTTCAAAATCGTGAATGGCGGTTTTGATGGTTTCGCCTGCTTCTTTATCAGGGCAAACGGCATCCACGGTGTGACCAACCATTTGTAGAGCTTGAAAAGGAACCATGATTTCATAGTCTTCAACGAAATCACCTGCAAGTAGAAGTATCTTAGCCATGTTATTTTCCTCTTAATTGGTAGGAGCTATTCTCACAAAATCTATGCTGAAAAAAGACGGTTCGATTAAACATACGAGGTCTTTAGTTCAGGTCGTGTATTCAGGATTGCTGATGAAAGAGATGGATAGGTAATAGCTGGATACTACAGGCGAGATGTCACTCACAATGTCGTTTTCTTGTTGCGGATTTGTTATTTCAAAAGTATGGATTTTAAACTAAGTCGTCCCCGAGTTTCATAAGATAAGCGCCGCAGGTCAGTATGCTGCCTGCCGAATTTCCCGCATACATAACCGCCTTTCTTTGGTCTAGAGCAGCCTAGCCTGCCGCCAATTTTGGACAGCTCTTCACTCGCCTTCGCAGTTACTCATTTTCGTTGTTGCAATGAATCGTTGCTTGGTCTTTTCCTTGATGCTTTGAGGCATAAAGAGAGCGGTCTGCGTGGCGAACCATTGTATTGAAATTGGATTGCGTTTGCCCGAAGTAGCCGCCAATACTAACGGTAATAGGAAGTGAAAGGTCGCTGTGTGGCATGGCTTTAATTTGATGGCGTATTTTTTCTGCCAGTTCTTCGAGTTCTTCGACCGAACACGATGGATGAAAAATCATAAACTCCTCTCCCCCCCATCGACACAAGGATGAGATATTAGGCAGTACATTACTGATTCGGTTCACTATGGAGATCAACACATCATCGCCAACCAAGTGTCCATAGGTATCGTTAACAGGCTTAAAATTATCTATATCTAAGATCAGTAGTCCAACGTCACATTTACTGTTCACATATCCTGGATAGGCGCTGTTCAATTCATCGAAAAAACCGCGTCGGTTCTGAATTTTTGTGAGTGGGTCAATACGCATGAGTCGCTGATTTCTGCGAAAGGCTACATAAAGGAAGTAAGCACTAAAACTGAGAACCATTCCCATGAGTAAAAGCGTCCACACCGTCATAGAGTGTTTGATGCCCTTGTCTCGAAGTTGATCTCTACTGACGAAATGCACGAGATCAAGTTCATTTGGAACCACTGTGCGCCACAAATAAAATCCATTTTTATCTTCGATCCAATTCATACCATCAGAAGGGGAAGGAAAGTCGATCTTATCACCCACGGAAAAATCCGTCATCGATGAAACAATGTGGCGATTTTCGTCAATCAAGAAGGATTGCCCAACCGAACTGCTGACTTGCAGTAAATCAACCAAGCTACTTATCCCAACATCTATGGCGACGACGCCAATAAATTCATCGTGTACCCAGATTGGATCGGTGATGGTCACCATGAGCCCCTGACCGCCTCCATCATTGTACAAATCAGACACAAACTGCTTACCATATGGGTTCACAGAAGGCAGGGCCTGTAACCAAAAGGGGCGTTCAAAATCGGCTTCGCTGACTTGGAATTCTGCCACCGGAAGCTCTGGAGAAAGGAACAGGTATTTGTTTGCGGAAATGTAGTAAGACCAAATAGCGACACCAAGTTCACGGACCAATGTGCTGATTTGTTCATTCAAAGACAATACTGCCGTCATTTCAAAGCGTTGTTTATCGTTACTTGGTTTGAAAGGCTCCAACATTGTCAGCGTCCCTTTGAGTTTTGACGCCTTGTTGGGATGATCAAAAGCCGACAGACCATAGATGTCGAATTCGGGGAAATACTCAATACTGTTGATCCACTGCGGCAGGTTAATTTTCCCTTCTTCCGCAAAATGGTAAGAATGGATCATGGTGTTTCTAAGTCCAGTATTGTGAGCAGAAATAAGCTTAAAGTATTGTTCGAATAGCCCCGCACGAACATTTACCGTATTAACCGAGTCGCGTCTAAGCTCATCTATTTCAGATTCGTAGTAAATAAAACCGACTACAGCGAGCAGTGCTGAAAAAAGAGCAGGAATGTATAAGCTTTTCTTCATTAAACTGATGTCCGCTGATGGTTTGATATTGGGTTTGGAGTTATTCTAAATTTAGCCGAAACAAGCAAGCTTCTCCATCTTAGTCCCTGATTTCTGACAAAATGACTCAGCTTTACGCGATAACCGTTTGGTTGCGGCCCATTTTCTTTGCTTCATAAAGTGCCATATCGGCATTTTTCATAATATCGTCGACTTGAACATCAGGGGAACTAACAGTTAAACCAATGCTGACCGTTACCGTGAGTGATTTGGTGCTGTGTTGATTTTTTGCGATGGCAAGGTGAATTTTTTCTGCAACCCAGTGTGCACGGTCGAGGCTAGTGTCTTGCAAAAGCACCACAAACTCTTCACCACCCCAGCGACAGGTTACTGACGATTGGCTCGCGACTTTTTTAATAGCAGAGGCAATGGAGCGGAGTACTTCATCGCCGACACTGTGACCAAAGTTATCGTTAATCTTCTTGAAATGGTCAATGTCGATTACCAGTAAACCGCAATTCTGTTGGTTGCGCAGAGATTGCTGGAATATAGGCTGAATGAAAGAATAAAAGCCACGTCGGTTATAGAGCCCCGTTAAAGGGTCAACCAACATAAGTTGCTTGTTTTTCTTCGCGGAGACATAGGTAAAGAAAGACAAAATACTCAGTACACAACCCACCATCAATAAAGACCAAACTGTCGATGACGCTTTCATTGCTTCTAGTAGCAACGTGGTCTTTTTCAAACGATGAACTAAAAAGAGTTCTTTACTAATTGTCGGTGTGCAGTAAAACCAACCTTCATTCGATTCTTTCCAGCTTTGCCCAGTATCTGAGACCAAAATGGGCAGTTTGTCTCCCAGAGAAAATGCACTTAAGCTCGCCGTCAATTGTAGATTTTCATCAACTAAATAGGAATCACCGGGTGCTTTGCCCACTTTTAGCAAAGAAGTCATGAGATCCATTCCAATATCTATCGCAACAATGCCAAGGAACTCGTCTCCGCGATACACAGGATCGGAAATAGTTATCATCATTCCTTGCCCTGCGGCATCATCATACAGCTCAGTAACAACCTGTTTTCGTTCAGGGTTGCTTTTGGGCAATAAGCTGGTCCAAAAAGGCTTTTCATACAAAATATCACTGAACTGGAAGGATTCGACGGGGAGTTTTGGTGAAAGGAACAGAAAACGATTCTTTGATAAGTAATACGCCCAAACCGTCATTTTTAGGTCATCGATAACGGTACCCGCTTGTTCATTGATGGACAAAACGGCGGCAATCTCTTCAGCAATGGGGTCAGTAGATGATTGGATGGGTACATCCATCGTTAGGGTGCCTTTAAGCCAATTCCCTAATTTTGGTTGATCAAACGCTGAGAGAGCATAGGTGTTGTATTCAGGGTAGTAAGTGATTTCTTTAATCAAATCTGCCCGAGCTTTTAGAATCGATTTCTGTTGAACATCCAATTCAATTGAGTTTTTCATGGCTGTGTTTTTCGCAGACATCAATCGAACATACAGGCGTAGCAAGTTCGAGCGTACTTCCAAAGTGGACAACGTTGTCTGGCGAATATTTTCAGCCTGATAGTGAAAGTGAGACAGACCAAGGGCCAGAAATACTACTATGAGAGCAATTGGATAAAGGGTAAGTTTCGACATCAGAGTTTCTTGTTATATTGCCCTTAGGTTTGATAGGGGAATTAGGGTGGAAAGCGATCTGGATTCATGCATTTAGGCTGAATTTAAGTCATTCACCAAGTTACTGATAGATCATACCGGACCTAAGTACTATACGAGTTTGATTTTTAACTGATAGTTTTGCTATTACATGGGAGGGTTGAGCCACAAATACAAATGTTTAGGGTTTGGTTAAGCAGTAGTACTTAAGATTGCTTGGATTTTTGTATTGTTAACTTCTTCTTTGTTGATATTTAGAGCTGCATTTTTATGTTTTATCGGATGTATCGATCTGTAGTACTTATTGTATATGTCTTTAGGTTATATGTGTTCTGATTCACTTAGCTAGACCTGACTCAGACCTGAGACGAAATTGTTGTGCTTTGCAATAAAAGAGGAAATGAACCTCATGGTTTATTGCTGTTTTTACATTCTAGCTATTGCTGTAACTTGTAAATAAACCTGACCAATTCCTGTTTGGTTTAATTTCAAATTAAAGGCAGTGAGGATTGGTTCCCCCTCTTAGGTTAACCCCATATCACGCTTCGATATGGGGTCTATTTTCCTTTTCTTCTTCTCTGTGAGCTTTGTTTTGATGGCCGCACGGTTAGTGATGATTAGTGATCCAGATACAAGTAACTTTGCCAGCTCTTCATTCGGATAAGAACTTTGCGCATTACTGAAACGTGAGTAAAGCTGTCTGAGTAAACGGCTATCTCTGCATTGCTCCCCATTGGAAGGTGATAGGCAGAAAGATCGTCTGTGATTTTGAGCTTCACTAACGCGCGTCCGTTGTTTTTCAGCGCGCTTGAATTAAGCAGCGAACCAGAGGCTTGTACCTGCCCTTCACCAATCGCAGGGATCACTTCGACTACCTCACCTCGAAAAACTTTTCCGGGTAATGCTCGGAATAAAAACTCTGCCTCGAAGCCAGCTTGTAAGCGTTGCAAGGAATTTTGCCTGAACGCACCTACGTAAAACTCATCTTCAGTGTGAACAAATGTCATGACAGGTCGCTAGGGTAGCGGTACCGCCATCATGCCAGGGCGAAGAGCTAACTGCGTGACATAGCCGTCTGTCGGGGCTCTGACAATGGTTTCATCCAAATTGAACTGTGCTTGAGCTAACTCGGCTTTCACACGAGCAATGAGAGTGTTCTCGCCATCTATCTCCGATTTGTAGGCTAATTCTGCCTGTTTTACTTTTGCCAGAGAGGCTTCATAACTGGCCGTTGCTGCTTTAAAGGACTGGCGACGCGTATCGAGTTGTTGCTCAGTAAATGCGCCTTTTTTGAACCCTTTGTTGTATCTTTGGAATTCTCTTTCTGCTTTGTCTTTGTCAGCCAGTGCTTTTATGGAAGCGGCTTGAGATTCTTTGAAAACAGAGGCTAGTTGCAAAACGGTTTGTTCTGCTTCCGCAAGAGCAGATTGCCGCCGCACGACTTCTGCTTCGAACAATGTCGGGTCAATCTTAAACAGTGGATCACCCTTTTTCAGTGGTGTATTTGCCTTGGCAGACACTTCCACTACTTTTCCTTGAACACTAGGAACGACCGGTGTAGTGGTGTAGTACTGGCCACCGTATTGAGTGAATGGGTGATTGTAATTCATGAGAAGAATCAAGGTGCCAATGAGTAAAACGCCACCGAGAACAGCCGTTGGAACCGTCCACTTGTTTAATGGAATCTTGAAAATTTTAAAGATGGCGATACACAGAGCGGCGTATGTCATTATCAATAGTAAATCCATTACGCGTCTCCCTTCTGTGCTTCTTGATTTTGGGGAGCAGCCTTCGTCACCTTGAGCTCTGCGAGTTCTTTTTGCAGTTCCGCTACCTGATCGATAAGAACATCGACTCTGTGGTGGATATCCTGTTGCTCCTCCTCAAGTTTATGGAATCCCCAACCACGTTCTTTACGCCAAAGCGTTGCCCAAATCCATAAGAAAGGCCAAATCGCATGTAATGTAAATAAACTGACCCAACCAGAAACATGAATGGCGTCTTGGTGAGGGTGGTCTCGCTCTTTGGCGATTTCGTAAGGAATGTCGTGAATGACAATGATCCCGTAAAAAATGACTAGGGCGACAAATATAAGCAGTCCTAAGGCGAAATAATCAAGAAACATAAAACCTTGTCCTTCTGGTTTCTTTAAAGAAGAGAAAAGCGAATAGTGATGTGAGCGCAGCATAATGATATGACGTAACAGACTCTAATATATCGTTAGATTCATATGCAGACCAAGTATAATTGAAGCGCATCAAGAGAGGTGTGAGCCAAATGGTGTTAGCGCGTGGAATGTGCGACCATTTTGTTTGAACGTCACAAATAAGGATGTGAAGTGGATTACATTGGTGAGGCTTCAGCGATTGGGGCTGCAATTGTTTGGGCAATAGCAACATGGATATATGGTCAGTTCAGCCATCAGTTTTCTGCCATGCAATTGAATATTGTTAAAGGTGTGATTGCGTCTGCCATGATGTTGGTGGTGATCCCGTTTATGCCGATGCCTGATGATGGATGGTCAATGGAAACGGGACACTTTGTTATTTTGGCGGTATCCGGTGTTGTAGGTATTGCAATAGGTGACAGTGCTTATTTTGCTGCACTTAAACGCATCGGGGCAAACAAGACTCTACTGTTAGAGTCGCTTGCTCCACCGTTGTCGGGTGTTCTTGCGTTAGTGGCTCTCGGATCAGAGCTGAGTATGCAAAGCTGGCTAGGCGTGGTTGTGACCACGGCGGCGGTCACTTTTGTTGTTATTAACCCTTCTAGTGCAGACCAAAAAGCATCAATGGCTGGGATTGGTTTTGGGCTTTTGGCGAGCGTATGCCAAGCAAGTGGTGTGGTTATTTCCCACTACGCCTTAGTCGCAGGGGATATACCACCACTATGGGGAGCCCTTATCCGATTGAGCATTGGTGTTGCAGCTGTCGCTATGGTGATTCGACTATTGGAACCTCAACCTTTCTCTGGCATTAAACGTCATTGGAAAGGGATGAATGGTAAGCAGCACACAAAGTTACTTCTTGCCATTTTTGTTGGAACATTCTTAGCACTTTGGCTTCAACAAATCGCGCTGAAGAACGCTAACCCAGCCATTGCCCAAACACTGATTGCAACCAGCCCGCTGTTTATATTGTTTATTTATGCATGGAATGGCGAGCGTGTATCTTCTACCAGCGTGATAGGTACGTTGGCAGCCGTCGGCGGGGTTTCATTGTTTTTCCTATAATTCATTTTTAATGACTCAATGAATCGGGGTAAACAACGTTGCGCTGATAGGGTCATGTAAAAAAGCCATCCTAATCAATAGAGGATGGCTTTTCAGTGACTGAGATTGATTGGGAAATTAAACCTCGTAGCAGACTTGGTTTCGACCTTTCGCTTTGGCTCGATACAGCGCTTTATCCGCGCGGTAGAAGGTACGTTGTGTGTTTTCACCTTCTCTGTGGTTGGTGACGCCTACGCTCACTGTTAGCCCACGTTCACCCAATATATCGTGCCAGCCGAACTGGAAAATACGCTCTCGATAGTGCTCGGCATGCAACACGGCTTGGTCGACATTGGTATTTTCAAGGATCACCAAGAATTCTTCACCCCCAAATCGTACACAAGACGCGCCGCGGAATCGGAAGTGCGCAGCCAATTCATGAGATACATTCACAATGGCTTTGTCGCCGACTAAGTGGCTAAGTTCATCATTGATCGATTTAAAGTGATCAATATCGATGACCATCAAAGTGAATGGGGTTTCATGCAGCAGGAGATCTTTGAGCTTCACATCGAGCCAGCGTCGGTTGTGCAAGCTGGTTAATGGATCGGTAAAGACGTCTTGCTGCAATTGCGCCACTTTGTCTTTCTGAGTTTCAGTGGTCTCTTTTAATTCTTTGTTTTCTTGCTCTGAAAGAATCAATTTAAGCTGGAGTTCAAAGCGAGATAAGCGACGAAGCTGGAAACCTGCCAAGTCACTGATTGGGATATTTTTGACCAAATCCGTCCCAATTCTGAACGCTTTCTTTTCGAAGGCGAGGGCTTGCTTGAAATCTTTTTGCGACGCAAACACATCGCTGAGTGATTCATACAAGCTTTTCAGCAATACGGGGGAGTTATTCAGTTTGATGCGCTTGACCGCAGAATTGAGTGTGTATTCTGCAAGATCTGTTCTTCCGATAGCGTTCAAGCTTCTGGCCAGCTCCAGACGCATCATATTTGAAAGCCAGTAAGCACTAACGTTGTTTAACGAATAACGCGCCTTGGCCAAAACTTCTAACGCTTCGTGGTACAGCTTCTGTTTCCGAAGAATTCGTGCTTGGTAAAGAATGATTTGCCCGGCCAGTACCTTGTCAGAAACCAGAATACTGAGTTCTTCACATTCTTTAAGCAGTTCGTTGGCATTCGCAACACGACCTAATGAGATTAGGCAAGATACCGTATACAGCTTGCATCTTAAACGCAGCGAACGGCTACTGATGGCGTGGTCTATGCCATTGATTTTTTGGTAATACTTGAGCGCCCGAGCATGGTCGCCGTAGGCGTCACACAAATTACCCATGCCGAGTACGGCAATTACATAGTAATCAATATGACCAAACTCGACGGAAATATTCGATAATTCCACACACTCTTTCAAAGAGAGGGCGTAGTCCCCATTTTCATAAAGGCGATCAGACAAAGCGGCTTTAATGGTAAGAATGTCTTCGACATCTCGAGGAAGTGACAGTAAGGCAACTGCCTCACGGAGTTCATCCAAACTGGCTTTGGGTTGGTTTAGCTTCGCTCTATACTCGGAGCTGATCAAAAAGCAATGCGAGCGTTCAAGGTTTGTTGTCGCGATGTGCTGACGAACGTGATCCCAAAAAATGATGGCATCTTCACCCGTAACGGAAGCCGGATCCAACCCAGCCTCAGAGACTTTGCTTAGTAACGCTTCCATTAGCATGCTCCGTTTCAGTGGATTTTTCGACCAGTTGATCGAGCGTGAATGGGAACGTCAAAATATCATGCAGTGACGTTTTTGGTGATTCGCCTTTTAAGCCCCGACGATCCCATGGGTACATAGAAATCATCTGGCTGACGACATCAAACAGCTTATTGGCTTCATCACCTTTCTCAGAAATTAGCATGCCAACACGAGATTCATCGAGTTGAGAAATCAAGTCACTCCTTCCACATAAACAATGGGCAAGCTCAATACAGATTTCTAAGTAATTACTGTCTTCGTGCTGAATCATAATGACCGCGTGATTGGACTTTTTCAGCTCTGACTTAAACAGAACCATTTGTTCCCACCAGTAGGTTTCAGACACGACATTAGAAAAGCGTTTTTCGCGGTTAAATTCGATTTGCCCACGAATGCGATTAATTAATTTACGTGCACGTTGTTCGAGCTGCCTTTTCGAGCCTCGCGCTTTGTCCATACCCAGTCGATTCGTTTGCTCTTTTAGCATATGAATGGAATAGCGACGGTATTTTTTAAATGCTTGAAGGGCTTGCTCAAAATCAGCGCTTTCTTCAGCGACGACCGATTGCTGAAAACATATTTGAGACAGCAATTCGCCATTATCGAATGGTTTCGCGGCTTCTTCAGCTTGCTGTAAAAGCTCCCCTGCAATTTTGAAGTCTTTACGTATCAGCTCTAACCTGGCGCGGCTAATAAATGAGTGCGCTTTCATCCAAGTCAAGTCGTGCTTTACGGCAAGCGTGTGCGCTTCCATTGTTGAGCTTTCGGCGTCTTCTAAACGTTCTAAACCAATCAGCGCCAACCCACGGAAATCGCATATTTCGGCCCGCCAAGTTGGGTCTTGGTGGTATTTTAGAGCCTCTTCTGCGCCATCCAATACCGAGAGCATTTCAACGTAATTGTTCAGTAGGTAGTAATCCCATGCCAGCAAGATTCTCGCTTTTCCTTCCAGCCAGTCAATACGAGCGTTGTTCGCCACTTTAACGGCCAGTTCATGGGTTGATTTTGCGAGATGAATGTCTTCAGTAATTCGCCAGACATTGCCTAATCCGATAAGAGATTCAATTTCAATAGTGGATTCACCAACTAAGGCTGACTGCTCTAGTGCGTTGATCCAATATTGCTGGGCGGAATAATATTTGGCTTGCCCCCAAAATTGTAGGGCATGAATGTGGAGAATTTCAGGGAGATAGTTATCGTTGTCTAATCGGTTTTGACCCGTTAGCGCTTCTTTGATTGCCTTCATGCCTTTCTGGTAGCTCATTAAGCTCCAGTGGCAACGTGAAATCACGATGTACGCTTGGATAACCCCTTCGTGATAGAGGATTTGCTCTGCACGAGCCAAACATTGTTTCGCCTGCAGCAATACCCCTTCGGGTTCACTTTCAATTCGAGCGCGTAGTTGCTCTAGCTCATTCTCAATTAATATCTGGGCTTTATCCAATGTTTAGTCCAAGCAGTTACGTGTCTTAGTTTCAACTTTGTTATTATATTGTGCGCTCAATAAGAATGGCACTACCAATACAATGATAATAGCCACATTTTCTCAATGAAGTACAACATTTGTGGCAGTTTACCGTTTATCTCACTGATAAATGTGTCAGATTTTCACTGATTATCCAAATCAGGACAACAAAGTTCGTAATGTAAGAGGTTTGTCTGCCAGTCTAAGAAGCTGTGCTGGCGTCATACCGTTCTTGTCTTGGTAGCACAAATTGTGCCAAGCACGGAAAATGTCCAACAAAGGAAGCAAACCACCTGGGCGTAATTTGCGGCGAGGTTCGTTAATGAAGCTTTCAAATAATAGTTGAAAACGTTGCTGGTAATATTGCGTTTGCGTAGTGGTAGCAAGGTTTAGCCAGTGTTGGTGATCGGCATTATCGCCGGCTAGATAACAAATGCCTTTTGCGCGACTGTCGTTATTTTGAATTGCCCACCGATCGCGCCACCATCCCATATGGACGATGTCAATTTTTTGAGCAATCGTGCCTTCTTGTTCGCTGCTGTCTTCTTCTACGTACATCAAGTCAATATTATGGCGCTGTATTCTCGGTAGACAAACCGACAACGCTGCTGAGCGCAAAATTGGGTCTTGCGGCATAAATATCGACACGCGTTTTTCATCCTCACACATATTTAAAACGTGCAGGTAGTGTGCATACGAGGTGTAAGGAGGGCGAATCAATGCGCCTTTCGACGGATAATTGAATTTCA
Source organism: Vibrio penaeicida (assembly GCF_019977755.1). Classification (NCBI taxonomy): domain Bacteria; kingdom Pseudomonadati; phylum Pseudomonadota; class Gammaproteobacteria; order Vibrionales; family Vibrionaceae; genus Vibrio; species Vibrio penaeicida. Next base: position 2,085,077 of record NZ_AP025145.1, on the reverse strand, counting down.
GTAGATTTCCCATCGGGTCTTCTACGTTACCGCGCGCTAAAATTTCTTGGTACTTGTTGTCGATTTTTTCACGTAGTGAGCTTGCGCGGCGAGTGACGGCCTCAAAAGACTCTGGTTGGTATTCTTTAGAAACAAACCTAGCAGGGACTTGATAGGGGTTGTGATCAATATTGCCTTGCGGCTCTTCATCAAACGAGTAGTTGACGTGTTGTGACAGCACATAGCCTGAGTCAGCATCAGTGGTGACTATCCAAAATACGCCATTTTGGCTGTGTGGCTGAAGTACTGTGTAATGTGAAGAGAGATGGTATTGCTCGGCATGATTCATCCAGCGAGCATCAAACATCGCTAACTTACGTCGGCATCGGCTTGCGATTTGATCCACGTGATCGTAGAACGTTTTAGGGTTGATTTCGAGCTTACGGCAGATTTCACGTACCGAATAGCCAGTGAACAAATACCCGAGTAAGTGCTCTTGGAATTCAATCTTGGCATTGCTGCCAGACCATTTATCCACGAACGTCGATTGACAACATTTGCAACGATAGCGTTGCCTATCACCGCTGTAACCGAAGGCATGGTATAGGTGTTTGTGGGTATGGACGGTTTTGCCAGCATTTTCACAATTGGGGTTACGACACGCCGGCAAACCGTCACTATGCACGGCTCTAAGCCTGCTCAGTTCGTTAAGAACCTCGCGATTATTAAGTAAGGGGGGGAAAGCACCACACTCACGGCACACCATCGCTGGACGTTTAGGGTTTGCATGCTGCAAAACATACCGATTTGCATCACTCAATCCAAAGTTGTCACACGCCAATGTTTTACAAAAGTTGAGTTGCAACCCATCTGCATCCTTTGGCAGTTTGCCGTCTGACACGATCGCCCCCTCGGGAATAAACTGGGCTACCAGCAAAACTGGCAGCAATAAATTACAGGTTAATTGCTGTTTCTAGCGCAACGGTCATCATGTCGTTGAACGACTTCTGACGATCTTCTGCTGAAAGCTTCTCACCGCGAATGATGTGGTCAGATACGGTTAATATGGTCAGCGCTTTAGCACCAAGCTCCGCCGCGACACCATAAATTCCCGCCGCTTCCATATCCACGCCTAAGATGCCTAGCTTTTCCATTTTTTCGAAAATATCGGCTTCTGGTGTGTAGAAAAGGTCGGCAGAAAATACGTTACCCACTTTTACTGGAACATTGTTCGCGCGCGCTTGTTTAACCGCTTCTTCCAATAGTCCGTAGTCAGCAACGGCTGCAAAGTCGTGGTTTGCAAAACGAATGCGGTTTACTTTTGAGTCGGTAGAAGCGCCCATACCGATAACCACGTCCATTAGGTTCACATCATCTTTTACTGCACCGCAGCTACCGATACGGATAATGTTTTTCACACCGTATTCAGAAATCAACTCGTGGGTGTAGATACAAGCAGAAGGAATACCCATTCCATGGCCCATTACCGATACTTTTTTACCTTTATAAGTACCAGTAAAACCAAACATGTTTCGTACATCACAAACTTGCTTTGCATCTTCTAGGAAGTTTTCAGCAATGAACTTAGCGCGTAACGGGTCGCCCGGCATTAGAACCGTTTCTGCGAAATCGCCTGCTTGTGCGTTGATGTGTGGGGTTGCCATAGTGATACTCTCCAAAGTGAGTTTTGGTAATTCGCAGGAATTGATGCGAAAACAATTACCAAATCTGTTGAACAGGGGTTACTTCTTGACAGCAATACTAGCCCTGCGAGTAGTCATCCCTTGAGAGCTTTGTCACAAAAAATCCTAAATTTTCTCAAAAATGGAATGTTGATAACGAAATCTGTTGAAAGCGGGAATGCAATCGATTTGCTGGTGGGCAAAGTAAGTGTTTTCTTTCTTTTGAGCTCAAGACTTGAGTACGTCATGTCTCTTTTAACAATCCTTTAAATCTTACTGAACAAATTATCAACAACGCGCTTGATTATTGACCATTTATTCAGTAACGTAATTTGAGTTAAACGTTTTACAGTAGATAAATAAAGGCTTCGATTAGTAAATAAGGGCTGTAGTTGCATGAAGAAACCTTCAATTCGAGAAGTGGCAAAACTGGCGGGAGTCTCTACAGCGACAGTCTCTAACGTGTTTTCTGGAAAGAAACCCGTTAACAAGGATCTTAAAGAGCGTGTTCAAAACGCTGCGGAGTCGCTGGGGTATCAAGTAAACCGAGTGGCATCTCAGTTACGCTCCCAGCACAACAAAGTGGTTACTGTACTGGTTCCGAACATTACCGATACATTTTTTGCCACCATAGTGACCTTATTGGAAAGTTTCGCTTACGAGCAAGGCTACGACGTGATTGTCGCAAGTGCTCATGACCAAACGGATATTGAACAATCGCGTATTCGGACATTGTTGAGCTGGCACCCAGCGGGGATGATTGTGGTCCCATGCTCGGGAAACCTTCCACAAATATTGATCGATAAAGCCGATGCTTGCCCCGTTGTGCTGGTAGACCGTGTCGCAGTAGATGAATCGGCACTCGATTCCATCACCATTAATAATCGAGACTCTGGTGAAATGGCGTGTCGTTACTTACTAGAGGCAGGGCATGAGAAAATTCTGACCATCGCATCCGATCTGTCTTTTCCTCCAATAAATGAACGTGTTGAAGGTGGAAAACAAGCTGTTGCGGCTCTGCTAGAAAATACAAATAGCGCGACTCATGATGTTATTGAAATTGGCGCCGACCTTGATGCCGGAGCCGTAAAAGTCGGGGAGTGGTTAGACGCAAACTCTCACCCAACTGCCATTTTTTCTCTCACCAACGTGACTACCCTCAGTACGCTCACTGCCTTGGCAGAACGCAACATCAAGGTAGGAGAGGATATTTCGCTACTGGTATTCGATGATTATGCTTGGATGTCGGCAAGAAGCGTAAGTTTAACGGCGGTGCGTCAGCCTGTTGAAGCAATCGCCAAACACGCGTGGGATAGGTTGATGTTGAGAATCAACGGAGATGCCGAGCAAAACGTGAAGCTATCAACGGTATTAGAAGCTGAATTGATAGAGCGAGCGTCGGTATTGAATTTTACGACAGAAAAATGATCGAATGTGCCACCTAAATACACTGGTATTTAAAGTGAATCTCGGTGATTTAACGCAAATCTCGGGTATTTAAAGCGAATCTGAGTAATTTAAATGAGTAGTAATGATCAAATAAAAGCAGAAAGAAGGAACGAAAATGTAGAACAAACTTACATGGAAATAGACTTTACCAAAGAAAATCGACCCTACACTTTCGCTGGTTGTTAGAACTTAGGACAGTTCTAAAGTCTTTGTTTGTTGCAGCAAACAGAAGACTTTTGCACTTTAGTATACCCAAGTTTTAAAAGCAATACGGTGGAGGGATAAAGGAACAGCGGCTGTCGGACGGCTGCTGAGGGTACAGCTGTACCTGACATATCTTAAATGGAGTATTAACTATGAAATCCTTAGCCACGAAACTGTTAGCGAGCAAGCTGAAATCGGCAAGCAAACTGAGTGTTTCAGCCGCGTTGTTTGTCTCTTTAGGTGCGGTATCTGCGCAAAGTATTGCTGCCCCTCTGGTTGCATTTCTTATGCCCGACCAAGCCTCAACTCGCTATGAAGAGCATGATTATCCCGGCTTTAAGGCGGCGATGAGCGAGCTCTGTTCAGATTGTAAAGTGATCTACCAAAATGCGAATGCGGATGTTGCGTTGCAACAGCAGCAGTTCAACTCTGTGATTACCCAAGATGCAAAAGTGATTGTATTGGATCCGGTGGACTCAAGCGCCGCTGCATCATTAGTTGGGTTGGCGCAAAGCCAAGGAATAAAGGTCATTGCGTATGATAGACCAATCCCAGATAGAGCCGCGGACTACTATGTTTCGTTCGACAATCAAGGCATAGGTAAAGCCATTGCCGATAGCTTGGTTGAGCATTTACGAATCAATAAAGTGTCGAAAGATTCAGGCGGTATATTGCAAATTAATGGCTCACCGACGGATGCTGCAGCGGGTCTTATCCGAGATGGGATCGATCAAGGGCTAGACGGCAGTGAATACAGCACGTTAGCTGAATACGCGACACCAAATTGGGCACCACCAAAAGCGCAGTCTTGGGCAAGTGGTCAAATTAACCGTTTTGGTTCGAAAATCATTGGTGTTGTTGCGGCGAATGACGGCACCGGAGGCGGTGCGATAGCCGCGTTTAAAGCAGCGGGGGTCGATCCTGTACCACCTGTTACGGGGAACGACGCGACATTGGCAGCGCTTCAATTGATCATTTCTGGCGATCAATACAACACCATCTCCAAACCTTCTGAAATTGTGGCGGCAGCGGCAGCAAAAGTCGCGGTATCCATGTTGAACGGCGAAACACCGAAAGCCAAAACAACACTCTACAACACGCCATCTGAGCTATTTGTCCCTGAAGTGGTCACACGCGGCAACATCAAAAAGATCATTTTTGATTCCGGTATTGCCTCTGCTGATGACGTTTGTACTGGTCGCTACCTAGCGGGCTGTAAAGAATTGGGAATTAAGTAACGCTTTGCCCTCAAACTGGTCTCTTGAACCAGTTTGAGCATGAGTGCCACCAGCCTTTTGGTGGCGTGGCACTCTTTTATCAGACTTTTCATTATGTTTTAAGGTCTGAACTCAAAGCGTTAATGGCGAGCGCTTTACTGCCTAATGCTCGAGATAAGAATCTGCGTATCGGTGGAAAGCGATAAACGAACAACGTTAAACGAAAAGTGTTGAATAAAAAACGCTTTGACTGGAGTGAGTTTTATGGCGTCGGATGGTTCACCTCAAGAACAAGTCCAAAAGCAATCAAACCAAACAGAATTGGATTCCAAAGAAGGCATTCAGCCGATTTTAAGCCTGCGTAATGTGTCCAAGAATTTTGGTGCGGTCGCCGCATTAACCAACATCGACCTTGATGTTTACCCTGGTGAAGTGGTGGCGCTGGTTGGGGACAACGGGGCGGGAAAATCGACCCTGATTAAGATCCTTGCCGGTGCGCATGCACTAAGCTCAGGCGCGATTGCGTTTGAAGGTAAAGACGTGGAATTCAAGAAACCAAGCGATGCGCTAGAGCTTGGAATTGCGACTGTTTTCCAAGATTTAGCCTTGTGTGAAAACCTCGATGTGGTTGCCAATATATTTTTGGGACAAGAGAGAAACAGCCTGAATCTTGATGAGACGGAAATGGAAGTCAGGTCTTGGCAATTACTCAATGAATTAGCCGCTCGAATACCCAGCGTGAGAGACGTGGTTGCCTCTTTGTCTGGCGGACAGCGTCAAACTGTGGCGATTGCTCGTTCGTTACTTCTCGACCCTAAAATTGTGATGTTGGATGAGCCCACGGCGGCATTGGGAGTAGCGCAAACAGCTGAGGTTTTGAACTTGGTCGAGCGAATAAAAGCCAAAGGGCTAGGAGTGATCATGATTTCCCACAACATGCAGGATGTGCGTGCCGTAGCCGATATAGTTGTGGTGCTACGGTTAGGGCAGAACAATGGGGTATTTAGAGCAGATGCATCCAATGAAGAGTTGATAGGAGCAATAACGGGCGCAACCGATAACGCAGCGATGGAGCGCGCGAATCGAATGGATAACGCGTCAACCGCAGTGGAGGAAAAGGTATGAATCATTCCTCTAATGTTACGCCGACTCGAAACCAATTACTGGATAGAAGTGATACCCGCGTTACTCACGCGGCTGGCTTGAGCGGATACATTCGCAAATTCATCGACCAGATAAAATCTGGAGATTTAGGCTCGTTACCCGTGGTGGTGGGGTTGATCCTTATTTGGGGGATCTTTACCTTCATCAATCCGATATTTTTATCGCCCAATAACCTCGTTAATTTACTTTTCGACAGTTCGACGGTCGGAATTATCGCCCTTGGTATTGTTTGCGTTTTGATGCTCGGTGAAATCGACCTATCTGTTGGCTCCATGAGTGGTGTCGGATCAGCGATTTTGGGTGTGCTTTGGGTAAACCAAGGTGTGCCTTTGGGCATCGCGATCGGAATAAGCTTATGTTTTGGTGCAATGGTGGGCTTTGCATACGCATCTTTAAGAAACAGTTTCGGTATGCCGAGTTTTGTTTCAACCCTTGCAGGATTGCTCGCGTTGCTTGGTTTACAACTCTATTTGCTGGGTTCCACTGGCTCTATCAACTTGCCGTACGGTTCTTCAATGGTGAATTTTGGGCAATTAATGGTGATGCCAGATTGGGTTTCCTACTCACTGTCTGTATTCGCTGGTGGCGTTATTGCTTTTTCTGAATGGACACTTAGGCGCAAACGCAAGTCGGCAAACCTTTCAGCCAAAAGCGCCAAGTTCATTTGGGTGAAAGCGTTGGTGGTCACGGTATTGTTACTCGCAGTGAGTGCCTACTTAAATCAGGGGCGCGGCATTCCATGGATGTTTGGTTTGTTTATTTTTCTCGTGGTCGCACTTAACTACGCGCTAACTCGCACCAAATGGGGGCGATACATGCTGGCGGTTGGCGGAAACGCAGAAGCCGCTCGCCGTGCCGGTATCAACGTGAAAGCCATCTACATTAGCGCCTTTGTAACCTGTTCTACGTTGGCGACGTTAGGGGGTGTACTTGCGGCAGCACGTTTGGCCTCTTCAAGCCAACAGGCAGGAACGGGCGATGTGAATCTCAATGCCATTGCTGCGGCTGTGATTGGCGGAACCAGCCTATTTGGTGGCCGTGGTTCGGCGTGGTCGGCGCTGCTTGGCATTATCGTCATTCAATCTATCGCGAGCGGTTTAACGCTGCTTAATCTCTCATCGGCGCATCGCTACATGATCACCGGTGCCGTTCTCGCTATCGCAGTGATTATCGATAGCCTTGCCCGCCGAAGCCGTGTTTCTCACGGTAAAGCGTAACGCCTCCAAACCGGTACTTATGAAAACTGGTAACGATGAATAAGGAATAGAACCTATGAAAATGAACATTGAAGGAAAGGTTTACGCGATTACAGGTGCGGCATCAGGAATTGGATTAGCTTGCGCAAAAGCGTTGATTGACGAGGGAGCAACCGTTGTTCTGATTGATAGAAGCAAAGATGGTTTAGAAAAAGCCTGCGAAGATTTGGGTACGTTGGCTCTGCCATTGGAGGTGGATCTGATGGATTCGCATCAAGTTTCGGGCATGCTCGACGGCATTTTAGCGCTGACCAATGGACAGCTCGATGGGTTTCATGCCAATGCGGGTTCGTATGTTGGGGGAATCTTTGCCGAAGGGGATCCGGATGAATGGGATCGCATGTTGAATCTCAATATCAACGCAGTATTTCGATCTGTTAAAGCGGTGCTGCCGCATTTAATCGAGCAAAAATGTGGTGATATTGTTGTGACCAGTTCGATAGCTGGGTTTATTCCTGTGGTTTACGAACCTATTTACACCGCGTCGAAACACGCCATTCAGGCTTTTGTGCATTCGCTACGACGCCAACTGATCCCTCACTCTATACGCGTAGGAGCGGTGGCTCCTGGGCCCGTTGTAACTGCCCTTCTGGATGACTGGCCAAAAGACAAGATGGAAGAAGCGTTAGCAAACGGCAGTTTAATGCAAGCTGAGGAGGTGGCGGACTCCATTGTCTTTATGCTGACGCGGTCGTCAGGGGTGACGGTTCGAGATTTGGTTATTCTACCCAATAGCGTAGAGCTCTAAGCGGATCGCACCGAGCGATGTGTGATAAACGGAGAGTAGTAAATGGGAGCAAGCAAAGTGCAAAGTACCGATAAATACGTGATTGGCGTGGACGTAGGAACAGGAAGCGCTCGTGCAGGTGTGTATGATCTCCAAGGAAAAGAGATCAGTACAGCAAAGTGCGATGTGCTGATGTTCAGCGATGAAAACGCAAGATACGAGCAATCATCCGATCAAATTTGGGATGCTGTGGGCAATTGCGTTCGCGCAGCGGTGAGTAAGGCGCGCATTGATAAACACCACGTGATTGGTATTTCATTTGATGCGACATGTTCTTTGGTTGTGATTGGCGATTACGACCAGCCCCTGCCTGTCGGTGCCCACAATCAATCAGACCGAAACGTGATTGTTTGGATGGATCAACGCGCCACGCCACAAGCCAAGCGCATCAATGAAAAAGGTCACTCGGTTCTTGACTATGTCGGCAATCGAATTTCGCCAGAAATGGAAACGCCAAAGTTGTTGTGGCTGAAAGAAAACCTGCCAGAAACGTATTCAAACGCAAAGCACTTCTTTGACCTGACGGACTTTCTGACATGGAAATCTAGCGGGTCGCTCTCACGCTCTATATGTACCACAGTATGCAAATGGACTTACCTAGCACACGAAAACCGCTGGGACGAGACGTATTTCAACCAATTCGGGTTAAATGAACTGACCAGTGACAACTTCGCCAAAATAGGGACCACTGTTGTTGCTCCGGGGACTTCGCTTGCACAAGGTTTAACGCAAGATGCTGCTGCGCACTTGGGGTTACCCGTCGGGGTTTCCGTTGCGGCAGGGTTGATTGATGCCCACGCTGGAGGCGTTGGTTCGGTCGGTGCGGTTAATGAACACGGTATTTCTGATCCAACGGCTAGCCTTGCGTATGTTTTTGGCACATCGGCTTGCACCATGACCACGTCTACAACCAAAACCTTGGTATCAGGCGTTTGGGGACCGTATTTTTCTGCGATGATCCCCGGAATGTGGCTGAATGAGGCAGGGCAGTCTGCTGCAGGTGCCGCGATGGATCATTTGATTCAGTCGCATCCAGCTTTCACAGAACTTAAAGCTATGGCGCAAATACAAAGTTGTACGCCAGTTCAATATTTATCCTCGCAGGCGAAAGCGCTTTGCCCATCACTCAGCGATGCTGTTTTTCTCGCCAAAGGGCTGCATGTTCTTCCTGAATTTCTTGGGAATAGAGCGCCTCACGCCGATCCAGATGCTCGCGGGGCGATATTAGGGCTTGATATGGACGATTCGATCGAGAGCTTAGTTAAATTGTATGTGGCGGGGCTATGTGGTTTAGCGTATGGGTTGAAACAGATCATTGATGCACAGTCGGCAGAAGGCATTCAAGTTAGGCAGGTAGTCGTGAGTGGTGGTGCGGGGCAAGATCCACTTATTCGTCAAATTTTGGCCGACGCAACAGAGCTTCCGGTTGTTGCACCTGTTGCAAGTGAGCCTGTGATACTCGGTAGCGCCATTATGGCTGCGGTTGCGGCTGGTGCATTTAATGACGTGTTCGAAGCAATGGAAACCATGTCGCATTTCGGCGAGCAATATTCCACTGCGGCAGAAGAAGTGGTGAATATACACCGTCAGCGTTATGCGGCTTTCATTGAAATTCAAGAAGTGAACAAAAAATTTAGAGAAATTTAAAGCGTTATAAATACATCATGTTCATACCATTTATATTATTAATATCAATGAATTAAGTCGAAATATTTAGAGCGGTTTTACAGCGAAGCAATAAACGATACAAAATTATTTTTTGTATCGATGTGATCGAAATGCTATAGATTCTTGTACAAGAAAAATAATTGTACAAAACATCCACCCAACCTGGTTAACCAACTCAGTGATCCAGCTGATGTGGTTAGGGAGAAAACTATGGCAGCGAATGAAATTAAAATTGGTGTAAGTTCGTGTGTAATCGGAGAGAAAGTACGTTTCGACTCTGGACACAAAATTAATAACTTTTTAACGAAAGACTTTTCGGAGTACGTCAGTTTTGTTCCCGTCTGCCCTGAGGTTGGAATAGGGCTACCAGTGCCGCGCCCTACCATTCGTCTCATTAGTAATGAAGAACGAGTTGCTCTTGTTGAAACAAAGAACCCTGACCAAGAGTACACGGATCGCATGATGGATTTTTCAAAAAGCAAAGTTGAAGAATTGATCCCTGAGAACCTATGCGGCTATGTCGTTTGTGCAAAATCTCCAACTTGTGGGATGGAGCGAGTTAAGGTGTACAAGAAAAACAGCGCCGACAAAAATGGCATTGGGCTTTACACCAAAGTACTAATGGAAAAAATGCCGTGGCTCCCTGTTGAAGAAGATGGGCGCTTGCACGATCAGTTCTTAAAAGAAAATTTCATTGCGCGAGTTTACGCTCTGCATGATTTTTACCAATCTATGGATGGAAAACCGACGCCTGGGAAAATCGTTAAGTTTCATTCACGCTACAAACTCAGCTTAATGGCGCATCACCCTGAATCTTATCGCTCCATTGGTCGTCTGGTTGCTAACATTAAGCATTACGATTCCGAAGCGTTTTATATTCAATATCGTAACGAATTCATGAATGCGCTTAAGCACCGCGCAAGTCGCAAAAACACCACCAATGTTTTGATGCACCTTCAGGGCTATTTCAAACGCGATCTGAATGGAAACCAAAAGAAAGAATTGGCGGATACTATTCATGAATATCGCCAAGGTTTGTTACCTTTGCTTGCTCCGTTAACACTGATCAAACACTACCTGAATTCGTACCCAGACCAATACTTAGAAACTCAACGATTTTTAGACCCATATCCACAAGAACTGAGATTAAGATATGGGCTGTGAGAACCTTAATTATGAAAACCTTTAACTATGAAAGATCTTAATCAGGAAAACCCTCGATTTGCTATTCGAGAGGTCTCTGAGATGACTGGAATCAAACCCGTTACGCTGCGCGCATGGCAAAGGCGTTACGGTTTGATTCAACCCAAACGAACTCAAAAGGGTCATCGTCTTTTTTCCGAAAAGGACATCGATGACATCCGTGAAATTCAGGGGTGGCTCAACAAAGGGGTCCCTATTGGGAAGGTGAAAGAGTTAATCCGCGGCGGTTCGAAATCGGATCTCGCTGAACCGAGTGAAGAATCGTTGAAAGAAGTGGATTCTCTGCTCGAGTGCATTGCCAAGATGGATGCTCAGAAGGGCGATAAAATTCTCTCCGCTTTATTTAAGGAGTACCCCACTCAGCACATTGTGAATAAGGTTATTTACCCTGTTCAAGAAGCCTTGGATTCCGTAAAAGGGACGCAGCGTTCCCTTCAAGTCTCTCTGTTTCGCTCTTTAGTTATGGCGGTATCTAACCGGATCATTGAATCGGAAAACAAGTTTCTACAGAGCGAGAAAGTATCTCAAAACAAAAAAGCGTTACTTGTGAGCTTTGATACCCCCGGAAGTGTGGACACTCGAATTCATGCACTTTTGCTTTCAGACAGCGGAAACCGCGTCACTATGCTGGAAGGCGTTGAAGACGTGAGTGGGTTACCTGAAATGGTGAACTCAGAATCTGTTTCTCAAGTTTACTTTCATTGCAGTAAAAACATCAGCAGTAAGACGGCTGGAGACATTAAGTCCTTCGCAGCATTAGATGCGTATGAAGTGGGGTATTCTCCGCTTATCCAGCAAGTGTATTTCAATCAGATAGAAGAATAACAATAGTATGCAATTGGTTTGGTTTCGTCGTGATTTAAGAACATTGGATAACACCGCACTCTCACAAGCAATAGCAACCGGACAGCCTGTCATTGCACTGTATATCGCGACACCGCAGCAATGGGAATCCCACCATATGGCGCCCATTCAAGCGGATCTGATTTATCGGCGTTTGTATGAATTGCAGCGAGAATTACACGAGTTAAATGTCCCCTTGGTTTATGCCGAGGTGTCGACCTTTGCGGAGCAAGCCGATTTAATATCTAAGCTACTTACTTACGACAAAATTCAAGGCTTACACGCCAATATTGAATATGAATGGAACGAAAAGCAGCGAGATTCGTCCATTGAAAGCCAGTGTCCACCATCAAAAAACGTTCATCTCTATCACGACAAATGTGTCCTACCTCCGCGAAGTGTTCTCAACAAAAAAGGTGAGTATTTCAAAGTCTTCACGCCATTTAAGCGAGCGTGGCTAAATCAGGTTTCTCTGGCTGGTGTTTCTGTCTTTCCACGTTTAAAAAAGGGCAACGATGAGGTGCCGGAAGTGACGTTTCTTCAGCCACTGGTTAGCCAATTCAATTCTAAGTGCCATTTCAGTTATCCTCGGGCGGACAGCAATCAATATGATGTTTGTACGGAAGCACTGATTCATCAGCTTCGTGATTTTTGTGCAGAAAGTCCTCACAGTTCTCACAATGCCTTAAGTTCGCAAAATGCTCTCAGTACAGAAAAAAACGCGCTTCGTCATACAAAAAGCGTTGATCGCTATAAAGAAGATCGAGACTTTCCTTTTATAGAAGGGACAAGCAAGTTGTCACCCTATCTGGCGCTCGGCTTTCTTTCTGTTAGGCAGTGCGTCGCTCGTTTGACTTACCAGCAAAGTATGGACGACCTCAATGAAGGTGAACAAATTTGGCTGAGTGAATTAGTGTGGCGAGAGTTTTATCAACATTTGCTCGATTTTGAACCAAAATTGAGCAAAGGCTTACCGTTTATTGACTGGGCGATTGATCTTGAGTGGCACAATGACAAGGATTGGTTCGAACGTTGGAAAAATGGCACAACAGGGTATCCGATTGTCGATGCAGCAATGAGGCAGCTCAATTCTACTGGCTGGATGCATAATCGGCTAAGAATGATTGTGGCGAGCTTTCTAACCAAAGACTTGTTGATTGATTGGCGCTGGGGTGAAGACTATTTTCTGTCAAAACTTGCAGACGGAGACTACGCGGCAAACAACGGGGGCTGGCAATGGTCGGCTTCAACAGGGTGTGATGGGCAGCCGTACTTTCGAATTTTTAACCCGATATCTCAGGGAGAAAAGTTTGATACTCAAGGCGACTTTGTGCGCCAGTGGATTCCGGAATTAAAACAGGTGCCATCGAAATACATACATCAACCTTGGATGTGGTCAGAAAGCCATACGCTAAATTATCCTGAGCGTGTTGTTGACCATAAAACTCAGCGCGAGCTGGCATTGAGTATGTATAAGAAAGCAAAAGGTTAAGTAATTTTAATTCGGGTTCAATCATCAGAACCCGAGGTAATGGTGTTGACGATGCGCAAGCGTTGCTGACATGATCTTACTTAGTTGAAGAACTAGGCTGATCTAAAGCAGTGTTGAACGAAAGAATTAGAGGCAAAAGTAGGGATGAAGAAAGCGGTCGTTGGTGTTTGGTTGGTATCCTTGGTTGCATCGTCGGTTTCGGCAGCAACATTTCCGTTGCCTATTGAAGGCAGCAATATAGCAGGGACCGTGCAGCGACATGTGGTTCAAGAAGGAGAAACCTTCGCCCTAATCGCTAAACAATACGATGTTGGTTTTCTTTCACTTATGGCTGCCAATAAAGGGTACGACCCATTCCTTCCTCCTGAAGGATCCGTGTTAACTATTCCTACTCACTTTATTCTTCCGGATACGCCTAGAAAGGGCATTGTTATCAATTTGCCAGAGCTGCGATTGTATTATTACCCTAAAGGCGAAGACATTGTTCACGTGTTCCCTGTAGGGATTGGCCGGGTTGGGCGAGATACGCCTGAGATGGTAACGCGAATTTCGAGCAAAATTCCAAACCCAACATGGACTCCCCCTAAATCCATCCGCAAAGAATACGCAGAAAAAGGCATCAGCTTGCCACGAGTGGTTCCCGCAGGACCAGAAAACCCTTTAGGCGACTATGCCATGCGTTTGGCGTATGGATCTGGAGAATATCTGATTCACGGAACCAACAAAGACTTTGGCATTGGGTTGCGTGTCAGCGCGGGCTGTATCCGAATGGAGCCTAAAGACATCGAATGGCTGTTTAAACAAGCGAACAAAGGTGAACAGGTAAGGATCATTAATCAACCAATCAAAATGTCGCTGGAACCGGACAGAAGTGTGTTTATTGAAGTGCATGAGCCACTAACCAACAGCAAAGGCGTTCAAGCAAGGTTAGAGTTGCCAATGGAACTTGGCTGGTGGATGGATGAGTTTAATATTTCAGATGCAAAAGCGAAGGCCGCGGTTCAAGTACAAAATGGCGTGCCAATCGAAATTGCCACGCCATAAATAACCTAATCTCTCAATAACCCAAGTTCAGGTTACATATTTTGATATCAGCCGTTTAAATCCGGCTGCAAGCGAAAATATCTGGGTGACCAATGCACCCATTTTTTACTTAATCTCTGAGCTTACTTAATCTCTGAGCTTACTTAGTATAAGACTGCGCGATGTTATCGATACGGCTGTTTGCACGTGCCGCTTCTTGTTGAGCCGACATCGCAGCGCTCTTAGCACCATTCGCTGCTGAAGCTGCTTCTTCTGCTTTCATGCTCGCTTTTTCTTGAGAAGATTGAAGCGAAGAAACTTGCTGACTGAGCTGCTGAACCTGATTAGTTAGCTCATCCAGTTTACTGGAAGCTGTGTCTGGCGCGCCAGAACAACCTGCCAAAAACAGAACTGAAGAAATACCCGCTGCTAAAAGTAATTTGCTGTTCATAAGAACTCCTTGTTGGACATTTTTTTATAGCTTGTTTTATTCCCTAAATTCCCGCACATAAAGCTTTTGTTAAATGGCTTTGATTGTTTAGGTATGAAAGGTTGCTACTCAATCATAGTGCCGCTTGTGAGAAAACGTAAATCAGTACCACTCACATGTGGTCACCAGTCTCTAATATGGCACAAAAATCCGCCATCTGATGGCATCGTTCTAAAATCTAACATGAAAATGACAAATTTGTAGATAGCGTGACAAAACGATACACATGAGGGTTAGTAAGAATAGCGACTATTTTTTGTGATCTGGTCCTTAAAAAGAGTTATCATACGGCGCTGATAAAACACCTTGTACCACCTTATTGGAGAATCCTTTGCAATTTAAAGACTTAGGGCTAGATAACCGCTTATTGAAAAACCTGAAGCATTACGACTTCAAGCAAGCAACTGATATTCAACGTCAATCCATTCCCGTTGTTATTGCAGGTAAAGACCTGTTGGCATCGTCTAAAACCGGATCGGGTAAGACGTTAGCATTCGTATTACCGTTGCTTCATAAAGCGCTTAAAACCAAAGCTTTCTCTGCGAAAGATCCAAGAGGGGTCATTTTGGCGCCAACTCGTGAGCTTGCAAAGCAGGTGTACGGTGAACTTCGCGCCATGTTAGGTGGTTTATCTTATGATGCGACTCTTATTTTGGGTGGTGAAAACTTTAACGATCAGGTTAAAGCACTTCGTAAATACCCTAAATTCATTGTCGCGACGCCAGGACGTTTGGCCGACCACCTTGAGCATCGTTCTATGTTTCTCGATGGCGTGGATACGCTGATTCTTGATGAAGCAGACAGAATGCTGGATTTGGGTTTTGCTCCAGAGCTTCGCCGAATTCACAATGCAGCGAAACATCGCCGTCGTCAGACGCTCATGTTTTCAGCGACGCTGGATCATGCGGAAGTGAACGACATTGCTTCTGAAATGCTGAATGCACCAAAACGCATTTCTGTTGGCAGCGCGAACGAAGAACACAAAGACATTACGCAAACTTTCTATCTTTGTGATCACCTTGATCACAAAGAAGCGATCATGAATCGCATCTTGGAAGAGTCTGAGTACCGCCAGGTCATCATCTTCACAGCAACTCGCGCGGATACTGAGCGCTTAACCAAAGAGTTGAACGAAAAGAGCCTGAAGGCCATGGCGTTGAGCGGCAATTTAAACCAGACGCAGCGCAACAACATCATGAGCCAATTTGAGCGCCATGTGTTTAAAATATTGGTGACCACCGACGTCGCCTCTCGCGGGCTCGACATTGCGAGCGTGACTCACGTGATTAACTTCGATATGCCAAAGCATACTGAAGAATACGTGCACCGTGTGGGCCGTACTGGACGAGCAGGTAACAAAGGAAATGCCGTGTCGCTTGTTGGTCCTAAAGATTGGGATAGCTTTAAGCGAGTCGAGAATTTCTTACAACAAGACCTTTCTTTCTCTGTGTTGGAAGGCCTTGAAGGTAAATTCAAAGGCATCAAACCACGTAAGCCTGATTATCGCAAAAACGCAGGTGATGCGAAGAAGAAGCGCAAGCCACAAGCGAAGAAAGGCGCTAAGAAGCCAGCCAAGCGTGATAAAACTTTCCTCACAAATGTGGCGGTTGGTGATCAGGTATTTATGCCGAAGAAGAAAAAGCCACAGCCGCCTAGCGACGATTAAAATGGCGAGTTAATGAAAAAATGCTCCGTCAATGAATACAAAAGCCCAGCTAACTAAGCTGGGCTTTTTGCCAAAATAAAGCTTTTGTCTCAAATAAAACTACCGCCACAAATAAAACTATCGCCACAAATAAATCTATTGGCAAAGGCTCAACCAACTGCCTTGCGTTAAAGACTGAAGCTGTTCAGATTGGAGCTTGAATACGGAATTTGGTGAACCCGCTGCTGCCCATATTTCAGAGTATTGTTTTAAGTCTTCGTCCAGCACAGTAATGATGGGTTGAATATGGGCGATGGGGGAAACGCCACCAATAGAAAAGCCAGTAAAGGTCTTAACCTGTTTTGCCGTGGCTTTGCCAAGAACAAATCCAGTTGCTTCTTCCACTTTGTCTAAGCTGACAATATTCGTACCCGATGCGATGATCATTATGGGTTGTTCTGAAAGCTTATCGACAAACACCAAAGATTTGGCTATTTGTTCAACGTTGCAGCCAATGGCATTAGCTGCATCTTTTGCCGTGTGGGTAGAATCGGGGAGGGTTAACACATCGAAATGCCCTCCGTGGTTTTCCAAATGCTGTTTGACTCTTTCTACGCCTGAGCTTATCGGCTTGTTTTCCATCTGTGTTTTCTCGCTGGGTTATTTTGGTTTATCAGACTCCAACCAATGTTGAACATCTTTAATGACCGTTGGCACTTGGCTTTGCCCATCCTTATCATTAAAAGCGTGGTCCAGCCCTGCAAGCGAAAGGTATTCAATATTAGATTTCCCTTCCTTTTTAAGAAGGTTAAATTGCTCCAATGCCGATTTCACGGAGACGCTGCTGTCTTTTTCAGCTTGAACAAGTAAAACAGGCACCTGCGTTTTTCTTAATACGTCCGTTTGGTTTAGCTCTAATATTTCTCGCCACCATGCAAAGCCATGACCACTTACATTAAACTCAACAGGTTCGCTGTTAAGTACGTACTGAGTGAACTCTTGGACTTCTTGCATTACTTCAGTATAGGTTTTTTTATCCGTTATCTCCGACTTTATTGCATGTTCAAGATCGTCGATAAAACGCGCGCCACCGCCATTAAAAGCCACTACTTTGGAAACGGTTTCTGGGTATTGCGCAAGGAAGTTCGCGACAAGCGCTCCTTCACTGCCACCGACGGCATAAACGTTTTTATAGCGATGTTGAGATCGGACGTGAGAGATAACTTTGAGGTGGTCATCAACCCTCTGACTAATGCTGTCTTTTTGAACAAAATTTTCTGGGCAGTCTGTTCGCTCAGGATCTTCGTCGTAGGAAAGCGCCTGAGTAATACCGTATTTCTCGACTGTTAAAAGATCGGCATCGGGTGCAACTGTTGGTAGACCCTCTTTAATCATTTCAACTTTGGTAACACTATTACAATCAGAACCTTGAATAAGAACCAGCAAGGTGTCGGAGGGTTTTTCATTTTCAATGGATAAATAGTAATGAATATTACTGCTATCGGAACGAGGCAAAGTTTGGGCTTGTTCCGCTTGCGCAGTCATTGAAAACATGACTGTTAACAGGCTAAGAAGAACGGGTTTAAGTTCACTCATCATTATGCTCCACGCGTCAGACTAATTATGGACGAAGATCGTTAAGGACGACGATGAGTGTAGGATGAGAACAGTTAATTTTATCGAAATGGAGATTTGGTGGATTGGCGAACAATCAATTCAATAGGGGGCATTCGCGTTTGGTGGTTTTCACCAGACATCAACTTGAGTAATGCGTCGGCGCATACGGCACCCAGCTCTTCGATGGGTTGACGAAGCGTGGTTAATGCTGGCGTGAAAAAAAGTGACGTTGGAAGATCGTCAAAACCTATAACAGAGACATCTTCTGGCACTTTCATGTTTCGATCATGCAGCGCTTTTATTGCACCGTATGCAGTTTGGTCATTGGCTGCAAACAGCGCTGTAAAGTGTGTATTTGAGTCGATCAACTCCAGCGTTTTCTCATACCCCGACTCTGAACTAAAATCGCCTTGTTTTACCAATGATTTCCCTGCCTTGATACCGGCTTCATCTAGAGCCTTTTTATACCCTAAAAAGCGCGACCGAGAGTCTGGTTGATTGGAATGCCCTTTGATGTGCGCTATTGCAACATGTCCTTGTTGCAGAAGGTGTAACGTTGCCATGTATCCGCCAAGCTCATTGTCTATCGATAAAGAAAGGACGTTGTTCCCGTTGACGTGATAGCCCACCGCAACGACTGGCGTAGCATCACTGAACTCAAGAATTTGCATCTCGGTTAAGCTACCCGTAAATATGATGACGCCATCAACATGGCTTTGAGCGAGGTAATCCAGCGCGTGCAGTTCTTGGCTGTTATTCCAATGACCGGAAGCAATGACCAATGAGTAGCCATGTGCCATCAACGTGCTTTCCATGTTGATCAACATTCGATTGGTATGGGGGCTTTCTGGGTTTTGGACCAGAACCCCAATGGTCATTGAGCGCTTTCCAGAGCCAAGCGTCATCTGAACGTTAGGCTTGTAGCCCGTCGCTTTCAGAGCGGCTTCGATGTTGGCACTTTTTTGTTCTGAAACATAACTGCTTCGGTTTAAAAAACGCGACACGGTACTAACTGAAACCCCAGCGTGGCGGGCGACATCATATACGGTGGATTCTTTTTTCTTTCTCGTCATGATTCCTCAGAAGATGGAGAATTCAGTCAGCCAACGACTGTTCACTTTCAATATCAAAAAGGTGGATAGCATCCATATCTAAGTATACTGATAAGATGTCGACGTCAACTTCTGCCGCTTGGGTTTCAATAGTGAGCGATTGTCCATCCAACATGCCTTTCACTAATATGCTCGCACCAAGTAGCTCTTTATCGATAACTTTAATCGGTAAAGGGTAGTAGCGTGAATGACTTATTTGCTCGGCGCGCAAATAGAGATCGGTGGGGCGAATGCCAAAATGTACAGAGGCTTCATTTCTGGCTTTTGCAATGAAGCGTTCAGGCATAGGGATAAGAAGCGATCCCAATCTAATACTCCAGTTGCCTTCGTGTTGTACCTGTTGCGCATCCAGCATATTCATTGAAGGATTACCAATAAACTGCGCGACAAACTTGTTGGCAGGACGCTGGAATACGTCTGTTGGCGTTCCGACCTGTGCAACATAACCGTCTTTTAGAATCACTATTCTGTCGGCCAGCGTCATGGCTTCGATTTGGTCGTGAGTGACGTAAATGGTCGTGGTCTTTAATTCTCTATGCAGGTGTTTTATTTCTTCGCGCATGGTTCCGCGAAGTTTCGCGTCTAGATTGGATAAAGGTTCATCAAACAAAAAGACTTTTGGGGTTCGAACCATGGCTCGTCCCATCGCAACGCGCTGCCTTTGCCCGCCAGATAATGCTTTTGGTTTTCGGTCTAAAAGTGGTGCCAATTCCAGCATTTCAGCGGCCTTTCGAACTTCTGTGTCGATGTCACTTTTAGACATGCCTTTCAATTTAAGCGCAAAGGCGATGTTTTCATAAACCGTCATATGTGGATAAAGGGCGTAACTTTGAAACACCATCGCCAGATCTCGGTCTTTGGCATCGACAGAATTCATCAATTTGTCGCCTACGTAGATTTCCCCTGAAGATATCGATTCCAGCCCTGCTAACATCCTTAAAGTCGTCGATTTCCCGCAGCCTGATGGTCCGAGAAAAACCACAAACTCGCCGTCGTCTACCGTGAAATCAAACTGTTTTACAACTGCCACGTCACCGTAGGATTTTTTCAAATTTTTAAATTCAACTTTGGCCATTAGTTGCCTCCTTTAGAGCGGTCTTCCAACATGTTTCGATACGCAATGGCACTGTGTTTTAGAGTACGCTTTTGCGTGGCATAATCGACATAGACCAAGCCGAACCTTTGTTGATACCCAAATGCCCACTCAAAGTTGTCCATTAGGCTCCATGCAAAGTAACCACTTACTTTTACGCCTGATTTAATCGCGTTGTTTACCGCATTGAGGTGAGCTTGAAAATAACGAATACGCTGCTCGTCGTGGACTTCTCCATCCACGAGTTTGTCGTTCACTGCTGCGCCGTTTTCAGTAATAAATATTGGTGGCAGCTCCTTGTAGTAATCATGGATACGCAGAAGCACATCAGTCAGTGCTTGAGGGTAAACTTCCCAACCAATATGGGTGTGCTCGGCGTCGTTTTGGCTGACGCTTTGAATCTGACGGTTGGAACCGTATCGCACTACAGAACGGGTATAAAAATTGATGCCCAGATAATCGATGGGAGCACTGATTATTTGTAGGTCTTTTTCCAAAATAACGGGCAGATTTTCCTTTTGTTTCTCCAGTACCAAATCAGGGTAGTTGCCGTGCAAAATGGGCTCCATAAACCAATGGCAGCTTTCGGCATCTTCGTATTTTGCGGCATTTTCATCCGCTTTAGTTTCTGGATAAGCAGGAGTCACATTGAGCACAATGCCGTGTTTCGAAGCCGGTGCATTTTGACGCAGAAGTGGCATCGCTAAACCATGTGCTAGCAGAAGGTGATGCGATGCCTGAAAACCTTCTTTCTCTCCCTTTATCCCAGGTGCGTGAATGCCCCAGCGATAGCCAAGAAAAGCGGACACAAAGGGTTCGTTCAGCGTGGTATAACAATCAATTTTATTTCCGAAGTATTGGCTAACAATATTGGCGTATTCGGCAAATTTGTAGGCCGTTTCGCGGTTCAGCCAACCACCACGATCTTCCAAATACTGCGGTAAATCCCAATGGTATAAGGTGACGTAAACTTTGAGCCCTTGCTGGCGGCATTCATCAATAATGCGTTCATAAAATGCCAAGCCAGCGGTATTAACGATGCCGTCTTTGTCGATAATACGTGGCCATGCTATCGAGAATCGGTAAGCATCGACTCCCAACTCTTTGATCATGGTGATGTCTTGTTTCCATAAATGGTAATGATCACAAGCAATATCGCCATTATCGTTATTATCGACAGTGTTCGGGCGAAGGCAGAACGTATCCCAAATGGAAGGGCATCGACCGTCTGCTGTGACTCCTCCTTCGATTTGGTAAGAAGAGGTCGCGACCCCAAATACAAAGTCTTTAGAGAGCATGGATGAGTCGTGTGGAAGCTGGTATTTGTTCATAAAACGTTATCCTTTTACGGCTCCAGAGGTTAAGCCGCTGATCATTTGCCGCGAAGCAAATAGGTAGGCTGTTACCAGAGGAAGAATGGAAATTGTGGTGCCAAGCATGACGGCTCCCCAAGGTGTGTTGGGAATACCTTGTACGCTGCGTAATGCTTGAGTAATGACATAGTTTTCTGGCGAAGTGAGTACCACGAGTGGGTTCATAAAACTGTTCCAGAAAAACACAAATTGAACGATGGCTAATGTGGCGAGTGCAGGTTTCATAAGAGGAAGAACCACACTCCAGTACGTGCGAAATTCTCCAGCGCCGTCTAGCTTGGCTGCTTCGAGCAATTCTTTTGGGATAGAGGCAACCACATGTTGGCGCATTAGGAATATGCCAAACGGCGTTGTCGTAAAGGGTAGCCACACTGCCATATGGTTATCGATAAGCCCTAAAAACTTCACGATCATGAAATAGGGTATCAGGCTCAAAACTGGCGGTATCATCATGGATCCAACCAACATGCCAAATAGGACGTTTTTCCCTCTGAATTGATATACCGCGAAGGCATACCCTCCCATCGAGCAAAACAAAAGCGAAATTGTGGTACCTAAAAAAGCCACGTAAATGGAGTTAAACATCGCTTGCCAAAAAGGCATGATTTCAAGCAACTTTGCGTAATTAATCGCGAGGCTATCACCAATAGCAAAGCTGATGCCTGAGCCGAATATTTCCGTTCGATCACGAGTTGAAAGCAGTGCCGACCAAATAAATGGAAATACAGTCATCAAGGCGGAGATGATTAATACACTTGCCAGAGCAACCAGTGCGACCTTAACGATGACTTCCGTCACGCGTGTGTTCTGAGGGGCGATAGAATGATTCATATTATTGTTCCCCTAATCCTTTCTTCCCGAAGAAGAAAAATTGAATGCAGGTGAAAAAGGCGATAAGCGCAAAGAGCAGCCATGAAATAGCGGAAGCCGTCCCCATCTCTAGCCATTCCCAGCCGACTTTGTATAAGTACATAGAGATGGTGAGCGCAGATTGACCGGTTCCCCCTGTCCCCCTTGTCAATACGAATGGTTCTTCAAACAACTGTAGGTTACCTATGATGGTCATGGTGACAGCAAAGAAAACAAACGGTCGAATCATTGGAAGTGAGATACTCCAAAACCGACGAAACGCGTTGGCTCCATCCATTCTGGCAGCCTCTAAAATGTCTTTTGGAATGGTCATTAAGCCAGTGGTGTAAAGGACGATGTTAAAACCGGTGTATTTCCAAAATACCATGATTGCGATTGCGGGTTTTACCATGGTTGAATCGTCGAGCCACCGTATGGGTTGATAGTCGCTTACCCAGCTAAATGCCCACCCAAATAGTGTGCTGTCGGATAGCATGATGAGCGTTTGGTTGATGATTCCGCTGTTAGGGGAATACATGTTGAAAAAGATAAGAGACGCCGCGACGGTCGATGTAATGAATGGCAAAAAATAAGCCGATGTGAGCCAATGCCTAAGCCGATCGCTTAATGAAACCAAAATATAAGCGACAGGTATGGCGACTAGGTGCTGAGCTACGCCTGATGTGATGGCCAACCACAGGGTATTCTTAAGCGAACGCCATAACCAAGGGTCGGTGAGCGCAATTTCGTAGTTCTCCACTCCTACATATTTCATTGCGGCTAACCCTTCAACAGGGTTCCATGCATGAAATGATAGGTAGACCGAGAACAGCAGGGGAAAGACACCGAAAACGGAAAAAATAATTATGAATGGCAACAAAAATCCATAAGGTGTTAGCGCATTCATCTGAAAGCGCTTTTCCTGTGTATTCGTTGGAATTTCGGTTGCTTTACTGTTTGCAGTATCCATATCCTGCTGGCTCCGTATTGCTTCAAATCTGAGTGTCGCCTTAAATCCAAGTGATGCCTTAGATTCAAGTTACGTTCTCAATTCCAGTAACTTTTATTACAGGTTACGTGTTCTGCGTTTTATTAGACGCTCTGCTTCTTTGAGCGCAGTTTCGATGTCTTTGCCTTCATCGAGCACTTCCATTAATGCATTTTCTAGAATGATGGCTCGGGCAACATGATCGCCTTTACTCGGCTGTACGGGTTTTATATTTTTCGCCACATCTGCAAACAGTAATCGCGCTTTCTGCCCACCTAAGAATTCAACTTCTTGTTCGAACAAAGGATCGTCGTAGGTTGTTGTGTTGGCTGGGAACGCCGCGATAGTTTCAAAGTGCTTAAGTTGAACTGCACGATTTGTTGTCATGTATTCAATCAGCTTCCACGCTTCATCTGGATGGTCTGATTGTTTTGGAATAGAGAGGAAAGACCCACCCCAGCTGCCATAAATACCATCAGGTAAGTGAGAAACGGCCCATTTCCCCTTGGTATCTGGGGCAATCCAATTGTTTAGGTGACCCAAAAGCCAAGCACCAGAAAGTTGGGTTGCAAATGTGCCTTTGCGAAAACCTTCATACCACTCATTCGACCAAGCTAAGATTCGAGCGTCTAATCCGTTGTCTCGGATCTTTTTCGCTACTTCAAACGCGTGGACGAAGCGTTGCGAAGTGACAACGGAATTACCCTGTTTATCAAAATACAGGCCTTCACCTTCTGGGACTGTCGTGAAAATAATGGCTTGCGCGACATCTGCAGCTGACGCAATAAGCTGGACATTCTGTTGCTTTAATTTGACCCCAGCAGCGATGTAAGCATCCCAATCTTTAATGGCTTCTTTTACATCAATACCCGCTTTTTCAAAGATGTCGGTTCGGTAATACATTACGCCAGGACCCAAATCGACGGGTATGCCGTACATGCTTCCATCACCTCCTTTGCCTTGCGCCCATGCATAAGGTGCAAATTGAGCTTGGAATTTATCCGCACCGTATTGTTTTGAAAGGTTAACTAAGCCACCTGATGCGACAAAAGGACCGATTTTTTCAACATCGACAACGATCACGTCACCAGCACCAGATCCGGTCGCCAGGTTAGTAGTGAGCTTGGTGTGGTGGTCGCCATGATTGTTCATCAGGTAATCAACGTTGATTCCAGATTCTTTCGTAAACTCCGGCAATATGACCTTTAAACTGCTGTCAAAATCGGGGAAACCATCAAATCGGATTTTGTTTTCTTCGGCATGAACGGTGGAAGCGACGCCTAATGCAAGCGCGCAACATGCGGCAATTTGAAACACTTTCATATCATATCCTTATGGGTTTTATTGGGTGCAGGCAACAGAGTGCGTGGGCAGTATCAATAAACTGTGGCAGATATAGTGTGAACTTCGTCTCATCAGACTAGAGGGGAGAAATAGGAATTTCAGGAAAATTGAAAGGCTGGGCAAATTCAATACATGCCATGAAACTGTTTCATGGCATCAAAAAAAGCAATAAATCATGAATGGAACGTTATGTGTTTTTAATGTGACTCCTATCACAATTTTCATTTACTATTTGAAATCATGAAAATACATTTCAAATTGTTAAATGGCAGGTTTTTAGTTGAAGTATGAGTCCATAACAGGTTTTTTCATCGCTTCTTATTGATTTTGTGAATTATTATTCGAGTTTATTTCTATTGAATGGTTGAGCTTTCTACCGTTGATGTTGTTTACCTTGGATTGTTTTATGAGCATATAGGTGTTAAATCTGTGATTCGTGTCAAATATCAATGTAAATGATAATTGATATCATTATTGTTTGGGTGCACCATGCGCGACCTTTTATAAGTTCTCTCTATATTTCTAAGGTTGCTCATGCTTTGGCGTTCTTCACTGATTTTATTCACTGGTCTCACATGCTTTCATGTTTTGGCTCAAGACGAGTTCCAATGGCTCAGAGATGACAGCCGAAGTGATACGAACGTTAAGCAGTTTTTGGTTGAACAAAATACCAAAACCGACAAAACCTTATCAGACATAAAGCCGCTTAAGGACTTACTACTCGATAAGTGGCAACGCGATGATGTCGAAAAAGCCCCTCAACCTTGGTTGGTGATAAAAGGGGAGCAGTACAAACTTAGCGTTCAAGATGGTCGACAAGTTTTGCTGCGAAAAAATCGCTTAAACGCGATGGCTGAAGTTGTTTTGGATATCAGTGCTCGGCAAGAGAAGCACGCTTATTACCGCCTTGCTAATTGGACACTAAGCCACGATTTAAGCGCGATAGCTTTGGCGGAAGATGTTTCTGGGACAGGGCAACATCAGATTTCTGTGATTGAACTTGAAACCGGTTTAGAAACATGGGTTACCAGTGGTTCTGAAGCCACAGTGCTGTGGTCGAGAGACGATCGTTCTCTGTATGCCGTCGGTCAAGAAGATACGACTCAGCGCCCCTACCAATTGGTTCGATTTGATCTCAACTCAAAAAGTAAGATAACCGTATTTGAAGAAACCGATCCAGCGTGGTTGGTGTCTGTCTATCCGGCTAGCGATGACAATTGGGCGATTGTTCAATCTAATAATGAGTCCAGTGTAGAGCAACTTCTTCTTAATCTGAATACAGGGGCATTGTCGAAAACCATATTCCCCAGAAAAGATGGGCTGGAGTATTTTGCAGATATCGCCAACGAGCAGCTGTTTTTGAATTCCAACCATCAAGGCGAATTTGCTATTTGGCAAAAGCCACTCAAAGCCGATATTTCTGAACTTAGCCTTGCGTTCCAACCGACTGAAAATGAATCCATTGATAATTTTTATCTTTTCGAATCTGCGTTAGTGGTTTCGACGGTGGCTCATCAAAACCGCAAGCTAACGGCTGTAAGAGATGGAAAAACCGTGTGGCAGAACTCATTAAATGAGAATGGTGCTGTCACTTGGGTGAAAAGAAACGGTGACTATGGCAGTAATCGAATTCGTTTGCGCAGCATGTCATTGATTCAACCGCCTAAATGGTCGGAATTGGATGTGAATACTGGGCAGGTTTCTGCTCTTTCTCAAGATGTCTATCCAAGCCACGATACCGAAAATTATGTCTCAAAACAGGTTTGGGTTAAGCAAGACGGAGTGCGTATTCCTGTCACCTTGGCTTATCGCAAGGACAAGCTAACCAAGCAATCATCGGTTATTTTGTATGGTTACGGTGCCTATGGTGTCGCCATGCGTCCTTACTTCATGCCTCAAATAGTTAGCTTGTTAAATCAAGGCGCTATTTACGCTATCGCGCATGTTCGCGGTGGCGGTTTCCTTGGAAATGACTGGCATGCATCAGGCCGTGGCATCTACAAGCAAAACGGCATCAATGACTTTCACATGGTATCTCAGTATCTAAAAAACTATGAGGACGGTGACCGCCCTATTCTCGCAATCGGAGGCAGCGCTGGCGGTACGTTAGTCGCAGCAGCGATCAATCAAAAGCCGGAACTTTACCAAGGCGCGGTATTGCAAGTGCCATTTTTAGATGTTGTAAACAGCATGTCCGACAGCTCTATCCCATTGAGCGACCAACAGCATTTGGAATGGGGTAACCCAAGTGATGCCAAACAGCGTGAAGTGATGCTGAACTTCGATCCGTATCAAAACCTTAAAAAACAAAGCTACCCGCCTATTCTAGTCCGCGTGGGTTATCAGGATCGTCGAGTACCTTTTTGGGAAGGTGCTAAGTATGTCGCTCGCCTAAATATGCTGAGTACCGCAGACCACCCTTACTTGTTGCGCACCGATTTCGTTTCTGGTCACAGACCGGATCGCCGACACGCTCTGAATTTTCAGGCGGAAGAGTACGCCTTTCTCCTTTCACTTGTTCAACACTCATCAGCGGAGTAATTGATGAAACTTTCTCCTTTATCTGTCGCAGTATCGGCTGCGTTGTTTTCTCATATCTGCTTCGCTGAAAGCGGCACAGTTTCTACTCAAAATGAACAGGAGTTTGTCGAAACCGTTGTTGTTACGGCTAACAAAATCGACACTCCTCTGTTCGAAGTACCGGGATCCATCTCTGTGGTTGATCTGGACAAGGTGGAAAAGGAAGGGGCAACAGAACTCTATGATGCGCTGGACACCGAACCGGGCGTTTCTGTTACTGGCGGAGCGGGTCGACCTCAGAACATCGTAATCCGAGGGATGACTGGAAACCGAATTGCCATTGTGAAAGATGGTGTAAAAATGTCGGATGGCTACGGTGCGCTGGATCTCAATGATGGCGCAGGTCGCGACACTTTTGATATCAACAGCCTCAAGCAAATCGAAGTTGTGAAAGGGGCGAGCTCCAACATTCACGGTTCCGGTGCTATTGGCGGTGTTGTGGTACTGGTTTCCAAGAAGCCAGAGGACTATTTGCAAGGTAAAGATTTCCATTCCGAGGTAGGAACTACCTACACCCAGATCAGTAACAAAACCAAAAGCTATGCGCTTTCTGCATTTCGTTTTCAAGATACCGAAGCTTTAATTCGTGCAAGCTACTGGTTGGGCGAGGAGACCCGAAACTACAAGCAGGATCTCTATAATCGTGATATCGACGGCTACAATTTGGATGCGGTGGTTGACCATTATCTGCACGACGATTTTATTCTTAAAGCCAAAGCAAATTACTACCTTAACCGTGTTAATCGCGATGAAGGCACGCATATCGTTCAGCCGGATGGCAAATGGGACGTTAGCCACTACAACGACAAAGTTTTTACCCGGACGATCGGCGTGGAACTTGGGACACAGCATACCGTCTCAAATGCATTTTACGATGAGCTGAATACCAAGGGCTATCTGCGTGATTCCACTTCGCAGCGCGATCGCAATTACTCGATATATCGTGATAACAGAGGCATCACGGAGTACCGCAATGAAGATGATCATCGTGAGTTTAACGACAGTGCGATGGGCATCAATCTGGACGCCAATAAACTAACTGACTTCGTAGATATGCAGCATCAGATCGTTTACGGTGTAGAAGTAGACCGTCGTTCGTACAACCGCCCGGTTAGCCGAAAGACATTCGACACAAATGGTTTGGACGAGCAAGATAAGTCGCCGTTTGCCGGAGTGGTTACTCACAGATTCAGTTCGTACATAAAAGACAGAGCAACCCATGGCAACTGGATATTCGATCTTGGCGCACGCTTTGATTTTCACCACCTCGAGCCTGAAACAAGAAGCGAAATTGGTGGCTACGAAATCAGCAATACCCGCAGCTCAGAATGGTCGCCAAGTTTGTCTGTTACCCACAAGTTCACGCCTTCTCTGAATGGTTATATCAGCTACAACCATGGCTATCGTGCCCCGAGCTACGACAAGGTCTACGGCTTTGTACCTCACTTGTTTAACCTATTCGACCCGTTTTACATTATTCCGAATTTAGAGTTGGAAAAAGAGACCAGCGATTCCTACGAACTGGGTGCTAAATATCAGGACGGTCAGTGGTCCTGGTCGACGGCGGTTTTCCACACCCAATACAAAAACTTCATCGATGTTAAGCGAATAGGTCGGGATCCAAACGGCAATTCGCTGTACCAGTATGTAAACAAGAAAAATGTGTTTACGCAGGGGATGGAATTCTCTGTGGCATACCAGATTGATGAGCAATGGGCAGTGTCGACCAAAGCCGGCGTAGTCGATGGAAAAGATGGCGATGGCAATTACATCCGTTCTCTGACTCCTTGGGAAGGCAACGTTCAGCTCGACTACGAACAAAATGCATTGAGTGGCTACCTTCGAATGAACTGGGCTGCTGAAATGACCAGAACGCCTGTTTGCAACAATGAACTGCAAGTGGAAGTGCCGTGTGACCAGACTCAAGCTTGGCAGTCACTGGATGCAGGTGCAAGCGTTGTCCTTTGGGATGACCTGACTCTAAGCGCTAACGTGATCAATCTGCTGGACAGTCAATTTACGCGTTATCAGGACATCGCTGGATTGGGTAAGCATCAGACCTCTTTCTCAACCGAACCTGGTCGCTATTTCACACTTAACGCGAAATACGAGTTTTAGGGAGGCATGATGAAAAAGTACCTCTTGCCGACCCTGCTTTGTGCCTCTATTTCATCTGCAATGGCTGGGGAATGGGACTACCCGAGTAATGCAACCACAGTGACCAGTGATGGTGAAGCACTGAACTATGTGAGCCAGCGTTATGCTGATGTTGGTTCATTCCGTTTGCGTTACGTTACCGAAAGTAAGCTCGGCAAGCACTATAACTTCGATGTGTTGGTGGGTGGCGAATACAAACATCAGAGAGCGGTCGTTCTGAGTGTGGATAACGATCAGCGTGTTACCCGTATATTCAAAAGCCTTGAAGATACAGTTGTTCGAAACGGGTTAGTCATCACTGCGATTGAGCTAGAAAATCCGAGGCGTCTTGAGGCACTTGAGCCGCCAGAACTGGCAACAGGTTCCATCAAGTCTGTGAACGTCAATGTGTTCGACCCAGATCTTCGTACCATGGATAAGGTTCCGCAGCCCGATACCTTGTGGAAAAATCTGGAAGACTACCCGCATTCTATTCGTTACGTGAGCAAGCCTGTATCTGTTCTTGAATCTGGTGGCAAGCTGTATCTGGCTAATGAGCGTGTGCGTCAGGTGGATGCGAAGGAGCTGCAACAGAAAAATGCGGGTACTGGAGCCTGGGAAACCAGCCCGACCAGCTCGTTTCTGGCTCAGGAAGGTGTTGCTGAATTTGCTTCTGAAGCAGCCTTGAGTTCAGTGACTTATGACATGCCGGAATTTGCGCAGATTATGGCGTTTTACCATCTTGATCATTCGTTGCAATACCTGTCTTCACTGGGTTCTGATTTGTTTTCTGAACCCGTTCGCTTTGACGGAAGGGGACTGTCGCAAGATAACTCGACATATTACTTCGGTCCTAAAGCCGCCATGTTCGGAATTACAGGCTCGCCAGACGCAATAGATGCCGATGTGGTTATCCATGAATTAGGGCATGGCATCCATTATCAGATTGTGCCGGACTGGGGCTATGGTCATACCGGAGCCATCGGAGAAGGTTTCGGCGACTATTGGGCAGGGTCATACAGCTACCGCGTTCAGTACGCGCAGAGCGAATCTTTTGAACTGGATACCTTCGCTAACTGGGATGGATTGTTCGGTTTCAAGAAAAATACCCGGAGCCTTTGGAATCAGCGTGCTCGCTACTTTGAAAGAAGCGAATACCGACCACACGAATATGTGGGCGGAGAACTGGGCGATGAACTTTGGTCAACGCCTTTGTTCCAGTCACTGAAACAATCGGTCGCCAAATACGGTCAGGTCGCTTTCTCGGAGTTTGACACCATTGTGCTGCAATCCATGTATGGCTTAGGTCGCGGTATGAAGATGCATGATCTGGCAGAAAGCATGATTTTTGTTGCCAACAAACTGTATTCGGGTAAGGAATACGCTCAGATGCTAAAAGCGAATTTTGATATTCATGGGTTGATTAAAGAACCGTTTCGCGTGGTCAATACGCCTAAATTTATCGATCCCGAGCACGGCATTGATCTGCAGATCCAGCGCACCTTATCCCTGAGCAGTATCGAAGGTGTAGCCCGTACCGATTTGGCGAAAGAGGTCAGTTTTTCTGATGCCAGTTCGGCTCTCCAGAAGGTTCATGTTTCTGGTCTGGCGAATGGTGTCTGTGCCAAGCCTTTTGATTTGGCTTTAGACATTCAATATCAGGTAACGAGTAACCAATCGGTTCGTCGCTGGCAGCTTACTGAGAAATTTATCTACGGACAGCCGATCTTTGTCACACCAGTCACTTCCGTCAACGCACCCATTTCCGATGCGGACCAGAACAATAACTTAGGCGTTAAGTCGTTCAGCTATGACGTATACGCTAAAAAATCTATCTCAGACAACCTTGGGATTTATTTCGAGTTAGAGCACGAAAAGCTGACTGATATCGAACTCAAGTTGACCAGCCCAGATAACGTTGTTATCCGAATTAAGCCGCATGAATACAGCAGCGGTAACAAGTTCAAACGCTACTTTGCTGCGGGCAACTCTAAAGAGTTAGACGCCCTGAAAGGAACCAGTATGTATGGCATCTGGCGACTGGAAATCACCGACTTTGTACACCAGGACACAGGCACTTTATTGAAATGGGGTGTCAGCGAACTGAGTGGATATCAATGTGAGAATACGACGACAGACAACAATAAAAAGCCGTCGACGACGCAATCTTCAGGCGGGGCATCCATTGCCTGGCTAAGTTTGCTCATTCTATTTACCGGAGCCTGGCTTCGGAACCGCAAGTACTACTAAGAGTTCATTATGAAAACAAAACTGACCCTGCTTTCGGCAGCTCTCCTGCTAGCCGGTTGTGGTGGTTCGGGCGGCGATTCTGCCAGCTCAACCAGCCTTCCGACTTATAATTTGTCTGGCAACATTACGACAGCAAATGTCCCTGCAAGCGCAAAAGTATGTGTGGATGCAAACCAAAACTACCGTTGTGATGCGTCCGAGGCGAGCACAACTGCACGTAATGGCGCTTTTACCATCACCAGCACCAGCCTGAGTATTTATGATTTTCCCATTTTGGCGGTACTGGACACAGGTGTGGCGCAAGCTTCTGCATTAAGCAGTGTTAACCCTGCCTCTGCGGGAAGCCAGACTGTTTTGGCTGCGCCGAATCGTCGAATGAAAAGCGACAACGTTATCAATGGCATCACGACACTGATCTCTGGCGCAATGGATAACGGTTTAACGCTGACTCAGGCGGTTTCTCAGGTAGAAACCGAAATTAAGCGCGCGAATATCGCCTTTTCTGGCTCTTTGCTAAATAACCTCAATGCCAACGCGCTAAGTGTACTTGAAGCGAATGTGGTCAAGCTCTCTCAAGCGGCAGGTGATAAGAACCGCCCCAACGTTCTGGCATCTGCTGGACTTTCGCTAGCAGACTACACAGCGTTGACGGAAGCTAACGCATCGGCTGAAGATCTGACTAAAGCAGTGACTGAACTGTCGAAAGCCAAATTCACTTTGCAGCCATTGAATGATACGGGTCTGACTAAATTCTTCTCGGATGCTTCAAACACAGAAAACCAGACCGAGAATCCATCGGATTACCCAGGTCAGGATGCTATGCATGGTCTTGATGTCACGGATAAGCAGGCTAACACTGGCAACGGTTTTAAATTCAAAAAACTGGATGCTCAGGGTAACGAGCTGGCAGATGACGCCACTGAATGGTCATGCGTATCCGATGAACGCACCGGATTGGTTTGGGAAGTGAAATCTAATGATACCTCCTCCATCCAGCATTTAGATCGCCTGTTTGCTTTGGAAATCAAAGATCGTATTTCTTCTAACAAAGGCGACGTTTTGACAGCTACTTGTCAGACTACTGGCGACGGAATTTGTACGACTCAGCAGTACGCTGATGAGTTAAGTAAACGAAATATCTGCGGTTTATCTACTTGGCGTTTGCCAACGGGAGATGAGCTGTATGGAATCATAGATTTTAGCAGTACTAGCCCTCTTCCGAATAAAGCACCGAGTGATCCAGGTGAGGTGATTGCGGGTCTGAATATGAAGTACTTCCCTAACCAAACTATTGGCTCAGAAGATGAGGCACCTTACCTAAAACACGGCATTGTATGGTCTGACAGCTTCTACGCAAACAGTTACCGTGAGGAGGAAGATGGGGTGGTTTACTTTAGTTATGTTCACCTAGTGAGCCCAACACATGCGGCTTCTTACACTGGAAAAATAAGAAAACTTGCTTGGAGCTTGGGCACAATAGCATTCGATGAATATGGGATTTTTACAGGTTCTTATTCAGATGACACATCCGAATCTTGGATTTTCCCAACTCGTTTGGTTGCGAATAAGGAGACTAAATAATGAAAAAGTGGTTGATTTCATCAGTTTTATTACTGACTTCCGTAAGTGCGTTCGCTCAAATTTGTAGCTCAAACATCAGTCGTTCAGCTCCGAATTCCAGGTTTGTTGTTGAGGATTCCGGCATTGTAAAAGATTTGAAGACAGGTCTAACTTGGATGAGGTGTCCTGTAGGCAAAACATGGGATGCGGCGCAATCTTCTTGTAACGGTAAGTCAGCAGAGTTCTTATGGCAACCAGCACTTCAAAGAGCTAATGACATCGCTAATTCGCCTTTAGATTCACTCTATCAATTTGCGGGTGTGACAAGCTGGCGCTTACCGAATATCAAGGAGCTGCAATCATTGATTGAAAAAGGTTGTCATACACCAATGTTAAATTCTAAGGCATTTCCTAATTTCATTGATAAAGATGCTGTCACAACAAGAACGATTTGGAGTTCAACACCTGTTGGTTCAGGTGACGCAGTACTTGTTTTTAACACTGTACATGGCGAAATATACACTCAAGAACCCAATAAAGCTGGCGCAAACTACGCAATTATAATGGTCGCAGACAGCAAGTAATATCTAAAAGCTTCAGGATCACAAAAAGTCAGTATTTGTTTCAAAGGCTGGCTTTTTTGTTTCTGATAAATGAAGAGAGCTCGCTGCGAAAAGGGTGATATCGATGTAGAGCGACTACACCGAACAAGCGCTGCCTTGTATAAATAACCCACAAATTGCTGCAAAAATCAGCTCGAAAGGTCAACAGACCTTAGCAATGCCTTTAAGAACAAATCGTTCGAGATTTTTCTACTCGATTCAGCTCATCACTTTAGTCTGAAAGGCTCAATTAATTATCTCTAATACAGTTCTCTGTGTTGAACTTTGGTCGGTCTTATTCTAAACCTAGATAATAAGTTAATAAATAATAAAAACAATATGTTTAACATTGAAGTAAATTAGTTCCCCTTACAAAATTCAACCTTGTGACTGTTATGAGTGATGATAATTTTTGTTTTGCCCAGCCCGAAGAAGTTGAGCAACCTAGTAATGCAGACTACTGGGATATCCTTGTTGTGGACGATGAACAGGATATCCATGAAGTTACTAAAATGGTCTTTAATGACAGTGAGTTTTTAGATCATAAGTTCAGGTTTTCTCACGCCTACTCCGCCAAGGAAGCGAAAGAGCAATTACTGGATAATGAGAACTTTGCAGTTTTACTGCTTGATGTGGTCATGGAAACGAGGCAAGCAGGGTTGGATCTCGCCAAATGGGTGCGTGAAGATCTTGGGAATAAGCATAGCCGTATTATTCTAAGAACGGGGCAACCAGGCGACGCGCCGGAAGAGTCTGTAATTCACAACTACGATATTAACGACTATAAAAACAAGACGGAGCTAAGTTCGACTCGCCTGACGACAACTGTTTTTTCTGCTGTACGTTCCTACAACGATATCCTGACGATTGAACATTCAGAGAAAGCGTTAAAAGTTATATCAAATTTAACGTCGAATGTTTTTAAGGAAAAGACTACTGAAACATGGCTGGAAGGTATACTTTCACAGTTGGTTTCGGTCCTTAGGTTGGAAAGCACTAACGGCTTTGGATTTTGCGCCTCTCCTGTTGATGGAGAGTGGACTGTAGTTTCATCTACGGATAAAAATAGCGTCGAAATTGGCGAACCACTTACTCGCTATTTGGATAACCGGGATGTGGAAAGTTTCGAATTTAACGGTCAAATAGTAGAGGTTTCTCCTTCTCAGTTTGTCATACCGCTGGGTGTTAGAAATTCGTTGGGCATCATTTCAATCAACTTACCGCGGCATAATATTGAAAGCCATAGAAAGCTAATAGAAATATTAATTAGAAGCGCGTCTATTGCATACGATAAGTTCTTCTTATTAGAGGAAATGATAGCGACACAAAGAGAGGCTGCTTATCGGTTTGGTGAAGTGATTACTGAACGCTGCAAAGAACCCAAAAACCACATACAACGACTGTCCATGTTGTCCTACGCTCTAGCTATTCACTCCGGCTTAACAGAAGAACATGCTCATAGAATCAAAACCGCTGTACCGCTGTACCATACAGGTACTATTGCCATCCCTGATGAAGTTCTCTTTAAATCCGATACGTTGACGAATGAAGAATGGGAAGTAATGAAATCTCATACTTCTATAGGCGGAGAAATCTTGTCGGGCTCTCCTCTTGAAGTGCTGCAAACCGCTTCTGTTATTGCTTCAACGCACCACGAAAAATGGGACGGTTCAGGTTACCCCTCCGGATTGAAAGGGAGCGATATTCCAATTGAGGGAAGAATCATTGCCATCGCCGCTGCTTTCGAATCCATGATGATGGAAAGGTCTAGTGTCCCCCCTAAATCAAAAGACGACATTACCCACTATTTTCATCAAGAAAAATCTAAGCACTTCGATCCAACGTTATGTGACGTTTTTATTGGAATTTATGATGAATGCGTTTCGCTAATGAACAAATATCCGAGATCAAAGGCTGTTATATGAATTTTATTAGATGCTTAACCAAGTTATCGACAGTTACATTATGTGTTGTGATTTCCATTACCTCACCCACAAGCGAGGCAAAACAGCAGTTTAGAAAAGACACCAGTGTAGACTCTATTACAAACAGTTTCCGAGCAGGCTCGCACGCCAAAGTTTATTTACCCAACCTTCCCTATATAGCAAGCTCTCACTCGATTAACGCTGGTTTGGTAAGGCCTGCCAATAACCAGCAAGGCTGGGAATATGACATGGCCGTTAGCCATAACATTTTGTCGCCACGTCTTTATGAGTTCGAACTAAGAAAAGGGGTTAAGTTTCAGGATGGGACGCCTTTTGATGCCGATTCTGTGCTGATGAATATCGACTATTTTATGAAGAAGCCCTATACATTCACCAAACTCCATAAAATATTGGAAAAAGTTGAAAAGGTTTCTCAACATAAAATTCGTTTCCATCTAAGCGAGGATTACGGTCTGCTAATGTACGACGCCATATGGCTTCATTTTTATACCGAGCCATATCTTAAGAAATTTGGTTGGAACGGTAAGCCTTTTTGTCCCAATTTGGCGGAAGCAGGACCTTATGGTTTAGGTCCTTATATTTTGAAGGAAGGGTATATCGAAGGTGACAGAAGAACCGATACCGCAACACTAGTCGCTAACCCACATTATTGGGATGAAAACTCACCTAAAGTGGAAAAAATTACGCTCTTTATGGGCATGTCTCAGGAAGAAGCGAAACAAAAAACACTGCAATCTGAAGGTGAAATCGACATCACTCCCGTCTTGTTTTCAGATGAGGTAGAAACCATTTTCGCACCATATTCTAAATTGAGCCGTCTCCAATCTACCAACACCTATATTTCGAGATTTAACCTCTTCAATGGGCACCCTATATTCCGCGAAAGAGAAATTCGCGAGGTGATCAATGAAATTATTGATCAAGAGTCGCTGGTTTCTCTCTCCATGAACGGTGAGGGAGTGAGCACTTACGTATCCGTAGCAGAACAACTCTTTGGAATGAAAGAGGCGCTAGATAAAATAGAAGGTATAAACCGCCCGATGAGAAGCAAGAAAGAACTGCAGAACCTCATCAGCCAATACAAAAAGAAACATGGGTTTAAAGAAGAGCAAAAGATCCCAATTCGTTTGTTAGCTCAGCAAAGCATGCAATACATCTTGAAGGATATAAAATTCTTTATTGAAAAGTATGACTTTGAAGTGACGTTCATCATCGCCAAGTCTGAGTCGGAAATGTTTGGTAATGCCATCGGTGCGCATAACAATACCAATTCCATTCAATTCGACATTGTCTTGTGGCCCAATTTTGATTGGTTCAGAAGCCCTTGGGTCTCATTCTTTATTTTTGATACAGCTTCAAGTTGGTCTACGACCCCGCCCGAGAAAGATTTGGAAGCGCATGTCTCTAAGTTTATATCTACGCCTTATAGCTCAACAGAGTACACGACGGTTTTATCCAATCTTCTGCAATACATAAGGCACATGAACTATCAACTCAGCTTGCCGAGCCCATACAACACCATTGCGATTAACAAGGAAGTGGTATTTAAACCAAGAACCTCCGCTATCTTCCCGTTGTGGGAAATACAGGTAAGCGATTTTCATTGGTCGGTTCGAGGCGATACTCCGTATCCGGAAGTACTCAAAACCCCGATAGAGATTACGGCGACAGAGGGCAAGTAATATGGGTGCGTTTGCGGGAGACAGCTTATCAAAGAAAATTCTAGTGTTGTTTCTGGCAACAACCAGTGTCTTGATTTTGCAAGGGATATATAACGTCTACAGTATGAATGGCGTGAATAACTCCATCAAACAAGTTCATGATTCTGTTGCTCAGGTGAGTCGAAACAACGCGGAATTGACGCAGCCTTTAGCCGAGCTTAGGCAGCTAACCATGAACCTTGTAATGGCTCCCAATCGCAATGCGAAAGCAGAGATCATTGAGAAAATTAAAGTAGAGACAAAAGCGATAAACGTGACGATAGAAAACTATCGAGCGGCGCAAAATTCACATCAAGAGTTACTGGCTGTCACTGAAGACATACGTTCATCTTGGGCGGAGTACAAAGAAGCGGTGTTACTGACTATCAACTATTCCGACGACAACATTCGTATTGCGGAGTTTATGCACATTACGACGGATGCAAAAAACGCTTACGACAAATTAATAGCGGACGTAGCCGCCTACAATAACCACCTCGTGGATATCAGTGAGGTGATATACGATAAAGCGGGTGAAGATTCGAAATGGGCATTTTGGGCGGTGATTCTCACCACGGTAACCGAGGCCGTTATTCTAAAAGTTATCCTGTTTTATGTATTGAATTTGGTAAAGAAAAGGCTTGATGAACGGAAAGCACATATTCAAGAGGTCACAGAGAAAAACAGCGAATTGGAAGACAATATTTCCAAGTTAAAAACGGTACAAGGGAAACTGATTGAGGCAGAGAAGCAGGCTTCTTTGAGTAAACTGGTGGCCGGTGTCGCACATGAGATTAACACTCCCATTGGGATAGGCATTACTTCGTCAACCCTCATAGAAAACAGCACAAGTAAGTTAGGAGAGCGTGTTGAAAGTGGTCAACTGACCAAAAATCACCTGACTGACTTTGTCTCTTCTTCAATTGAAACAATACAAGTTCTTATCAAAAACCTCCATCGCGCCGCCGAAATAATTCAACGTTTTAAACGGCTTTCATCTGACAATATGCAGCCATTGATAGAGAGCTTGAATATCGGAGACAAAACCAAAGATACCATTTTGGCAATCAGCCCAAATATGAAAGGTGTGGATGTTAATTTGGAAAATATTCAAAATATTGAAGTGGAAACAGACTCAGGTGCGATATATCACACAATTTCGAACTTAGTTCTTAACGCTAAAAACCATGCTTTTGAAAACATTGAAAGCCCAAAAGTTGTGGTACGTATGGGCGATTATCAAGAAGATAAAGTGACCATCATGGTACAAGATAATGGGAACGGTATAGATGAAGAGACGTTGCCTCAGATTTTCGACCCATTTTTCAGTACCGCCAAAAACAACGGTGGGACGGGACTAGGGCTTTCCATTGTGTTCAATGTGTTGGCAAGAATAAACGGTTCGATAAGGTGTGAGAGTGAAAAAGGGCAAGGGACGACGTTTTTCATTGAGATCCCTGGCCCAGCAAAATTAGTTTCTCACTGAGGGTCGGGAATGTGAAGAGGGTTGGGAATGTGACAAAAAGTAGCATCGAATACTTTTCTATCACCTTCAGTTAGCTCTGCTTGAATCTTAAGAGCCTTATTGTAAAATTCTTCGGCTTGTTCGAGTTGTTTGTTTACCTGTAGTGCATGGCTTAATACGGCATTAGTAAAAGCTTGAATCCAATCTGCGCCTGTCCCATCAAAGAAATCAAACGACTCCCGAGCATAGGTGAGGCTTATCTCAGTTTCGTTAAGTGCCAATGCACGAGCAACCGCTAAGTTGGCCAGTTGAATGTTCTCTTGTGTTCCGACTTTGGTCCAGTGATAAAGGGAAGAGAAGGCAGTGACCAGCACTCTTTGTTTTTCTGCATCTGTTGCCGACTGCTCTGAAAGTGTCCAAAATTCATTATTCGCTTCAATCGCAAAGTAGCGGCTGAGACGAGAGATATCTACTTCATTTGGCTTTGCCATAATTTTCCTTTTTAACGTCTGTAATCTGCATTGCTCATCTATTGGTTTTTTTATGAATTGGATTTTTATGAATTGGTTTTCATGAATATCTTAACAAAGCAGCAACATCCTGTGAGGGGATAAAACGTGAAATCATACGCATACCTATTATCTCAGTATGATTCTTTGTTCCGTTTTTCTGATGGTTTTGGAGGAAGTGTCATATTGGATCCTTTACATCATTTTGAGATCACTTCTATGACTTGAAGAAATATCTCAATATGAGTTTGAACTCATAAAATTCCTTTCCTACGCTCAGTTGAAATCCAACGTAAACAACGCAAGCAGAGAGCTAGTGATGGGAAATCAAAAAGACATAAAATTCCAAACTGCGAATACTCCAACGTATGGTCGCAGCCTTTTCCGTGAAGAGACCCCCAATAACAAAATGCCCGAGATGGAGCATGATCCACAAGCGGTGTATCGCTTTATCCGAGATGAACTTCAATTGGATGGAAACCCAACATTGAACATGGCTTCTTTCGTGACAACAGTGATGGATGAAGAAGCCAACCAGCTCATTAAAGACAACTTGGGTAAGAACTATATTGATGGTGAGGTGTACAACCGAACGTTGGAAATTGAACAGCGTTGTGTGCGTATGTTGCTTGATTTGTTTAACGCGCCCAATGACATGAAAACAGCGGAAGAATTGGCACACAACAAAGACATTCCAAGTGGGTGGGGAACGGTGGCAATTGGTTCCTCAGAAGCCCTAATGTTGTGTGCGCTTTCTCATAAAGAGCAATGGAAAAAGAACCGCAAAGCGAACGGGCGTTCCTACGATAGACCCAATATTGTAATAGGCTCGGATGTACATATTACGTGGGTAAAATACGCACAATACTTTGATGTGGATATCAAGTGGATTCCGATCACGGAAGAAACTAACTACGTTATTACCGCAGAAGAAGTCAGAAAGGCAGTGGATGAAAACACCACCTGCGTTGTTGCGGTGATGGGGACTTCCTACACAGGGCAAAATGATCCGGTTGAAGCCATCAATAACGTGTTGGTCGAACTTAAAAATCACCCTGATCCAGATTGTCGTTTGGATGTTCCTTTACACGTTGACGGAGCCAGTGGCGGTTTTATCGAACCTTTTCGTGATCACAGCGAAACACCCGAATTAAAATGGGACTTCAAACTAGAGCAGGTAAAAACCATTAATGTTTCTGGGCATAAGTTTGGTTTAGTTTACCCAGGGGTAGGGTGGGCGCTTTGGAAAGACTTCCATGAGATCCCAGAAAAACTGTTCGTTACAACGAATGTGCTTGGATTTGATGAATCCACCTACAGCCTAAACTTCTCTCGTGGCAGTTCGATGGTGCTGGCTCAATACTATAACTTCTTACGTTTAGGTAAGCATGGTTACAGCGCTGTGGTTCAAAATTTAATGTCTCTTGCTCAGGATCTATCAGCAGGGTTGGGATCTTTGAGGTTAACAGTGACAGAGCAAGATAAAGAAGCTGGTGACGACGCACCAGTGACGACAATATTCGAAAACAAGTCGATATTTAAAGTGGTTAATCACGCAGAATATTTCCCAGCATCAGCTGTTAGATTGAATCTAACTTCTGAAGATCAGCCATTAACGAATAACGATACCAAAAACTATATTTACTCCGTCCATGATATTTCAGACAAGCTGAAACAGTTTGGGTGGGTGGTACCTGCATTTTCAATGCCCCTTGAAAGGCGCCCACCAACGCAAACGCAAATAGTAAAAACACCGCAAATTGCTGTTATGCGTATGGTGGTGAAAGAAGGTATTAGCCGCGATATGGTCGGTATTCTTATCCAAAACTATATCGATTCAGTGATCAAACTCGAAGAACAAGTGAGAGCAATTCAGGATTCGACTAAGACATACAAAGCGACGGTGACATTCGATGCTGACAGTGCTAAATCGTCGAGCGATCTGGTAGAAAAAGCGTGCGTTAAAGTGACTTACTTGCAGTTGTCTGAATCCCGCGAGCGCAGTGTAATTGCAGGTGCGAAGTAACGAGTTTGTTTAGCTCTATAAGATAGAAGAACAAAAAGGGTCGCTACGAAAATTGGGGGACGGTA
Source organism: Vibrio penaeicida (assembly GCF_019977755.1). Lineage (NCBI taxonomy): Bacteria > Pseudomonadati > Pseudomonadota > Gammaproteobacteria > Vibrionales > Vibrionaceae > Vibrio > Vibrio penaeicida. Next base: position 2,043,760 of record NZ_AP025145.1, on the reverse strand, counting down.
GCGACCAAACTCTCATTCAAGGATACAAGATTTAACGTATTGGCATTTCCACTGATATCACTGAACGATCGTCAAAGAATTCTGTGGTTGTCGAACCTTTCAAGTTTTTACAGCTCGAAACTTTTGCGAAATCGAGTTCTTCGATACGCGAATGTTCTTTCTCCCAGTCTTGGATTTTTGTTCCATGCGGTATGGTTAAATAACCGTCAGTGAAAAACTCCAATGTATTTACATCGTCTAAGCTAATGGTTGTGTCAATGACGTCATCCATCAAAGGGACACTGCCATTTAGGGTACTAAATCCAAGGGCGTGCCCTTCTCGATTGGCGTAAGCTTTCTGGCTGACAATCCCCTTAAGAACAAACTGTTCGATGTCTTCACTTCCCGCAACTTGACTGTGTTGATCAAGTACCTCTGCAAGTATTGTGTCGACATCATGTTTGCTGATGAATTGGCATTTCAGCCCTCGTTCTAAGCCGTGAAAAGACATTTCCCGTGTTAGCTGCTCTAACGCATCGAGCTCCGTGACCGCTTTTTTAAGGCTTTGGTATATGGCGACTCTTGCGGTTGTTGCGATTGAATCGACCGGTTTGTGGTAGCAGTACACGTCGGTACCATTTACTCGAATACCTGAGTCTCCAATGCCAATTATTCGGACATGTTGATCAATAAAGATAGCCATCGACAAGGTTGTTGATGGACCATAAATAAAGCTTTTTCTTGTCAACTGTTGAGCAAAGCGACTGGAGATAGCCCGTAAAATAGACCCTGAGGACGACTCCATCATTCGCTTGTCACTGAAAAGCCCGGCACAAATTTCCCCAACGGAATGGGACGCATATCGACCAGAACTTTCCTGCATCATATATGGGTCAGTTGCTCCATCTAATATTGCAATGACATTGCCAGGAATGATCAGCATAGCGTCATCCCCCGAGGTTTGATTATTACGATACTTTGAACGCGAAAAGGCACTTATATTCATGGTATTACTCTAATGATGAAATGTTTAAACAAATGATGATTCACTGTCATCAGAGAAACGGAAAACCGTGTAAACACAAAGGCCAGTGCTCACCAATAGAATGGTCGATAGCGCCGCGGCAATACCAAACTCTCCATCCAATACAGAAATGTAGATTTTAATTGGCATCGTCACTGTACCGGAGTTGTACAGAATTAATGTCGATGACAGCTCGTTAATGGCGGTGATGAAGCTCATTAACGCCCCAACTATTAGTCCAGGTAATATCAGCGGAACTGTTACGGTAACAAACGCTTTTAATGGGTTAGCACCTAGGTTTATAGCGGCTTCTTCCAGTGAAGGCTTGATTTGTCTTAGATTGGTTGTTGTCGATCGTACGCCGTAAGGCAGTCGCCTGATAAAGTAGATCATGACAATAATCGCAGCTGTCCCAGTGAGGTCAAAATACCCAGTCCTGAACGTGGTGACGAAGCCAATGGCGATCACAACTCCAGGGACGAGGTATGGGACCATCATCAACAAGTCGATCATGCCGGACGTTTTGGTATCGCGACGAACAATCAGATAAGAAATAAGACCAGAGAACACAGCGATGAGCGCTACAGCAATAAGCGCAAAAGTAAAGCTATTCACAATAGCTTCGGGTGCATCACTGATTACTCGAGCGTAACTTTGCAGGCTAAATCCGCCTGTGAATACTGGACCATTGGTCTGCAAGAAGGAGGTATATACCACCACCATCGTTGGCAACATTGCGACCAATACCACGGTGTAGCAAAACACGTGAACCAGTACGTTTTGTAATCCTTTTAACTGGAATACTACTGGTCGGTTAGTTAGTGCACTGGCATAACGACGCTTAGCTAATATTTTACGTTGAGCCAAAAGCGCAAGCATGGAAATCGCCATCATCACTAAAGAAATGGTCACCGCCATCGTTGGTTTTCCACCTAGCTCAGAGGTGTAGGCTGAAAACGCAATGGTTGAAAGGGTTCTGAAACCGCGCCCTAGAATCGCTGGTGTACCAAAATCCGCAATAGATAGAACGAAACATATGATGGCACCGGTACTTACGGCTGGAAAAACAAGCGGTAAGGTGACTTTAAAGAAACGTTCAAGCGCATTGCATCCAAGGTTTTCTGCGGCATCTTCGAAAGATTTATTTACGGATTTAAGGGCTGTTTGCGTCATCAAATACACAAAAGGGAAAAACTTTAAAGTGAACACTAAAATCACACCACCCGCGCCATAAATCGTGGGTGTTTCAATTCCGAACTGCGCAAAAAAGTTAGTAACGAAACCATTCGCACCAAACATCATAATCCACGCATATGCGCCGATAAACGGAGGCGCTACCAGAACTAAAATGGCTAAAGTTGATATAAATTGTTTTCCCAAAATGTGGAATCGCGCAGTGAAGAACGCAAGGGGTACACCGATTAAGCATGCGCCAAGTGTTCCCATAAAGCCGACATAGAGTGAGTTTTTCAGCCCTGTCAGGTAGTAGTTTTTAGTAAAAACCTTAATGTAGTTATCAAGTGTGAATGCACCTGTATCGGCATCAAAAAAGCTCACTACAAATACACTGAAAATGGGTAATATCAGTAAAACGAACAATATGGCGACAGTCGCCATGGAAGTGAGTGACCAGAAATCCAATTGTCTGATTTTGAAGAATATTCCTTCCGGTGAAGCAATATGTGAGGTACTCATAATCTTCTCCCCGTTTCAGTATCTTCAAACAAAGAAACGTCTTTCTGGTCAAATGCCATAAAGGCCTTGTCACCTTCTTTGATGTTCATGATGTTTTCATCTGGGCGAGTTACTGCTTTGAGTTCTTCTCCATCGCCGGTTCGACCGTGTACTTCCATTTCTCGACCGATAAAACTTACTTGTTCAACAGTCACTTTGACGACAAAGTCGCTTTCATTAGAGGGCGTCGTGTGCACAGTTATCGCTTCTGGACGTATTGCTGCCACAATGCCCTTAGATTGATTAAAATTAGCTGGGTAATCCCCAATAACTTGGCTGTTACTCAACAATGCCAATCGGTTGGCTTGATTGAACGTTTTTAGAAAATTGTTTCCTCCAACAAAGTTTGCGACGAAACGGTTTGCTGGGCAGTTATAGACTTCAAACGGAGGTGCGGCTTGTTGAATAATGCCTTTGTACATAACGCAAACCGTGTCCGACATCGCCAGCGCTTCTTCTTGATCGTGTGTCACGTATACCGTTGTCATGCCCATTCGTTGCTGAATCTTTCGCAGTTCAGCCCGTAAGTCGACTCGTAACTTGGCATCTAAGTTGGATAAGGGTTCATCCATAAGCAATACGGTTGGGTTAATGACGATAGCCCTAGCAAGCCCGACCCGTTGTTGCTGACCTCCACTGAGCTCGTGGGGCATGCGCTTGGCAAATTCAGACAGTTGCACCATCTTCAATGCCTCTATAACACGGTTTTCCATTTCTCTTTTGGCGACTTTGCGTTGCTTTAGGCCAAATGCGACATTATCTTCCACGCTCAGATGAGGAAAGACGGCATAATCTTGAAACACCATTCCAACATCTCGTTGGTGCGCTGGCTCATTCTCTATTGATTTCGAATCAACATAAATGGTTCCGGAGTTCTGACGGTGAAATCCCGCAATTGTACGAAGTAAGGTTGTTTTCCCACACCCGCTAGGCCCCAATAGGGTGTAGAAAGAACCTGACTCAATAGAAATATTGATGTTTGACAATGCGACAACGTCACCATACTGCTTTTTTATTCCATTAATTTGTACGGCGGCCATATCAGCACCTCTTTAGTTTGATTAGAAGAGGCAGTGGCTCTCCCATAAGCCACTGCTTAATACATGGTTCTATAGGCGTGAAGCGATATAGAACTTATTTGAGAAAATTACTGAACGTCTAGCACCCAATCTGCCCAATTCTCTACAAGGCGAGAGCGGTTTTCTGCCGCCCATTTAAAGTCGTAATCCATTACCGGGACCTGATTTAACGGGATAAGAAGTGAGTTGGATTCCACATCATCGCGTACTGGTCGGCGACCGAGAGAAGCGACAACTTTTTGCCCTTCTTCTGAGAGAATGAAATCAATGAATTTCTCAGCACCTTTGCCATTTGGGCTCCCCGCAACTTTTGCAATAGCATCGGGTGCGAGTGCTGTCCCTTCAGATGGGTATACGATCTGCACTGGCCCTCCCCCTTCTTTATATTGAAGAGCTGCGTCTTCCAAAGTAATTCCGATCGGTGACTCGCCATCATTAACAAATCGAGGAACGGCTCCAGAACTATTGGAGAGGACAAAGTTTTTCAACATGCCTTTGTAAATAAGGGCGGCTTGTTCTTCAATTGAATAGGTCTGCATGACCGTTGCATATTGAATAAATGCCGAGCCTGAACGATCTGCTCTTGCAGAGGAAATCAAGTTTTTATAGATGGGCTTAGACAAATCTTCCCAACTTGAAGGTACAGGAAGACCTTTCAGTTTTGCTTCGTTGACGATAAAGACCATGACCACGGCGGTAAATGGAGACCATATTTCACTTTTAACCAGCCCAGGAATGATGCTTTTCGCGTGTACAGATTTGTACGGGCTAAATAGCTTAGGATTGAAATCGATTACAGTTCCATCGACACTCCACAGAACATCCGCGACAGGTTTGTCATTTTCTGCTGTGAGGCGGTTTAGTAACTCCCCAGACCCTGCTTTGATAACCTGCACTTCAATGCCAGTCTGTTTTTCAAACTTGGGTACGAGGGCATCCACAAACTTTTGAGGTGCGGCTGTATACACAGTGATCACTTCTGCGGCATGTGAATTCAGTGCCACAAGCCCTATGGCTGCTATAGATAGTACTTTTGACGTATATCTGTACATAAATCGCATACTTTTTCTCCCTTTTGCTTTTGTCAACTTCCTTATTGATGATTTTGATACTAACATTAATTTACATAATGTAAATTAATGTTGATGACAGAAATGTTACAGTGAGGTTAATTTTGAAGTTGATCAAAATTTGCTTATATTGGATTTCATTGGGGTGCGGACAGTGAGATGATCAGAAAAACGAATAAAATGAAGTAAATGGATTGAAAAATGGTTGTAAACATTTTTGCGAAGTTGAACATTCGCCGGATCGTGGCACACATCCGAAGGCACGGACCTCAAACGCGAGCTACTTTGACGAAAGAGCTCAGTGTTACACCAGCAACCATCACTCGATTAATCAGCGAATTGCTTGAACACGATGTGGTAGAAGAGATACCGGATCCTTCAAAAATAGGTCAAAAAGGGTTTCCTTCCAAGTTGCTAAAGCTCAAGTCCGAAAGTTTGTTGACGACAGGAGTCTATTTTGACCCAGATACATTGTTTACTTGTGTGGCAGATCTTGAGGGAAACATTGTTTCAGAAGAGCAGTTTTCTATTGAGGACCGTGGGTTTCATACCATTTTGACAAAAGCCAGTGAGAGCATTCATCAACAGCTTTCTCAATCTGGGAGTGATGTATCTAGGGTGGTTGGGTGCGGGGTCAGTTACCCTGGTCAGCACACCGATACACCAGGAAGAACGCTTAAAACACAACAATTTGCTGACTGGCCTTCTATTGATTTTCACAATGATTTAGCAAAATATTTTGAGTTTCCTGTTTTTCATATTAATGATGCAAAAGCAGCGTGTCTTGCAGAGCTTTACTACGGTGTCTGTAAGTCTCATCAACATTATTGTTACATTTGGTTGTCATACGGCATTGGTGGCGCAGCCGTTATCGATCAAAGTCTTTACTTAGGGCACAGTCAAGTGGCTGCGGAGTTTTCGGGGCTGTTTCCTAAATCCAAGCCAAGACCATCGGGTCAAGACCTGTTAGACACCTTAGTGAAAGAAGGCATTAGTTTAGAGCGACTGGATCAATTAACGGATGAACACCTTGCGATGCCTTGTGTAAAAGAATGGGTGGTGCGCTCGATAGAGCAGATAAAGTGGCTCTGCTTAGTTATTGCTCGGACTTTTGCTCCAGATGCGATTGTGATTGGAGGCACATTACATTCTAGTTTGATTAATCAGATCCAAAAAGCGGTGAGTGGTGAGAACGAATTGGGTGAAGATTTTTCTATTAATCCACCCAAAATATTGAGAGCTACAACGGATGAGCAACCTCAGCTCGGTGCTGCGGTACTGCCCATCGATGAACTTATCAACCCAGCGAGATACCAAGGTAGGATTCACAAATCCGACCGTTAGAACTCAACGCAGGTATGCGATTTTCAAACTGTGCAACAAGTGTTGTGTAAGGCTTATTATCCAAAACGACCAATTCTACCTATATATTTGAAGTCACCATTTTGCTACTATCAGCGTTTACACGTTACGGGAATAAAGGTGGTTTTCGATATGAGTATAAAAGGATGTAGTATTTTAGCGGTTTTTGTTGTTTTTATATTCCAATCAGTAGCTTCAGCAGCAACGTTCAAGGAAGTACAGGATTGCCGAGCTCATCTTCACTTCCTTGTTAATGACAGGCTAAAATCCTCTCCTCCTCAATACCCTGCGGGAGAGATTGAGAACATTCGTCAGGAGCTAAAAAAGTACGATGATTTTATTGAGCAAACCATAATTACTCCTGCAATAGCAGAAGCAAGTAATGGTGATACATCGAAGTATAAGGAAATAGGCGAGAAAATATCGAAAAACAAAGCGATACTGACCACCAACTTAAAAAAGAGATTTCCAGAAAATCGCATATACATAGAACAGGTCTTAGCCATCGATACGTGCTCAAAAGCGATACGCCTCAAAGGAGAGGCAAAAAAATCACTGGATGATGCCGTTAGTAGCATGCTTCGGTTTGGAATGCAGAAATAGAGAATATCAACCAACGCCCAACCCGAATAAAATGAGGGCTAGGCGCCGTTACTTTTGGATTTAAGTTAGTTTAGATACAGATCTTTTATTTTGAACCAGCCACCCTCACAGCCTTGTATCGTTACTGTCAGCTTATGCCCAGATGCTTTTGCAGTCAGGATCATAGATTTGATGACACCATCAGATGTAGCGACACCTGCCCATCCATTATTTCCAGGGCATTGATTGGTGCGAATTGCGTTGGGAAACCCACCATTTAGTTGCAGCGCAATCGCACCGTTGGGGTTAGCGAAGATCTTTCCCACCGTGTTGGTGTCTTGGGAATAAGGTGTTGCGTTCGCACTTCCAAAAAACAGTATTGTGGAAATACATAAAGCCTTTTTAAACATAGATCCTTCCGTAGTTGATTGATTCACGAGTTTTTGAATGGATTATCGTGAGTAAACGACGCTATACAGCTCGCATACTGAATTGCTAGAGCCTGCCCATTTCTTTTCTGGGTTGGCGTAAAGCGTGACAGAAGTGTTTGCCTGGTATGCAGCTAGAAGCATACTCAATGTTGATTCATATCCCGCGCTCGATTTGTCAATGAAGTAGCCGTGCGAACAAGACGTACTGTTTGTGTTTAGCTGAACGTATACATCCCCATTACCAAATTTGGTATAAGCAATGAGCCTTTTTATAGAGCCAGTAGGCGATGCTTCCGGTGTAAATGCGTGACTGATGTTAGTTAAACTCATGGATATAAAGAGCACAGATAGAATGGTTTTCATAGTAATGACCGTAAGAAGGTTTGGTTCGTTAAGTTGGTTTATTTCATTTGTACAACAATGTAGTTAAAAGTTGGATAGTTGCCATAACATTGTTCGACGACATTAAACCTCACTTTTTTTCCAGCTGCAGATGCCGTCATGAGTAAGCTTAACGTTTCCTTTCCAGAGGCAGCATTATCTTTATTCCAACGAATAGATGTCGAACGACATTTCGATGGCCCTACTGCCGTATCCAAGGTTGCATAACAAGTACCATCGTTAAGGTGGCATCCTAGTTGAGTGATCTCACGCCATCCAGAACTGGCCGTTGCGAAATGAGAGGTCATAAGAAGCACAGATAGAGTAAAAAGTCGTTTCATGGGGTTACCTTGAGGCTTAAATTAGTAGGTTAACTTATTGATAATATGTAAATTATCATGAGTGCTATTGATTGCCTTTGAGTATGCCACGGTAGATAGATACTTTTTGCACATTGATCAAGAAATTCAGCCTAACTCTCAGTTATTTATGAGAAAAATATGATTTGCTGACCATATGTGTATAACCTTCAGTCGAAAGGCTTTAACGAACCCTCTCCTCTCCAAGATAACCAGCGTAACTTCTCCCTAATAAATAGATATTACTCAATTAAACCTATTAGAAATGATAGCTATCAATAATCTCACTATAAGAATTGATAGTTTTATTTATTTATAGATTTAATAGAATGGCAACACTTCAAGAGAGCAGCAGACTGGAATATAAGACTACTAAACATGAATATTAAAAAAGTAGGATTAATCATTGGAGCTATCATTATAGTTCTGTTAACGATATATAGAATCGTCAATACTGATCGCTCTGGATTAGCGTTGATTGAATGTAGCCAAGATAAATATGTCGATACCTACGTAAACTTCTATGTAGATGCAGATATTTTGGTGAGTACAGAAGAGGCGATTATTAAGAATCGATTGGATAAGTTTGTCGTTACATCAAATGAGATATTACGAAAATCTTGTATTCCAATAAAGCGCCACGTAGGAGAAGTAATATTCATTGATACCAGTATGGTGGATTTAAACAAAATACATTTTAGTGATCCAGTATCTATGGCAAAGAATATACTTGAATCTGCAGGGTACGAAGGCGTTATAGAGCTGCATGATCAGCAGCCAGGTGTTTATTTAGCTATTGTTTACGGTAATAGATATAAATCGAGAACAGAAAATTTCGATGGGATGGTCAATTTCAACCTGAGTAAGAGTGCATTTATATTGTCGTATAGCACAGCCAGCCATATATTGGAGCACGAGATCGGTCATTTAGCTGGGGCGTTGCATCAAAACTCCGATATTGACTATCTTAAAAAACACTATATCCATGATGATAGTTTTATTAAATCTTACACTGGTGGATATCAATGTTCAGGAAAGACAACATTAATGTATATCGGCGTTGGGGGAAGCGGAACTTTCCTCGATAACCTGAAAGTGTATTCAAGCCCAGATATTAAATTTAATGGAAAGCCTTGTGGTAATGAAGCCACTGGGGATAACAGAAGAATAATGATTGAGCATTCGATTGAAATAAATAATGCTAGGCAAGGATTATAAATAATAGTTTTAATGTGCTTTATGATATTTGGCTCTAGATCGTCAAGCATAACAATAACACCATAATAATAGGTGTGATATTTAGAGCTAATCTAAGATTTTATTGCGTAATAATTGTATGTAGCAATTAATTAATTACTAAAACCAGGAGTTTTAAAATGATCAAAGTAACTTGTAAGCAACACAAAGCAAACGAATCTACCTTTAACGAAGCAAAGTTAGAGCAAATGGTAAATGAAACAGCCTTCGGACGTAGCAGTGGTGGAACAGCTGGCGCTATTGCTGGCGGAAACGGTGGTACATCTACAGGTGGTGGTAGCGGCAGCTGTGCTGGTGGAGCTGCTGGCGTTTAATGACTGCCACAAACTAACAGCAATCAACAATCTTTCAATTATTTTATTAAAACTAGGAACTTAACATGATCAAAGTAACTTGTAAGCAACACAAAACCGATGATTCAGCTTTCAACGAAGAAAAACTAGAGAAAATGGTTAGCGACACAGCGTTTGGTCGCAGCAGCGGGGGTACAGCAAAATCCCTTTCGAAAGCATTTAGCTCTTCTAGTACTTCAACAAGTACTGGTACTGGTAGTGGTAGCTGTGCTGGTGGAGCGGCTGGCGTTTAATGACTGCCACAAGCTAACAGTAATCAACAATCTTTCAATTATTTTATTAAAACTAGGAACTTAACATGATCAAAGTAACTTGTAAGCAACACAAAACCGATGATTCAGCTTTCAACGAAGAAAAACTAGAGAAAATGGTTAGCGACACAGCGTTTGGTCGCAGCAGTGCGGGCAGAGCAGAAGCCATTGCAAACGCAAGTAACTCTTCTAGCACCTCAACAGGTACTGGTAGCGGTAGCTGCGCTGGTGGAGCGGCCGGCGTTTAAATAGCGTTAGCGATTAACACTAGCGTAGATGCAATGAAAAATATTAAGGAATTAAAGTGATTAAGGTTAGATGTCAACAACACAAAACGGATGAATCAACGTTTATCTTTACAGATTTAGATCAATTGGTAGCAGAAACTGGATTTGGGCGTAGCAGTGTGGCGGGAGCCAGAGCAGTATCAGGCGGTAGTACGTCGGGAACAGGAACTGGTAGCTCCGCAGCTGGAGCGGCTGGCGTTTAAATTGTGTTATGGCTGGTAAATAATCAGCTATAACATAAGTAACCTCAAGATGCTTATATAGTGAGCCCCTTGTAATGGTAGGAATAACCGGCTTTCTGACAAGACATCGATATGAAATCTAGTCGTTCTAACTCAGGAGCCGGTAATGCAGTAAGGCAGCTTCCATAGCAGTCCGTATTTTGTTCTATACCATTGTCATCGAACTGGAACAGAATATGTTGCAGTTCCCCTATTCTCGGGGTTATTAAAATAAATATTACTATTTACTTCGAAATGATTTAACAATTATATGAAAATATCCGACAAGTTATCTAAAGAGTTTTTGGAACAATATAATTCAATTTCAATAAATGATACAAGTTATGTTGGTATTCAAAGTATTAAAATTAATGAAGGAATTGATTTTAAAAAAAGTCAATCAGATAAGATTTTACATTTTGTTTGGTTAGGTATTCCGAGCGAAGCGATAGATATATATTTGAGGGTTTGGAAGCATCATTACCCTAGTTATAGAATAATACTGTGGTATGACAGTGAATTTATTTTATCAGGTGTATACAGAGAGCAACTCAATCTCAAAGACCGTTTAAAGGAAAAAGTAAAAGTTTTACTCGAAAGACAAGATTCACTTTACGAAGAATTCTTGAGTATAAAAGGAGAAAATCCGCTCGAAGAGCTTTTAGAGTCTCATGATATCAAAGAATTTGATAGAAATAATGAAATTTGTAAAATTAAAAATAATTACTCATTCGTTGATGTGAGAGATATAAGGGAAGAAAGGGTTCTTTATAGTAATGAAGTAGAAAAATGTTATACAAAGGAAGTCATTCTTAGAGCTAACCTTGCATGTGCAAGTGATATTTTAAGACTCTGCATATTGAAAAAATTTGGTGGGGTGTATTTAGATGTCGATACGCTTCCCTGCTTAGACCATATTTTTAAAGTCGCAAAAAATAGCTTACCTCATGATGTTTTTTATTGTAAAGAAATAGAAGAATACAAAAGTTCACTATACCTAGAAAAATTTTCAAAAAAACAAAAAGAAGAAAATAGCGTACTAGCAAAACATGGCTGTAATCTTGAACGTTTTTCGCATGAACACATAAAACTGCTACAACAAGATATTAGAGAGCACAATATAGAAGATATTGTAGAAAAGCCCTTTATGATGCATGAAAAGTTTCTAATGCTAGGAGTGGATAAAGTAGAAAAAAATGCGTTTTATAATAATGTGATAGTGGCTAAGAAAGAATCTAGGACACTCTCAATTTTAATTATAGAAATTTTAAAAAGATATCGAGAAATAGAAAATAAAAATTATGATAATTATGAAACCGCCAAGAAATACAATGAAATATACAACAAAGGTTATTTAGGGCGCTTAGTCGGATATCGATTAGATGGATTAGTTGACATCCCTAACACCACTATCTCTCTTACGGGACCAAACGTTATTTTGGAAGTACTACTGGGATTGGCATACAAGGTGTTGAAACTTAGTAAACAGCATGACCCCATAAAAGTTGCCGCAATACTGCAGTCGGAAAAGTATGGAATTGTTTGCGGAAACTTAATTACTCACACTAATGAACAAAGTAAATCATCATGGATGTAGCACGAGTTGATAATCAATTTTTACTCATAAACACAATTAAGAAATACGCAAAGACAATATTTGTAATTATCGCGATGGCGTGTGTTTGTAACGTCCTCTCGCTGGCGATTCCTTTATCGTTTATGGCAATAATCGATCGGGTATTGATCTCTTCTGGATACTCAACATTACTCGTCATTTCTTTTTTCTTAGTGGTCAACGCATTGGTTGAGTCTGTAATTAGTTATTACAGATCATATGTTTACAACTGGTTTAGTAGCTGCGTTATCTCCGAATTTTCTGGTGGGTTCTTTAAAAAGTTAATGACGTTAAACATGTCATTTTTTAGAGAGAGATCGACAGCAGAGCACATCACCAGAGTTGGAGAGCTCTATCGAATTAAAGATTACATAAGTAATTGGCTCCTTTCATATTTAGTTGATTTTCTGTTTCTTTTTGTATACGCACTGGTTATGTTTTTGGTTAGTCCATTGCTGACGATTATCATTCTGGCATCGGTACCTTTCCATATCATGCAGTACTTTTATCTTGGACCCAAGATAAGAAAAAACAATGAACGTTTTTTTGGAGAAAACATAGGCCTAAATAATTCAATGCTAGACGGCATTAATAATATCGAAATGATAAAAATCTCAAATAAAGAGAAAAAGTATACGGAAAAGATATCGTCTTCATTGAGTCATTCACTTACAGCAGGTTTCAAGCTATCAAATACAGAAGCACTTTCGACAGAAGCGTCACTCTTAATCTCTAAGATTTTTGAAACCCTGATTATATTTTCAGGTGCCTATTTAGTTTTGAATGGCAATTTGTCACTAGGAGAGCTAGTTGCATTTACTCTTATCAAGGATAGAGTGACCCAACCATTGATAAGGCTAGCATCGCTTTGGGAAGAATACTGCCAGTTCAAATTATCAAAAGATAGAGTAGATGTTGTATTCAAAGAAACCAGTGAAGTTGACACTGGGAAAAAAGTAGAGCAAATACATAATATTAAATTTGATTCTGTCTCTACCTATATCAATAAAAAAGTGGTCGTGGATAACATAAGCTTCGAATGTAATAAAGGCAGCATTACCAGCATAATCGGAGAATCAGGATCTGGAAAGTCCACGTTATTAAAAATTGTTCCAAAACTTATTAATATTGATGGCGGTAAGGTATTCATCAATGAAGAAAACTTAAATGGAATTAATTTAAAAAGTCTTCGAGACAATATCGCATACGTTGGACAGGAGTGTCATATTGTGAATGGTACTGTAAAAGATAATATCCTTATTAATTCTTCAAGAAAGGATGACGAGTGGCTCAGTTATGTTTGTCGATTGTCTTGTTGCCATGATTTTATTCTTGATCTAGAAGAGGGATTCGACACCTTAATTGGAGAAGGTGGTAATAACCTTTCTGGCGGTCAAAAACAGAGAATTACTATTGCTAGGTGTATTGCAGCAGATCGAGACGTTTTATTATTGGATGAACCCACCAGTGCATTAGATTCTGAAACAGAACAAATAATCGTGAGTAACTTGAAGGAATATTCCCAAGATAGAATTGTGTTAGTGGCGACTCATAGAAAAGAAATACTCAATATTTCTGATGATGTAATTGATTTTACACCCAGTATTAAATGATTTTGGATGCGACCACGAGTGGATAATATGATAGATGAATTTGAATATAACAGACTGTCTAACGAAAAGAATCCAAAATTTCCAAGATTAAAATATGTGCCATTTATAATTACTCTAATTACGCTACTATCGTTATTTTTGTCATTTATCTATGAAGTCGAGGTTATTGCGGTTTCAAAGGGAAAGATCATTCCTGAAAATGACGTCATGCACGTAAATTCCACCTTGGGTGGCAAAGTGATGGATGTCTTTGTTAGCAATGGCATTAAAGTCAATGCTGGGGATAACTTAGTGAGATACGACTTATCAAACGAAGAAAATCACCTAAAGATCTTCCTAGAAGAAAGAGACGACTTGAGAGAACAACTCAATGTATTAAATGGGTTTTCTGTTGACGAGCATATTGGTAATGAAAGGCTGTTATCTGGCTACGAAGGATATATCGATAAGGACTACGTAAGGAAGGTTCTCAATAAGACGATCGTTATCATTTCAAAAATTAAAGAGTTTAGAAATGAAATGGAATCGATTGGCGTGCAGATGAATATTGCCGAAATAGAGAAAAAGGTAAGTCTCTCAAAGTTAAAAAGAATCGAACTGTATATAGACTCTGATTCCCAACTTGTTTCAAAAGGGTTGATTAAATCTCGAGAATACGAAGCGATAGTACATGATAGGGATATACATAAATTAAAGCTAGATGAGCAAGTAGAGAGAATATCCTTACTTGAAAAAGATCATAATTCTATAGAGTTCGACATTAATTCAATTAGACATGAACTTAAATACTATGTAGGAAATATTAAGTTCGAGATTGAAGAACGAATAGAAAGGCTCGAAGAAAAAATATTGCTTTTAGAAAATACCTTGGAGAGAGAATACCTCACTGCAAGTGTAACTGGTGAAATATCTGAACTTCCACAAAATATAGTTGGGAATTTCATTCCTCAAGGTGAAATAATTTTAAAGCTCGTCCCATCAAATGGAAATTTAAGAGTAAGAGCATTTATTCCATCTAGCGAGATTGGCTTCTTAAAAGTGGGGCTTCCCGCCAGAATAAGAATAGATGCTTATAACTACAATAAATATGGATATGTAAACGGAGAAATAGAATATATATCAAAGGACAGTACTGATGTCCAAGGAGAGATGTTGTATGAAATATCAATATCGATGGATAAAGCATTCTTAGATAGCAGTGAAGAACGAATAATTTTAGGAAGTGGCATGTCTGTTAAAGTGGATCTCGTTATAGGAAAACGCACAGTCGCAAGTTACTTTTTGTACCCCATAATGGATAGTCTCAATTATTCACTTATTGAGCGATAAATAGGTTGGTTTTAGATGATGGAAAATATAGTTAATTTTCTTTTAGTACCCTTATATATAAACGTTTTTTTTCTTATTGCCATGATCCCTTGGCTACTTATTGTTAAGAGGAAAAATGACAATATTATTAGCAAAAAGCACGTCAGTGTCGTTATTCCTACTTATAACGATGGTCAGAATTTGATTAAAACGTTGGATTGTATTGAGTCTTTAAATACGGTTCATAAAGTGAGTGTATTGATTGTTGATGATTCTTCAACGGACGGCACCTCGTACAACGTTGAAAATTGGGTGGGTGATGGTCAACGACGGTTTGATTATAGCTACATTAAAACACCTGAAAACACCGGATTAAAATCAAAAGCAATCTCTTATGCGGAACCGCATATCAAAGACGAGCATGACGCTATTTTAATCATCGACGGTGATACCATCTTAGATCGCCATGCTTTAGATACTGCTATGGCAAAACTCTACGCAGATGAATCTATCGGTGCGGTTTGTGGTGCTGTATTACCTTTGAACAGAAAAGAAAACTCACTGGTCAATAGGCTGCAATATTTCGAGTTATGTGGTGCATTTCATGGCATTAAACTCGCGCAAAGCAACATCAACAGTACGGGATCGCTGGCGGGCGCGTTTACGATCCACAAGAGAGAAGCAATGGTGGACGTTGGTTGGTTCGATGAATGGCTGGTTGAAGATATTTGTTGGACATGGAAGGCAAGATCTAAGGGGTGGCAGCTTATCTATTCTCCTGAGTCGATTGCCTACACAGATTGTCCAAATACACTTAATAAGCTTTGGATGCAAAGAACACGCTGGTCGCGAGGTCGAGTTGAGGCATTGCGAGTCGCCTATAACGAGAAAAAGTTCCAGTTCTTATCCGTGGTTCCGTGGTTTATTTATTCCATTGTACAAGCGATTTGGGTTCCGGCGTTCATTCTTGCACTATTTGCCAACCCAGTTCTTTCGCTTAGCGTGTACGGCGTTTTCCTGTTGCTGCATTGGGTCTATGCGTTTGTCAATATCAGCCGAAATAACCTCAACAAACCGATCAAGGTCGAGTCATTTTTGAGCGCAATTTGGACATCCTTCATTGTCGACTTTGTACTGACTGTCCCTAACATCAAAGGTTTCTTGTTAGAGGTTATGGGTAGCAGAAAGCAGTGGCTAACAAGGTAGTAGGGGACAGAATATGATAGAGAAGATGTCTAATTTACCGACTACGAGCCTTGTTCCTTTTGTGACATCGAAAGTCAATGGTGCAAGCGTCGCATGGAAAAATTTGGACTTGATTAGAGACTACGGTCTAGACCATATAGATGACATTGATACGTGGCTTTTAGACAACTATTCTTTTTCCACGTTGCCAGTCGATGAAAGTAACCAGCAGGCGGATCAATCAACGTTCTACGCTGAACGATACGGCGGTCAGCTCCTAGCTGGCAATGGTGGTGGTGGTCGAGCTGGGCTCAAGGGTGATTTTCAATGCAAAGGTATCGGACCCACCCCTTTGATCGGTTCTATAACGCCAGATCACTATCGAACCGGCATGGCAAGCTTAACGGAAATGCTCAATGAAGCATTATGGGGTGAGGTATGCCACGCGATGCTTCCACACGGTGCGGTGAGGTGCTTAGCCATTATCGATTTAGGAAACATTCTAGATGATGAAGAGCGATACGCGATAGCAGTAAGAGAAAATGAAGTGCGTATGGGGCATTTTGAGCTGTCACCGTATTTTGAGCCGAGAGGAAACGAACCGCTCTTGTCGGAATCGCTGCGAGTAAAAGCAGCAATCGATCAGTTCGAAGAGATATGTTCATCCATTTATACTGGTAGCGGTACGCTAGAGGCTATTTTGGACGGCATTGTAAAACGATTCGCGGAACAGTTGGCTTGTGCTCGTCTACTCCGTATTTGTCATGGTTCTATAACTTCTTCAAATATAGGGATCAGCGGGAAATATTTAGATTTTGGTACGATATCTTCTTTAGGAAGCTACGAAAATATATCGACGTCACTGGGTAACCCTGGTTTTCTTTATGAGCAACGGAATATAGTGAGTTCCATTAATGGCTTTATAGATACGATTAATTGGTACAGAAAAGACATCAATATTTCGTCTTCTGATTATGTGGAAAAGTTCAATAAGCACTTTGAAAACCAATGCCAATTAAGGTTTAGCTCTATCTTTGGGTTCGAATATACAGAGCAATCACCATTGAGAAGCACTTACGAGAGGTTGTCAAAAAATATTTATCGCTATCTAACAATGGGAGGGGCGAAAGAGAAATATGGTGTGACTTACCATAACGAAGGGGGTGGATTTCATACACTTGATACACTGTTTGGCAAGCTTGCCGATCGTGACTTTGACAGTGACTCCTTAGAGCATTCCATGTTCCTTGATATCAAAGAGATTCTAGCGGAGAGCGGTGAGGAATACGATGAGTACATTCGCCAAAAGTTTTGTTTCTACAACGAATCTAATCTGAATATGGATTATTTGCATTATGACTTAATCAGACAGGAAATATCCGAAATGATAAAAAGCGATAATATTCATTCGGTTTTCTCTGAATATCTTGAGAATAAGATCAAACGTTCTAATAAAATAAAGGAGTATTACAATGCCTAGCCAAAATACAGCGTCTAACAGTATTAATGATATTTATTATAAGCTTGGTTGTGTGATTGCGATACTCTCCCATAATGACAAAGAAATTGATATCACTCAGTTTGATGTTTTAAATAAGATACTGCCTGCTATTCGAATGGATAATATTTTTATCTGTTTCAATAAAAATAATCACCCAGTCGCCTTTTTTATCTGGAAAAAAGTGGATTTAGATACGCCAGAAACCGTCGTCAGCGCCTTAACCAATTGGCACCATTACCTCGGTTGGAAAGAAGGCGAGCATTATTTGGTCACTCACTTTGTATCAAACAGTGAGTGCAAGATAGATTCAGTAAAAAAATTCATGGCTTCTGCTTTTTTTCCTGGAGATATCATCAGCTACCTTGGAAAGAAGGGAAACATTAAGGTTCGCGAGGTAAGTCATGTTAGTTAGCATCCCTCCAGTCCTGAATGAACCGTTGTCTTACCAAAGAACCCTTGGTGTCTGCGCGCTCATTTTTACACTTGACGGCAGTTCCGATTATTCATTGGGCAAACTGTACGAGATACTGTCTCGCGCCACTGAAAATGAGGATGTTGAAATAACGTATTCGAATGAAGGGAGACCACAGTCGTTTAAGGTCTTTGCTTGTGGTGAAGTACTTGAACATTTTGAAGTCAACCCATCTTCAGATTGGAGTAGGTTAATCAATCCATTACGTGTGCATATTGATAATGACTTTTATCGAGCGTTAGGCAACTTTTTTGAGCTTATGGCTTGCTCTGATCTTCACCATAACTATCAAGCGGCCGAGTACATTTCCGTTTGTGTTATCCCACCAATTTGCAATGCGTATTTTCATATTTTTTATGACTCCAACGACTTCCCCTTTGGCGTCGTAAGCTGGGCACGAATGAGTGAAAAACGCCACAGCGCTATCAGTAATGAGTTTCAACAGTTGGAGCAAGCGGATTGGTGTTCAGGCGAGCGGTTGTTTGTTTTTGATATGATCGCGCCATGGGGTGGGGTCAGTCAAATGTGTAAGTACCTTTTGAATGAAGTATTTCTACTTGATTCGGTAGCTTTGGCAGACAGAGTGAAGGTCGGTGGAAATGAAAGAAAGGCCGCTTTTCGAGGAAGCAATTTTCAAAAGAGAAAAATGCTAAGAAAACTAGAAAAACTGAACTCGATAAGTGAACTCAGCCTTCACCAAGCTCAGGAAATACATTCTGACTTAAGTGACACGCTCAGAAAGTACGAGTTGAGGTTACTTCTAGATAGAAACGACACGCAGACAAGAGAGACGTATACCCTTATGGCAACCCAGTCTGAACAGGTTATGTCGAGATGTTCATCTCTCTTAACTTCGCATGCTCAACTGCCGAGCAAGCACCAAGAACAATCTATTGATATGGATTTGTTACTCGGGCTGTCTCGCTTGGCAAAGGACTATTCAGTCGATTACGTGGATTATGAGTTAGAGCAGGTGTTCTTACCTTTTAGCTATTTCGAAGTGATCGACATGATGAACGATGCGTGGACAAAAATTCTGGTCGGTGGCGACCAGCCTCCGTCGAACAGTTTTGATTTGTCATCACTGAATAAACGTGTTTATGTCGATCCCAGAGCCCTGTCAGACAGTATCGATAGACCGTTTTGTAAGTACATGGGGAGAAAGCAGCCAATATACGTATACTCGCCATACAATGCTTCTGTTCCAACGGCACTCACGCTAGCGCACGAATATTCCCATGCCATTCATTTTGAAATGAATTCGCTGGAAAGTGAGGGGCTCATTGAAGATAGACCGATTATCAAAGAATTCTTAGCGCTAACGGGGGAGCTGTTATTAACTCAGTACCTTATTGATAATAATTACGTTAAAGGCGTTCGTGGCGACAGTATCGTCGAATCTTGCTCTAAATATCTCTCCGACTACAAAGAGCAACTCGCGCAATATAGCGATTCGAGCAAGGTAAGCTACAGTACAAACTATCCACTGGCACTGTATCTAGCCAATGTGTTTTTGTCCGATAAAGTGACAAACGAACAAAGAAGGGTGTTCGCTTCCTCGCTGCTCAAAGAAGGTAAGAATTACGATTTCAATCAGTTTGTTAACTTTTTCCTTAACATCGAAAGAGAATCTAAGCGCGCCCATCAGTTAGAATCTGAATGTGTGGTTTAGAAGCCCCGTAAGAATTCTAAAAAAAGCCAGCAACGCCCTACACATTGCTGGCTGGTTTGCTTCTAGATTCCCTAAGCCAGAAGCAAATTAGGTGATCTGAACTTCTTATTCAGAAGCGACTTATCTAGAAGCCACTTACTTAGAAGCGATCAGATCTTTGTATGCCATGGTTTTACCCTGTGGTTTCTCGTTGGCCAGTTTGGCTTTTGGAGAACCCGGTTGAGCTAACCAGTATTCTGCGCCTTTTTCTGGGTTGAGTTTAGGACCACACTCACCTTGAGCTTTACTACGCTCTAGGCGACGAAGTACTTTGTCTTGCGCTTTCGCCAAGCCATTCAGTGCTTCTTGTGGTGTTTTCTCACCGCTTGCTGCTTCAGAAACGTATTGCCACCAAAGCTGCGCCAGTTTTGGATAATCTGGCACGTTTGTACCTGTTGGTGTCCATTGCTTACGCGCATCACTGCGGTAGAACTCGACCAAGCCACCAAAGTTAGGCGCTGCGTCTGTCATCGCCTGAGAGTTGATGTCCGATTCACGAATTGGTGTTAGACCAACCAATGTCTTCTTCAAGCTTACAGATTTAGACACAACAAACTGCGCGTACAGCCATGCTGCCTTACGGCGATCAAGTGGTGTGCTGTTCAAGAAGGTCCAAGAACCTGCATCTTGGTAACCCAGCTTCATACCGTCTTCCCAGTATGGACCACGTGGCGAAGGTGCCATGCGCCATTTTGGTGTGCCGTCTTCGTTCACCACTGGCAAGCCCGGTTTGGTCATATCCGCAGTAAAGGCGGTATACCAGAAGATTTGCTGTGCGATAGAACCTTGTGCCGGAACTGGGCCCGCTTCACCAAAGGTCATACCTTGAGCTTCTGGTGGCGCGTACTTCTTCAACCAGTCTACGTATTTAGTCGTTGCGTAAACGGCTGCAGGACCATTCGTTGCACCACCGCGAGACACATCAGAACCAACAGGCTGACAGCCTTCAATACGAATGCCCCACTCATCGACAGGTAATCCATTTGGAATGCCTTTGTCACCGGCACCCGCCATGGAGAACCATGAATCGGTGAAACGCCAACCTAAAGATGGGTCTTTTTTACCGTAATCCATATGGCCGTATACAGGCTCGCCATCGATGGTTTTTACTTTGTCCGTAAAGAACTCAGCGATGTCTTCGTATGCTGACCAGTTAAGCGGAACACCCAGCTCATAACCGTAAGCGTCTTTAAATTTGGCTTTCAAATCTTCGCGCTCAAACCAGTCGGCACGGAACCAGTAAAGGTTGGCAAACTGTTGGTCTGGAAGTTGGTATATTTTGCCGTCTGGTCCTGTGGTAAAGCTCAGACCGATAAAGTCTTTCAGATCCAGCATTGGGTTGGTTACCACAGCGCCTTCACCCGCAATGAAATCACTGATAGGGACCACTTTACCGTAACGAAAGTGTGTACCAATCAAGTCGGAGTCGTTGACGTACGCATCGTAAATGTTACGACCTGTTTGCATTTGGGTTTGCAGCTTTTCTACAACATCACCTTCTTGGATCAAGTCATGGTTAACTTTGATTCCTGTGATCTCGTAGAACGCTTTCGCCAAGACTTTCGCTTCGTACTCGTGAGTGGTAATGGTTTCGGAAGCAACATTGATCTCCATGCCTTTAAAAGGCTGAGCGGCATCAATGAACCATTGCATTTCTTCCTGTTGCTTATCAACAGAAAGGGTCGATGGCGTAAATTCAGACTCCAGCCACTTCTTTGCCGCTGCCATATCGGCAGACGCCATTGGTGACACGGCTGTCATCAGCAGAGCCAGAGACATACAACGTCCTAAGTAGGTTTTCTTCATATCCTTTTGCATTACTAATAACTCCTGTTATTTATATATTTCACGTTATAACGTTATGTTTTTACATACCTTTACGTATGCTTATCGCGTCATCATCCCCATTTCAGTACGGTACATAGCCAAATTACAGAGACAGTAAAAGGCACCCAAATATTGATTTCACTAAGCCCAACGAACCCCAAATGAATGAAAGCTCCGCTCAGTAACCCAATAAAAAGTCTGTCGCCACGTGTAGTTGAAATAGGCAAAAAGCCTTTGCGCTCTACACACGGGTATTTGATTTCCAAAATTGTCATAGTGATAAGGATCAAGGCGATCCCTGTAAAAAACAGTGCTGATGGAGTAGTCCATGCCATCCAGTTCATGTTGTTTCTCCTTAAACTCGTCCGAGGGCGAAGCCTTTCGCCACGTGGTTACGCACAAACCAAATTACTAAGATGCCCGGTAGAATGGTGAGCACACCCGCAGCCGCTAATACGCCCCAATCAATACCCGAGGCACTTACGGTTCGGGTCATCACTGCAGAGATCGGTTTAGCATCGACCGAGGTGAGCGTTCTTGCTAAGAGCAACTCGACCCAACTGAACATGAAGCAGAAGAAGGCGGAAACCCCAATTCCCGAGCGAATCATCGGTAAGAAAATTTTGACGAAGAATTTCGGGAAGGTGTAACCGTCGATGTAGGCAGTTTCATCGATTTCACGAGGTACGCTCGACATAAACCCTTCAAGAATCCAAACCGCTAACGGCACGTTAAACAGACAGTGTGCGAGTGCGACGGCTATATGGGTGTCAAACAGCCCAACCGATGAATACAGCTGGAAGAATGGCAACAAGAAAACCGCAGGTGGTGCCATTCTGTTGGTTAGTAACCAGAAAAACAGGTGTTTGTCGCCAACAAAGCGATAGCGTGAAAATGCATACGCAGCAGGTAAGGCGACGGCAAGCGTGATACACATATTCATCACCACGTAGATGATGGAGTTGATGTATCCCATGTACCAGCTTGGGTCTTCGAAGATCACCTGATAATTACGAAACGTCCAATTTTCAGGGAAGAAGCTCAAACCGCTCAGAATCTCCTGATTCTCTTTGAACGACATATTGAGTAACCAATAAATCGGCAGCAGCAGAAATATCACGTATGCGATGAGGCCGAATAGTTTTGATTTAGTCATGATTCAATCCTCTACTTGTTCTCTGTGTGCGTCATTGCGGTGTAGAACAACCAACTCACCAGCAAGATAATTAGGAAATAGATAATGGAGAACGCCGCAGCTGGACCAATATCGAACTGGCCAATGGCCATTTTAGTGAGTGCTTGGCTAAGGAACGTTGTAGAGTTACCAGGGCCACCACCTGTTAGAACAAATGGTTCGGTGTAGATCATGAAGCTGTCCATAAAGCGGATCAGAACCCCAATCAACAGAACGCTCTTTAGCTTCGGCAGCTGAATGAATCGGAAAATAGCCCAATTAGAAGCGCGGTCGATACGCGCAGCTTGGTAGTACGCATCTGGAATGGCGCGCAAGCCCGAATAGCAAAGTAGGGCAATCAGCGATGTCCAATGCCATACATCCATAAGGAGCACAGTGAACCAAGCATCAACTGGATTACCTGCGTAGTTATAGTCGACGCCTAGACTGGTGAGTGCCCACCCAAACAAGCCGATATCGGCACGGCCGAATATCTGCCAAATGGTGCCTACAACATTAAGCGGGATGAGGAGGGGTAGCGCTAGTACGATTAAGCAAAAAACTGAGCCTCTGCCTTTTGCTGGCATCGCTAGCGCCACCATGATTCCAAGTGGGACTTCAATCATTAAAATGGCGAATGAAAATCCAAACTGACGAAACAAAGCCCCTTGAAGACGCTCGTCGTTCAGCATCTCTTTGTACCATTCTGTCCCTACAAAGTAGGCAGTATTGGCATCAAAAATATCCTGCAATGAATAGTTCACGACCGTCATTAAAGGTACGACCGCACTAAAAGCCACCAGAAGGAATACTGGCAACACTAAAAACCAGGCTTTGTTGTTGTTCACCTTGTTCATGAGTTTTCCCTCTCGCCAATTAAAAATTCATCCAAATACACCATGGTCCATTGCTCAGGAAAGCTGATATACGCGACATTCACAGGAACAGGTTGGTCTTCCTGTAAGCGCGCTTTCACTTCTTGATTACCGACTTTGAGCGTAAGAATTTTGTA
This sequence comes from Vibrio penaeicida, assembly GCF_019977755.1. Lineage (NCBI taxonomy): Bacteria > Pseudomonadati > Pseudomonadota > Gammaproteobacteria > Vibrionales > Vibrionaceae > Vibrio > Vibrio penaeicida. The sequence continues at coordinate 2,019,972 of NZ_AP025145.1, read as the reverse complement.
AGTACCAAGGTCTTCCACATGGGAAACCTCACTTCTAATGGCAGAGCTGTTTTCTTTCTCCCACACGTGTACAAATTCAGGGCGAATGCCGATCTTGATGTTATGGGTGTTGGCGCTTTGAACCTTTTCTAGAAGGGAGCTAGAAAGTGGGAGGTCAATGTCGTCGAAACGCACACCATGCTCTGTTGGAATCACTTCAATAAGGTTCATGCCGGGGCTGCCAATGAAGTAGCCCACAAACGTATGGTTGGGTTTTTCGAACAGTTCACGTGGTGTACCAAATTGCACAATTTGCCCTTCGTACATCACCGCAATTTTGTCGGCAAAGGTCGAGGCTTCGAGCTGATCATGGGTAACATAAACCATGGTAATGTTGAATTGCTGGTGGATCTGCTTGAGTTTACGGCGAAGTTTCCACTTCAATTGCGGGTCGATAACCGTGAGTGGCTCATCGAACAAAATCGCGGAAACATCATCCCGAACCAGCCCGCGACCCATGGATACTTTTTGTTTTTCATCCGCTGTAAGGTGCTCTGCTCGTTTTTTCAGAACGGGGGTGAGTTCTAGGATCTCAGCTATTTCGGTCACTTTAGAGTGAATTTTGGCGCTATTCACTTTCATATTACGAAGAGGGAATGCCAAGTTGTCGTACACCGACATGGTGTCGTAAATCACCGGAAACTGGAAAACTTGTGCGATGTTTCTGTCTTGCGGTGGAATGTCGTTCACCTTTACACCATCAAACAGCACTTCGCCGTCGGATGGACTCATCAAGCCAGAGATAATGTTCAACAACGTGGATTTACCGCAACCCGATGGGCCAAGTAAGGCAAATGCGCCACCTTGGTGCCAAGTGTGCGTCATTTCTTGGATCGCGTACGTTGAATCCGGTCCTTTCTTTTTGTCGTAAGTATGCGCTAACGCATTTAGAGTTATCTGAACCATTTCAATTACCCCAGAAGATGATGACTAGGGGCATGGATCAATTCTTCATCCATGCCGAACACGTAAAACTTATGAATAGGGATGTAAATCTTGATGGATTCATCAACGTCATAACTGTGTACACCGGGTAAATGCAGCACCATTTCAAAATGGTTATTGCACACGTGAAGGAACGTTTCCGATCCGCTGATCTCGGCGACTTCTACCTGAACAGATAGCTCGATGTCGTCATCGTTTTTAGGCAGTAAGCTGAGGTGGCTTGGGCGAATACCAAAAATGTACTCCCCTTGCCCAAGGTGTTTTAAAGACTGGTTAAGTGGGAAGTGGGCTTTTTCATCAAAACACACTTCGCTGTCGGTGACTTTGCCAGGCATAAGGTTAATAGGTGGTTCGCTGAACAAGGTTGCGGATTCTACCGAGCTAGGCTTGTGATAAACCTCCGCTGTGTTACCCGATTGCACCACACTGCCTTCATGCAAAATGGTGGTGGTTCCACCTAGCGCAAGCGCTTCGTTTGGTTCTGTCGTGGCATAAATTGCAATGGTATGGCGAGTTTGGAAAAGTTCTCGCATCTCTTGGCGCAATTCTTCGCGCAACTTGTAGTCGAGGTTGACTAAGGGTTCATCAAATAAAATGATTTCAGCGTCTTTCACTAGAGCCCTTGCCATAGCGGTACGCTGTTGTTGACCCCCTGAAAGTTCTAAAGGCACTCGCTTTAAGAAATCGGTAATGCGCAGCATATCGGCGGTGGCGTGAACACGTTCCTGAATTTCCTTCTCCGCCATGCCAGCCAAACGTAAAGGTGAAGCGATGTTCTCAAATACGGTTAGATTGGGGTAGTTAATGAATTGCTGGTAGACCATAGAAATATTGCGCTCACGTACAGGCATGCCTGTTACGTCGACACCATTGACCAGAATTCTTCCGGATGTGGGCTTATCCAACCCAGCGATTAATCGCATCAATGAAGTTTTACCTGCGAGCGTTCTCCCCAGCAGGACGTTAAACGACCCCGGTTCAAACGTGAGGCTGGCTTCATTGATGTGGACTTCGTTGTCCACAATTTTGCTTACCTGCTCAAGTGTTAATGACACTAAGTTCTCCTTAACTTCGAAATTATGTCTAATTCTTGGATACAAAAAATTTTCGATAATGTTCGTTATTGCTAGAAATGTGCCAATTTGTTGTTAAACGAAAATATTGACCGTTTTAAACACTTTAACTCTTGAATAAACAATGAATTAATAGAATTATCACTTTAACTTTATGAGATTTAGCGGATTTTAGTGTTAACAGTGCAAGATCACATTTGTTAACGAAATGTGTTCAAAGTGTTCAGTTTGTGCTAATTTGAGTTGAACACTGATTGAACATTACTTTCGTTTTCGAACATTTTTGCTCGCACTTTCGAGCTTTTGCTTAGCTGTATATGTGGATTTCATGGACGAATATAAAAACAATGATCGTTCCCATCAGTCGATCATAGAGAGCTCGTGGCGACGTTGCCGCGATGCTGGGCTGGCGCATACCAGCACCCCACAAATAGAAATGAGCAGCGAATCGGACTTTGGTCTCTCGCTGGATAAACACCATGGGCTGCTGCAAACGACGCAGCAAAAAGTGCTGCCTTTTTATGACAATCTTCTATCCAACAGTAATTGCCTAGTGATGCTGGCAGACACGACGGGGCAAGTACTCAGTAGCTGGGGGGAGCAGCGCTTCTTCCAAGAAAACCAGCCTCATGTGTTTGATCATGGTGTTCATTGGCAAGAGGGGCTTATTGGGACGAATGCGATAGGCACGGCACTGGAAACAGGTTCTATTGTTCAAGTCTTTCATGATGAACACTTCCTCGCATCAAATCGTTTTATGACTGGGTCTGCTGCGCCTCTGTTTGATGCTGAAAGACGCATGACTGGAGTGCTGTCGATTTCCAGTGATACCTACATGCCCACAGCCCATACGCTTGGCATGGTAAAGCTGATGTCACAAGCTATCGAAAATCAGTTGATTGTGTCGCGCTTTAACTCTGATCATTTTTTGTTTTGGTTCAACACCAGTGAAGAGAACATTGATAGTCAATGGTCTTCGCTCCTTGTATTCAATGAGCAAGGGACAATCGTGTCGGCAAACCGACGTGCAGAAGTGGTGCTCGGTTGTGACTTAGCGCTGCAAAATCTCGATCAATTATTTGATGTTCGAATGGATCAATTGCTTGCTCACCCTGCTTATACTCCACTGGTTTTGCGCTCAAAGCACAATTTCAACTTTCATGGCATCGTGATGCCACCCAAGATCCCCAAAGGTCGTTCGTTGGATTTTCGCAATGTACCTAAACCCTCCTCCGTTAAAGGCGTCGCGAAAGACGATGTATTGGACTTGGATCGTTTAAACATGGGCGACCCAAGGTTGTCGAAGGCAATCACACAATCCAGCAAGATCCTGAACACCGACATTCCTATTTTGATTAATGGTGAAACAGGTGTGGGTAAAGAAGTGTTTGTTAACGCGCTTCATCTTTCTAGTGAGCGGGCGAGTGCCCCGTTAATTGCAGTAAACTGCGCGGCGATCCCTTCTGAATTGGTCGAATCCGAATTGTTTGGATACGAAAAAGGCGCGTTTACGGGGGCGCACACAAAAGGGTATATCGGGTTGATTCGAAAAGCCGATAAAGGTACGTTATTCCTAGACGAACTCGGAGATATGCCGCTCAATGTGCAAGCTCGCTTGTTACGTGTTCTCCAAGAAAGAAAAGTGACTCCCCTTGGTTCAACCACATCTTACCCTGTCGATTTCAAACTGGTGTCTGCCACCAACCGACACCTCAAACAAGACGTGGAAGCTGGGAAATTTCGCCAAGATTTATACTACCGAGTTTCTGGGCTAAACATTACTTTGCCACCGCTGCGTGAGCGAACAGATAAAGACGCGTTAGTCCAATACCTACTGAGTAAATTCTCTTCCAATGAACAACCTGGGCAGATTTCAATGGAAGTACTGTCTTTGTTCAAATCTCACCCTTGGCCAGGCAATATTCGTCAAATGGTAAGTGTGATTCAGATCGCCCTTGCTATGGCGGAACCCGATGCCATACAAGTTGATGATCTGCCCGATGACTTCTTATCCGATGTTCATATCAATACACAGCAAGAGTCGAATATTCGCCCCTTTATTGCACCTAACAATGAGTTAATCGGCGAAAACGAACTCAAAGAAAAAGAAGACTGGTTGGAAGCTTATGAACGGATGAATCGCAATATTTCTAAAACCGCGAAAGAGCTAAATATTAGCCGAAATACGTTATACAAACGCCTAAGGGAAAGTGGTTTAAAATGAGCTACTGACTATCTTGTGAACAGTTTGTGGTTTGTTTGATTGTTTTGTGGCTTCTATTTGATCGTTTTGGTTCTTATTAATCCATTTGAGTTGTGTGGTTTTATGTAATGAAATTGAATGCATAAGCAGAATATCGCTATTAACATATTGAATTATAAGGCATTCTGTTTAATTTTTTAATGTTAACTGAAAATGTTGAAAGAGTGAGTGCAATCCATTGCATTGAATTTAAATTTATAAATTATTTGCTCAAATTGTAAGCGTTGACTTATAGCGGGTCAGCTTTTGGAAAGCATCTTATAGGACGCCTTCAAGAGCGATTTGCATAAATGCTTATTATTAAGGAAATGAGTAAATGATGAAGTTACACAAGAAAAATATCGGGATTTTCAAACCCACAGTGTTGGCTTTGGCGATGTTCACTTCCAGCTATGTTGTAGCCGATGAATTTAGTGGTAATTCAGAGGCAGAGCTGCCAGTAAAATATTTAGTCAAGTTTAAGAATGACCTTTCAAGCACCCCTGAAAAATATGGACTAAGCCCGTTTTCAGGTGCACGAATGATTCAAGAGTCTGTATTGGATCGTGTTAACGCACAACAGATCGATAAACTCGGTAACCGTTCAATCTACAGTGTTGAATTAAACGACACTGGTCTTAAATCCCTTCAGCAAAATCTAGATGTTGAGTATGTGGAAATTGACGAGCCTAGATTCCTGCTCAGTGAAGTCACGCCATGGGGGCAAGATTCGGTAGGTGCTACTTTGCTTGCTGATACTAATGCGGGTAATCGTACGGTTTGTATTATCGATTCAGGATACGATGTTGCGCACAATGATTTGGCGACTAACCAAGTAACAGGCACCAACGACACAGGTACAGGCGATTGGAGTATCCCCGGTGCAGGTAACGCGCATGGTACACACGTTGCGGGTACGATCGCAGCCATTGCAAATAATGCAGGTGTGGTGGGCGTGATGCCGAACCAAAATGTGAATTTGCACATTGTTAAGGTCTTTAAAGACGGCAGGTGGGCGTATTCTTCCGATCTTGTAAAAGCCATTGATACCTGTGCAAGCAACGGGGCGAACGTTGTGAACATGAGCTTGGGGGGTAAGCGCTCAAACGCAACAGAGAAAGCGGCATTTAGCCGTCATCAGAAAAATGGTGTTCTGCTCATTGCTGCGGCAGGTAACGCCGGTAATACAGCACACAGCTACCCAGCTTCTTACGACTCGGTTGTTTCCGTCGCCGCAGTAGATACGGCACTTGATCATGCCGATTTCTCACAAGCGACCAATCAAGTGGAGGTATCTGCACCGGGTGTATCCGTCTTGTCTACAGTGACCATGGGTGAAGGGATATTGGCGGATATCCAGCTTAACGGGCAAAGCTTCTATGCTCGTGGCATTGTTCCACACAACCGCTATATCAAAAATGCACAGTCTAAATTTGTGCCTACCCCAATCGATGGTTCTCAGACGCTAGCTTTAGCAGCGTGTGATATCAGCACCGGTAAATACGTTTGTGGTGATATGAAAAACAAGGTGTGTTTGGTTGAACGAATCGAAAACCAAAAAGGCACGTATCGCCCAGAAATCAATGCGGTAAAAGCGTGTAACACTGCAGGTGCATCAGCTGCGATTGTCTACAGTAATACTGAACTGACAGGGCTTCAAAACCCATTCTTGGTCGACGAGAAAAACGAAGCGCCTATTGTTTCAGTTTCTGTAGACCGTATGCTTGGCCAAGAGCTTGCAGGGTCGGTGGGCCAGCCTATTACGGTTAGCGTAACTAAAGGTGAGGACTACCAATACTACAACGGTACATCAATGGCGACGCCACATGTTGCCGGTGTCGCGGCACTTGTTTGGAGTTACCACCCGCAATGTACCGCAGCAGATATTCGTAAAGCACTTGCCAAAACAGCAACGGATATTGACGTAGCAGGTAAAGACAACCGCACTGGTCACGGTTTGGTCAATGCTGTAGCGGCAAAAGAGTACTTAGATCTTGGTTGTAATGGCGGTGAGCCAATTCCCGATCCGACTGCTTGTGATGCGACGGGCGTGAATGTTTACCCTGATTGGCCGCAAGTAGATTGGGCAGGTAATCCCAACCATGCAGCTGGTGGCGACAAGCTTGTTCACAATGGTGCGGTTTACCAAGCAATTTGGTGGACACGTTCAGTACCAGGAAGTGACAACAGCTGGTCACACGTATGTAATTTGTAAATAGCTTCAGTGCCTCTTCGGAGGCACTTTATTTTTTTACCCAATACCTTGATTAGGTGGAAAACATATTGAGTCAGTATCTTAAGCTAGGAATGATTGCTATCGGGTTGTTGATGAACGTCGTAACCGCGAGCGCTCATAATTCGATAAATAATGACCAAGAAAGCTATGGCAAAGAAAACAGTCATCAAGAGAGCTATGACAAAGACAGCGGTAACAAAGACAGCAGTAAACAGCTAAAGAAATACTACGTTAAGTTCTCAACTCACTGTAAAGGGGATGTTTTTTCAAAACTGAAAGCCAAAGAGATTGACGTGCTCAGTGAGCTGATTCACGACAACGTGTTCATAGTGAAGATGAGATCAGAACAAGTGAATAATGTTGCTGGTGAACCTTGTGTAAATTACATAGAACCCGTGCCGAAACGAGAAATGCATGAAGATGCCAACCCGTTTCAGCCATGATCAAACAGATCACCTAGCACATTTGGATATCTCTTAACCTCCAATGAGGACCGTTGGCATACCCATTATAATTACCCCACCATGCGCGGTTGTATCCCCCGTTCGAGCTGCAGGTTTGTTGTTAATCAACACCGTGGCGCTGCCTTTAACAACGCTGTCTGGTGGCCCTACACAAACGCATACCTGCCCCATTGTTGCTGCGGGTAAATTCCCTATCAAAACCGTTGTTGGTAATGGAAGTAGTGGTCCACCAACATGAGGGATAGGTACAGGGGCAGGCGTTTGCATTGGGCATAAGTGCATGTCTGTGGCTCTTGCTGCTGGCAACATGGTATTTCCTCCTAAACTTGTCCGTTTCCACCGGATGCGATGTTTAATCCCATCTCTACAAAAATGTGGTAGCGCTCCTTTGCTTGTTCTCCATCAGGCAGAACCGCAGAAAGATTGATGCTGCCCGCTACCGCTTGTGCATACAAATACGGTGGCGGCGGGACCATTGGATCTTCCGGTTTAATCATACTGCCACCACTCCAAAATGCAGCTTGCGCTGCCCAGCCAGCACCGTTTTCCAAACTCGCTTTATCTGCCATCTGTTCGGCGAATCGGCGGCTGGTTTCATCAGGGGTGTGTACCCAAGCTTTGGCAGCACGAATGGCATTGGCTTCGTCTTCATTCCAGTGGGAGAGTGAAGAAGCGCAAGTGACCGACCACCATATAGATTCGCGAACGGGCAGGGCATGGGCCAAAAAAGTGACTGCATCAGCGAATAACTCTTGCTCCATAGCGTGAGAAATCAGTTTTATTGATGTCGTGTGCTTATTTGCCAGTTCAGCGAATGCGTCGTTGGGTTCATACAGATCCAAAATATCTTTTACATGTTGGTGCGGAATTTTTATTAACGTCATTAGTTTACCTTCGCAATCGCACCTTGAATCTGAACCATAGCACCCGCTTTAATCTGCGTCATTGCACTGCCGTTTACTGAAACCAGTGCCGCTTTAATATCAGCTTTGCCCTGACCTTCTACGCTGACCATTGCCGCCTTCATTTCAGCTTTCGCCTTTCCGCAAACGGATACCTGGGGTGCTTCAATCTTGATACCACTCGCGCTGATTTCGATCTTGCTTGCTCCAACTTTCAATTCAATCTTGCTTTTTCCTGTAATTGAAACTTGGCTGCCGTCGACACTCACTGTGGATTTAGCGGACACGTTCACGTTTGAACCGGCATTCAGGCTCAGATCTTTGTTGCTGTCACCTGTCCAGTTGTCTTTACTTTTGGCAGTAAGCTTTTTCTCGCTTTCTATCGTGATGTCTTCTTTGGCAGACACCGACACGCTTTTTTCGACTTTGGTCGTTTTCATACCCTTGATGGTGGATTGGCTGTCATTGTTAATGTCCAGTACCCAGTCTTTTTCGGCACGTAGTAAAACCTGTTCTTTGTCTTTTTTATCTTCAAAGCGAAGCTCGTTACCTTGTTTACTGCCTCCTTTCGGAGTAGAACGGGTTCTGATGCCACTTTGGGAACCTGAACTGTAAGGCGCGGCATTGTTTTTGTTGTAAAGGGAGCCAGTGATGACAGGGCGATCTGGGTCGCCATCAATGTATTGGACCAAGACTTCATCACCCACTCGAGGCGTAAACTGTGTCCCAAATCCTTTGCTTGCCAATTCTTGAGAAACGGGGAGCCAACACGAACTATTTTCATCGTTCTTTCCGTTTCTATCCCAGTGAAACTGTACCTTCACACGACCGATTTTATCGCAATAAATTTCTTCGCCTTTAGGGCCGGTTACAACCGCGGTATGCAGGCTATGAACTCGCGGTTTTTCACGACGTTCTGGACGAAACGCCAAAGAATCAGGGATGCAAGTAAATTGATTGTTGTAGCTGATGTCACCATGCGACTCTTCGCTCGAAATTTGATGAGAGATACGGGAAATTACGTATTCCTGATTCATCGATTTCAGCGGGTGGTTTTCTAGTTTGAATTTATATCCACACGCCAGTTCTGCGATGTTCGAGGCTGAATGCGAAGCTGATTTTTGGAGATCTAAGGCTTCCATTTGTCTTTTTGCTGCATCGCGAGCTTCATTTTTGTTTTCTAATCCGTAAGCGAAAAGCTCCTGAGAAAGGGCTGTGGAAGCGTAGCTTTCGGCACTTTTTCTTTCACCACTTTCAAACTTTTCCGCTAGTGCTTGTGTGTGGTCTGCTAACGACACTTTCCCCGTACCAATTTGGTAGGACTGGCTCCACGTAGATAAAGTGGGCAGTGCCTTGTTGCCCCCTTCTTGATAGCTTAGGGCTGAATGAGTCAACTTCTCGAAACGTTGGTTAGAATCACCGATGACGACCAATGGCTTACTGGATTGATGACGTACATAAAAGAGCCAACCTTCATTCGCCAGTAATCTAAGGATAAAGGCTTGGTCGGTTTCGTCGAGCTGCACGCAATATTCGTGTTTCTTCCCACTGCCTGATACTGAGAATTGAACAAAGCTTTTCAGTTCAGATTCGCCGAGCAATTTTTCGATAATTTGCTTAGTCGTCATGTTTTGAAAGACTTGGCGACTGCGTCGATAAGTCAATAGCTTGAATGGATCAACCATTTCTACTTGATAGTAAAACTGTTGTTTTTCTCGGCTGTGACCTGTGAATTGAAGGGAGCTGCACAGGCCAGTAAAGTAGCGTTTGCCAGACGGTTGGTTGAAAGTAACGCTGACCGATTTACCCAAAACTTTCACATCAATTTCTGAGTTCGCAGCGATAGACAATGAGAAAAGGTACCCCTCAGAAACACGCTCCTCGCCAATTAATTGAGTGACGATGTAATTTTTGTTGTCTGATAGTTTTGCTATTAGGGAACGACTTTGGTGCTTTAATTCGCTGTTGCTCATATTCACTTAAATCACTATTAAATAAACAAAATTCTTGAATTGTTTAAAGGGTGGGCGCTTAAAATGATTAAATAAAATTGACATCTATACTAATAGGTGTTTTAGACATTTTTATTTTTATATATTTTCTAATTTATTGTGAGTTCATGATTAATTCAATAGGAATTAACTTTTAATTTAATAGGTAATTCCTATGTAATCGATTAACCCCCTTATATTTAAAGGGTGGTTGAAAAAAATAAACATTAATCCCTTGTTGAATGTAAGACTTTAAGGGCTGTGTTTAAGATATATTTTATTTAGGTTTTCTTTAATGCTTTTTTGTTATAAGTCCTTTATAAACAGGTGTTTAATTGGTATCTGTATTATTTTTAATTTGGCTTTTAATATGATTGTGACCTAAACCCCGTCTAAATTTGACGTAAATAGGTCTTTTTAAAATCTAGCTCAAATATATACTCTTCACTCAGTTTATAAAAATATCACTTATAGAATTCTATATTAGCGAAATGTTATTTACCCCAATTAAATGAACAGCCAAACAAACTCGTTCGGTTGTTTACTGTCATTGAATGCGCTAGCGAAGGGTGAGCAATATTATAACGTTTCGTCCCTATGTTTTTTAAGTAAACAGAACTATTGATTGAGCAATAATAAAGCAGGAAAACATGCCATTTTTAAAGCATCAAATTGAGCAACTTTCTACTCCGATTAGCGACGATTTAGCATGCGGTGTGTTCCTGAAACTCAACAAAAGTGCATTTCGTCCTTTGAGAAATGAATTTAACGTGGCTCAAACATCGCTGCGTAAACTTAGCCAAAACCCAAGTGCTGAGGAGAAAGAAGCCCTAGAAGAAGCATGTGTGGCGAGCTGGCAAGCTCTGTCAAATACTCTGCTAGAACAATTTTCCCATACAACCAGGGATATAGAGCTAATTTCTTGGTTTGTTGCTGCGCAATTTCTTCTTGATGAAACGATAGAGAGCGCAGCAAACAGCCTAGAATGGTTGGCAGACTTGGTTGAAAATCATTGGGCAGCGCTAAACCCCGTACTTCCGATAGAAAAGCTGAAATCGGAAGGTGAGAAAGCGCAAGCCGCTGAACAGGCAGAAGCCAAGGTGAAGGCGTTTTTCCAATTGGTGGGAGATAGCGAAGAAAGCTCGATTCTTTATGCACCTATGTTGCAACTTCCATTGGTTGGAAGTGTGACATTCTTTGATTTTCAAAGTGCAGAACGCAAAGGTGAAATAAGCCAACTTAAGTCTTCATTATCGACCACCGTTGCACAAGAGCGCTCGGCAATTCAATCCAAATTGGAGAACGTTGCTCGATGTATCGCTCAGTTGGACCGTCTGTCTGCATCAGTTGCAACCTATGCGCAAAGCGTGAGTACACAAGGAGCGAACTTCAAGTTCGCCAAATCACTGCTCACACGTGTTGAAAACGCTCTTGTGCATTTAAGCGGCATCAAGCTTACGGCAAAAACAGAGCCCAAAGTGGCAGCGTTAGAGATAGAAGAATCCGTAGCACAGGAAAACACCGCTTCTGTAGCTCAAAACATACCTTCATCCAGCAACGCTCTCACATCAACTGAACCTGCTCATGTTGCCCCGCAGCAGTTACGCGCGGACAACCTTTCCGAATTAGGCAACGTGAACAACATGAATCGAGATCTGGCATTTCATTTATTGCGAGAGATTTCTGATTATTTTCGCCAGAGCGAGCCACACAGCCCAATTTCTTTCTTGCTAGAAAAAGCGATTCGATGGGGATACCTCTCTCTGCCGGAACTGCTGCAAGAAATGATGTCGGAGCAAAACAGCGACTCCTTGAGCACAATTTTTAATTCCGCCGGGCTAAATCATCTCGATCAGATCTTGTTGCCGGAGGTGAGTACCCCGACGGATGACATTAAAAACACACCGGCACCTCAAGCTGCTCCTCCCGTTTCTGAGCAGCCAGATGTCGAAGAGCATGTATCACAGACTTCCCCTGCTGATACCCCATCTAAACAAGATAACGAACCTAAAGCATCCGCTTCGTCGGCTCTGAGTTGGTAATCGTTTTTTATAAATAAGGAAAAATCATGGCAAGTATTTACATGCGTGTTGCTGGGCTTCAAGTTGAAGGTGCGGCAACAATGAAAGATCTAAAGACCGCTGAAGGAACTAATGAGGGTTGGTTTGCAATTAACTCTTACTCTTGGGGCGGTGCTCGTAACGTGTCCATGGATATTGGTAATGCAACGAATGCTGATTCTGGCATGGTTGGCGTTAGTGAAGTAAGCGTAACCAAAGAAGTTGATGGTGCATCTGAAGATCTACTTTGCTACCTATTCAACCCAGGTAAAGAAGGAAAAACCGTTGAAGTTGCATTCACTAAGCCGTCTAACGATGGTCAAGGTGTGGATGTATATTTTCAGGTGAAACTCGAGAAAGCACGTCTTGTGACTTACAACGTAAGCGGTACTGACGGTTCTCAACCATACGAGAGCTTATCTCTTTCTTACACATCAATTTCTCAGAAGCACAACTACGAAACTGAAGGTGGTGATATTAGTACGAGTGGTGGTGTTGTAACTTACGATATTCCAGCCGGAAAAATGACATCTGGTAAGTAATCCTCCCATCCCTAAGACATGCCACTCTTTTGTGGCGTGTCTTTTTTATGAAATATCTCATTTTAGGACACCGTTATGGCATTGAATTCACAACATAAACGCGTCAGCAAAAACCGCGTTAGTATCACTTACGATGTTGAAACGAATGGCGCTGTAGAGACCAAAGAACTGCCGTTTGTTGTTGGTGTAATTGGTGACTTCTCCGGTCACAAACCAGAATCTGAAAAAGTGGATCTTGAAGAGCGCGAATTTACAGGTATCGATAAAGACAACTTCGATACGGTAATGGGGCAAATTCATCCGCGCCTTTCTTACAAAGTGGACAACAAGCTTGCAAACGACGACAGCCAGTTTGAAGTGAATCTGAGCTTCCGCTCGATGAAAGATTTCCACCCAGAGAACTTGGTTGAACAGATCGACCCACTCAAGCAGCTTGTGAAAACCCGTGAGCAGCTGAAAGTCTTATTAAGCAAAGCTGATCGTTCAAGAGATCTCGAGCGTCTGTTGAAAGAAGTTCTGCAAAGTGCGGACGCCATCAATGGTTTGGCTGAAGAACTGGGTCTGAACAAAGAGGGAGCGGAATAATGTCTGTAGAACAACAAGCAGCACAAGGTGCAGGCGAAGCGGAAACGGCACAAAGCTTTTTAGATCGCGCGATCAGTGCAACGGCGCAAACGCCTGTTGATACCACCAAAGAGCTATTGAGTATCATGACTTCTCAGGCGCTTGAAGGCACGGTGACTTGGGATAAAAACCTAACCTTAACTATTGAAAAAGCGATCAGCGCATTAGACAGCAAAATCTCTGAGCAGCTTTCATCCGTTATGCAAAACAACGAGTTTCAGAAAATAGAAGGCTCGTGGTTGGGGCTTCAGAAGCTGGTTAAAAACAGTGAATTAGGTCCTGATCTAAAAATCAAACTGGTTGATTACACCAAAGACGAATTGCTAGAACAATTTGAAGATGCTCCAGCGATCGATCGCAGCCGTTTCTTCAACATGGTGTATCAAGAAGAATTTGGTACAGCAGGTGGTCAACCATACGGTGCACTGCTTGGTGACTACGAATTTGGTTACGGCGATGAAGACATCGCGCTATTGCGTTACATGGGTGAAGTGGCTTCTGCCTCTCACGCGCCATTTGTTGCGGCTGCCAACGCAGGCATGTTCGACTTTAACTCGTTTGGTAGCTTTGCTGAAGGTAAGCCTGTTGCGGCTGGTTTCGATTCTCCAGCTTACGCGAGCTGGAACGCATTCCGTGAAAGCGACGACGCTCGTTACGTGGCTCTAACGCTGCCAAAAACCATGGCTCGTTTGCCATACGGTTCAGAAACGGTACCGGTTAAGTCATTCGCGTTTGAAGAGCTTCAAACTCGTGACAACGGTCAGCAGATCGTTTCTTCAGACAACGATTTTGTATGGAGCAACGCGGCATACGAATTCGGTCTTCTTATGACTCAGGCCTACACGAAATACGGCTGGTGCACAGCAATTCGTGGTACAGAGAATGGCGGTAAAGTAGAGAACCTACCAAACTTCACGCACTTCTCTGATGCGGGCGACCTTCTGCAGCAATGCCCAACCGAGGTAAACCTAACGGATGAGCGTGAGAAAGAGCTGAGCGACCTTGGTTTCTTACCATTAGTGCACTACAAGAACACAAATTACGCTGTGTTCATGGGTGCTCAAACAGCTCACAAACCAAAGACTTACACTGATCCAGACGCGACAGCCAACGCGGCTATTTCAGCGCGCTTGCCATACACCATGGCGAGTAGCCGCATCGCACAATACCTGAAAGTTATGGGGCGTGATCGCATTGGTTCAAACCTTGATCCAAACGATGTTGAGAAAGAGCTGAGCTCTTGGATCAACCAGTACGTCAACCCGAATGCCATCGGCAATGACGCAAAAGCCACACATCCACTTGTTGAAGCAAAAGTTACGGTAGAAGAGCAAGCTGGTCGCCCAGGTTCTTACTCAGCTGTCGCCTACTTGCGCCCATGGTTGCAAATGGAAGAACTGACGACCTCGCTTCGCATGGTCGCCAACATTCCTGGTTAATCCCATTCGGGGACATTGTCCCCGAATGCTTTGAATTGAGTCGTTAATGAATCCAAACACTGACATCAACCGTACGCTTTTCGAGAGCCCTGCTTGGCAGGAGCTGCTCGGGTACGCCAAAGCTCAGTCGACGGTTCAATTTAAAGCTTTGCTTACCCGTTTAATGGCTGAACTGGATAACCGCATCAGCGATCAGCTTTCTGACGTGGTTCAGCACAACCAATTCAAGCAATTGGAATCGTCTTGGACAGGGCTTAAGTCGCTGACTGAAATCCAGGTTTCGCAGCGGCGAGTCAAAATCAAATTGTTAGATCTGAGCTGGAGTATGGTCTCTGCCGACCTCAACTACTCGTTCGACTTAAAGCAGTCCTCCCTATACAGGAAACTGTACTCAAAAGAGTTCGATACCGCTGGTGGTACGCCTTTTGGGCTTGTGATGGTTGATCACAAAGCCTCGGCTGATTATAGCGATGATCTGGATTACGACGATCTTTACACCCTTCAACTGCTTTCTGAGCTAGGGGAAATGTCATTTTGCCCGATGGTTTTAGGTGTTGATGAATTCTTTTTCGGTGACGAACCTCGCAGGCAACTCCACGATTGCGCACGTATCGATCGTATCCTAAGTAGCCGTGATTTTTTGTCATGGCAGTTATTGAGAGAAAAAAGCGCCTCTCGCTTTCTTCACTTGGTGATGCCTGAATATCTTATGCGTCAGCATTACTATCAATACCCTGCGGGGTTTGTGTTTAGTGAGAAAAAACAAGAAAAAAATGCGCTATGGGGAAACAGTGCGTACCTCATGGTCGGTAATGTGATGCGCGAATTCGATCGCATTAGCTGGTTTGGTTTTCTTCGTTCTTATGATGAATCAGGAGCGTATGGCGCAGTTGTTCAAAACTCTATTGATATTCGCACCAAAGTCGACTTATTCAGTGAAGATGATGGCTTTTGGTCATCACAAGGCTTCATGCCATTAACTAGTCTTTACCTTAGCAATCACAAAGGTTTTTTCAGTAACCAGTCGGTTTGGCAGGCACCGGATGAATCTTGCCGTCAGCTTGGCATGCTGCAAACCAACTTAATGGCGTGCCGCTTTGGTCACTACATCAAAGCGCAGATTCGCGATCAGGTCGGTCGATACGACAGCGCGGAAAGTTGCCGTCGCAGCTTAGAGCGTTGGTTAGACCAATTCATCAGTAACGTGAGTTACGGCGAAGATACTGTTCTTGCACGTTACCCTTTACGTTCGTGTTATGTGCGCATTGAAGAAGCGCCGCACGATAACACACGTTACCTGTGCGAAATCATGCTACAGCCCCAATATCAGTACGAAATGATGGACGCCAAAGTAGTACTCACGACCTCTGTATTAGGCACCGATATCGGAGAAACCCAATGAGCTTAATGTCGAAATTGACACAAAGTTGGAGCGACGATATCGACGGTGTGCGTGATGCCATCATCGATAACGTTTGTGGCTTAATTTCAAGCCGTGCCCCTTTGTGGTCCAACAGTGTTTCGATCAGTGAAGGCACCATTGTTGAGCTGGGCATGCACAACATCGCGAGAGCTCAAAGCAAGAGCAATACTGACGAGATCGTCGCCGAGGTCGAAAACCTAATCCGTTACTACGAGCCACGTCTAACCCAAGTTGAGATTGAGGTGCAAGAAGGCAAAGTGGGTGATAACCAACTGAGCTTTCGTCTTTCTGCCGTTGTGCATTCAGATCTGGGCGATGAAGCCATTGTGCTGGATTCTTTTCTGGATCTCAGCAGTAACAAACTTGATGTAAGGAAGTCGAATTTTGTCTGATTCTTTGCTTTCCTATTTTGAACAGGAACTGCGTTTTATACGTTCCGAAGCCTCTCAGTTCACGGAGCGTCATCCGGGCGCGGCGCATGCTTTGGGGATTCGAAAAGACAGTATCGACGATCCGCAAGTCGCGCGTTTGATTGAAAGCGTCGCCTTAATGAACGGTAAGCTCCAGCAGCGCTTGGATGAATCCTACCCAGAGCTGACGGAAAGCTTGGTTAATTTGTTGTTCCCGCATTACCTCAAACCGGTTCCATCCTACAGTATGCTGGATTTTGATATCGCAGAGGATGCCAACGCAAAGCACTGCATTCCAAAAGGCACTGAATTCGATGTTTCTGACGGTTCAGATGAACCTGTCGTATTTCGTACCACGGAAGACTTGGATCTGTTCCCAATTACGGTCACGTCTGCCGAGGTGCTGTTTGCTCCTTTTGATATTGCCAAACCTGCTGGCGCTGAAAGCGCAAAAGCGATGTTAGAACTTACGATTGATGCTACAGACGAAGGCATCGAATTAAGTGAGCTGGGCATCGATCGCTTGAAATTGCATCTCAAAGGCGAAAGCCACTTTGCGTTGCGTTTGTATGATGTGATAGCGCAAGGAATTGCTCAGGTGTGTGTTTGCAACAACGACACCTGCTTCACGCTGGGTCAATCTGCGATGCAGCCTATAGGGTTTGACGCAGAAGACACCATATTGCCCTATCAAGCAGCGAGTTTTGGCGGCTTTAAATTGCTGACGGAGTTCTTTATGTTCTCTGAGCGCTTCCAAGGATTCAGCTTGGATCTGGGTGACGTGATCAGTAAAACCACGGGGTCTCAACTTCGCATTCAAATTTTCTTGAATGAGGTGAGTGTTGAGATGGCGCGTAGCCTACAAGCTCATCATTTTTCTTTGTTTTGTACACCTTTAGTCAACTTGCAAAGCAAGGTGTCGGAGCCAGTCCAAATTGATTTCAGTCAGAAGCAGTACCCGATCCATCTGGATTCTGGGCAAGGCAGTAACCTTGAAGTCTTTTCCGTTGATGACGTCTTGGATGTCACGGAAGGTGAACCCTTCTCGGTGTCGCAGATCTACGGTGAAAAATACAATGATGCAGAGTGCGCGCTTCGCTGGCAGTTGGTACAAAATACTCATGAAAGAGGCGTATTGAGCAGCAGTCTGAAAGTGGCGGATTTAGAGCATGTGAGTGCGACCTCTGAGCCTCGTATTTGGTCTGTTACAACAACCGCGAGCGATGGCGTTCGTGCTGGTTCATTACCTGTTACCAGCCAAATCAGCTGTCGTGATTCTCTGACCATCCCTGCATCTATGACGCTATTACGTCGACCAACGCTTCCGGTGCGCAGCCGAGACACCAATAAAAATGTGTGGGCGCTGCTGTGCCACTTACATTTCAATTATCACGCTATTTTGGGGACAGATAACCCAATAGCAACGCTTAAGAATGTATTCGAGCTCTACAACCACAATCAAGCGGTGCAGAACCATGTTTACATCGAGTCATTGCACAAGATTGAGCAAGAGCAAGTCGTGGCTCCGATCCGCGTTTCTGGCAAAACGTGTTTTGCCTATGGCACCAAAATATCCATCACACTCGATGCCGCAAACGTCAATGGCGGTATCTCAATGTTTGGGTATTTGCTGGATTACTTCTTTGCCTATTTCGCTGGCTTCAACAGCTTTACGCAAGTGGATATTTATCTTGAAGGGCAGGATGGGGTTTACCTCTCTTTCCCAAGGAGAACTGGGTGCAAGAGTCTGCTGTAATTCGCTTGTCTCAGGGGACGTTTGAAGGGCAATTAGAAAAAGCGTGGCAAATCTTCAAGCATCAAGCTCACACGAATGGTCAACGACCTGCGGTGAATTTTAGCGCAGAGATTCTTCCTGCCTACTATAAATCGGAAGTTTCGCAAGTGTCCTCAGAGAGAAATGGCGCGTACACCTTAAAAACCTCGGTGGCGTCTTTGTCTGGCAATGCGGGAACCATACCTCGCGCTATGTATAACCAAGCATTAAAGGCGCGATTTGAACAAGGCGATGAAGCGCCACTCGATTTCTTCGATACGTTCAATAACCGTTACTACCGACTGTACTGCGAAACCAAACAAAAACATGAGCTGACCTACCAGATGGAAGAAGAAACATTCCACTGGAATCGTCACCGTCAGTCCATCACCGAGATGCTATCGAGCCTTGCGGGTCAATCGGGTGAAGTCGCGCCGATGCCCGAGTCTCACTTGGTGCAGTACACAGGATTATTGGGGCTTAAGTTGACTTGCCCTTTAGCACTTAAAGCCATGCTGGAAGATTACTTCGAAGCTCAATTTGAAGTCGAGCGTAGTGGTTTGGAATATCTGCCATTAACGCCATGTTCACTGACTCAGCTTGGGCTATCTGGGAAGAATCAACAATTAGGGATGGGCGCGTTAGCGGGTAAATCAACGCCAATGACCGGTCAAAAACTGAATATCAAAATCTGTCCGAAAGATTACTCGCACTACCTGAGGATCCGTAGCGACAAAAAAATGATTCATGCTGTGGACCACATGGTTCGCAGTTACATGGGGGTAAACACCAAGTATGCCCTTTACATGAAGGTTAACAGCCAATATTTGCCGAGATTGAAGCTCTCTGGTAGCCATAAAAGTGGGCTAAGAATTGGGCAATCCGCATGGATGAACAACCAATCCAATAGCCAACAGTTTGTAGAAATGCCACTGACGAAAAGTTAGGAAAAAGAATGATTAATATTGAATTGCAAAGCTTGGTCAAAAGGCTGACCCCTTCGCTGAAAAGTGCTCTGGAATCTGCTGCTGGGGAATGCGTCAACCGAGTTCATTTCTCTATTGAGCCTGAACACTGGTTTTTTCAGTTGCTGCAACAATCGAAAGGTTGGGATGCTGCAATTCAACAAGCGTCTTTAGCTAAAGAGACGTTGATCGAGCGTTGCAATAACCACCTAGCAAGCTTGCCTCGTGGTACCGACGTGTCGCCTTCGTTGTCGCCGGAGTTAGTCGAATTACTCAAAGATGCTTGGATGATCGCGTCACTGAACAATCAGCAATCGGTGGTCAATGAATTTCACGTATTAATGGTGCTGAAACAGCGTGTTGGTCAGAGCGCTTACAATGGCGTACTTAGTCAGTGGGTGTCCGTATTGTCTTCTGAATGGTTGCGCAGTCAGTCTTTGGCGGTCAATACACCCAGCCAAACAACGCAACCTGCCGAGAGCATGGTCGCAGCCAGTGGTGATTCCGCCACACCAGCTTTGGACAAGTACTCGCAAAACTTAACGGAAGCCGCACGCAGCGGCAAGCTCGACCCAATTACTGGGAGAGGTGAGGAGATTCGTAAATCCATCGACATTTTATGTCGACGTCGCCAAAACAGCCCGATCTTGGTGGGCGACCCTGGTGTGGGCAAAACTGCGATAGTAGAGGGATTGGCTCAAGAGATCGTGAACGGTAATGTACCACCGGCTTTGATGAACGTTGAGCTTCGCAGTTTGGATCTCTCTCTTCTACAAGCGGGGGCGAGCATTAAAGGCGAGTTTGAAAATCGCTTGAAAGATGTGATCAACGAGATCAAACAATCATCGACACCCATCATCATGTTTATTGATGAAGCACATACGTTGATCGGTGCGGGAGGTATCGCTGGTCAAAACGATGCGGCAAATATCCTAAAACCAGCGTTGGCGCGAGGTGAGTTTCGCTCTCTTGCCGCAACTACATGGGCGGAATACAAGCAATACTTTGAATCAGATGCTGCGTTGACTCGTCGTTTCCAAGTGGTGTCGGTGGATGAGCCCAGCGAAGAAGACGCGATCCACATGCTTCGTGGCGTTAAGCGTAGCTTGGAAAAGCATCACAACGTAAAAGTGATGCAAGAAGCAATTGATGCAGCGGTCTCTCTTTCCATTCGTTATCTACCAGAACGCAAGCTACCTGATAAGGCGATTAGCCTATTGGACACGGCGTGTTCTCGCATTGGTTTGAGCCAAAGCGCAGCACCTCGCCAAATGGAAGCGATCGCAGAGCAGATTCGCTACGCCAATAACGAAATCGATACCTTGATTCACGAGTCGGCGTTGTGGTCGGTTGAAAGCGAACGTTTGGAAGAAGCGAAACAGCGTTTGGCGTCTCTTGAAGCAGAACATCAGTCGATTGAACTGCGTTGGAACGAAGAACGCATGCTAGTGGATGAGATCATTGCACTGCAAATCCAGTTGGATGAAGAGCTTAAAGAAAAAGGTTCAATCACCTCCCTTGAAGCCAAAGCACAGCTTGCAGAGAAAATGCAGGTACTGCGCGACAAGCAGGGTGAGCAACCATTGGTACTGGCTCAGGTAACAGAGCAAACCATCGCTGACGTAGTAGCACTTTGGACGGGTATTCCGGTTGGTAATATGTTGAGCCAAGAAGTGGAAAGACTGATGCATCTAGAGTCTCATATCGGTGAGCGAGTGATTGGTCAAGTCACACCGATAGCGGAACTCTCTCAAGCGATTCGTCTTTCTCGCGCTGGTTTAACAGATCCACGCAAACCTGTTGGTGTTTTCCTCATGTGTGGGCCAAGTGGTGTGGGTAAAACCGAAACAGCGCTGGCGCTAACGGATCTGCTTTACGGCGGTGAACGCAATATTACCACCATCAACATGACGGAATTCAAAGAAGAGCACAAAGTCTCGATGTTACTGGGCTCACCAGCGGGCTATGTCGGATATGGAAAAGGTGGCGTGCTGACCGAAGCGGTGCGCAAAAACCCATATTCGGTGCTGCTTTTGGACGAAATGGAAAAAGCGCACCCGGGCGTGCACGACATCTTTTATCAGATCTTTGATAAAGGCTCGATTTCTGACAGTGAGGGGCGAAACATCGATTTTCGCAACACCATCATCATCATGACGTCGAACGCCGCTGATGGTGCGGTGGTGAATGCTTGTGCAAACGGTCGACCTGATGTTCCTGCGCTTACACAAACTATTTTCCCAGAGCTTCAGAATCACTTTAAACCTGCTTTCCTTGGGCGGGCGACTATCGTGCCGTATTTCCCATTGAACGATGAAGAATTGGGCAAAATTGCCGAGCTGTCACTGAATCGCATTCGTAAGCGCGTTCAGTCGCACTATGGGGCAAGCTTTGACTATCACCCAGATGTCATTGAACTGCTGGTAAACATGAATGATTCACCTGAAACCGGTGCCCGTGCCGTTGAGCAGTTGATCAATCGTCAACTAATGCCAGAACTGGCAAACCAGTGCATTGTTCGCATGAGTGAAAGCAAACCTGTAGAAGCGGTCAAGGTACACACTGAAAACGGCCGTTTTGTGATTAAAATTCAATAAAAACAAATGATAACGAGGCGTGAGATCTCGGTGCGAATGGGCAGTATGTCTGCCCACTTATAACAATAACGATTACTTTAATTATTTACTTTTTTAAACATTGATTGCTGCCGGGTTGCCATTTGAAGCGCCTTTTTAGCAACACAACACCATGAGTATAAACAGATGACGCATTCAGTTTTTTCTAAGCCGCAACTGGAATGGATTCGCCAGAACTTAAAAGTCGCCGTGATTCACGGTGGGGATAAAGGTCAGGAGGGCAGTTATATTTTTGAAAACTTGAGCCCTCGCTCGACTAAAACGTACGCGCCTGTTGCGCATGATATTGCGAACGCCCTGCGTGAGTCGGGTTTCCAAGATGTGGAAGTATTTGCCGAAGACCTTAATTTGGCACAGCAACTTAGAGAAAAAGGGACCGAATTAGTCATCACCAACAGCGGCGGGCTGCAAGGGTTTGACTCCATGTGTCACCTTCCGTCCACCCTTGAAATGTTAGGTGTGCCGTACGTCGGTCACTCCCCAATGACAGCAGGTATTCTGGATAACAAACACCTGTTTAAACATGAAATTAAAGCCGCAGGTCTGCCTACGGCTCCATTTGTGACGATTGGTATCGATGAGTGTTTCGATGATGCGGTGAAGCAAGATGCGATCGATGAAATTGAAACAATATTCAACGAAGGATTCATAGTGAAACCAGTGTCGGGTCGTGCGTCTATACACGTTTATCCGGTTTTTGATCGCAATGATCTTGCTGCGATTGTAGAAAAAGTGCGCCAAGCGACGGGCAATACCGTGATGATCGAACCGTTCCTAGGCGGGCGCGAGTTTGTCGTGGCTGTCGCCGGTGAATACGTCTTTAAAGAAGGAAAGCTCACTCAGTCTGAAACGCCAATGGCGTTCTCCATTACGGAGCGTGTTCTTGACGAAGATGAACCCATTTTTACGTCGATGGATGTAAAGCCCATCACTCAAGATCGACTAGTGGCGGTAAACGACGAAAAGCTGCGTGGCGAATTGGCCGACATTGGGCAGAAGATTTACCGCCAACTGGGTTTGCAAACCTTGGTTCGTGTGGATCTTCGCATGGACAAAGAGGGCAATTTGTATGTACTCGAAACCAACCCTAAGCCAGACCTGAAGCGACCAGAAGGCGAGAAAATCAGCTTAGTGTGCCATGACTTAGCACGTGAAGGCATGGATTACACCGATTTGGTGCAATCTTTGGTGTTTAACCGATTGTCTTTCCTTAAACAAAAGCGACCAATGGCTGTCGCTCATTGCTTGAACGAACAATTCGACGCACTGAGTACGAGCTAGGAGTTTTCGTTGAATACGTTTAAGCAATATAGTCGCCTGTTACTTGGCGCATTACTGGTTATTTTGTCGCTAACGCTGATCTTCGTCGTGGGTTACGCGCAAGCGCTGAAAAGTTACCAACAACAGAGCCGCGATGCGGTCCTGGCTCAGACGGAGGCCGCGCGAATTGGTATCGAACAGGTACTGAGTTCGGGGGTACCGTTGCAAGACATCGCTGGTCTGGAAAAGGTGCTTTCACCCATTGCTAAAGCCGATTCCTCTGTGGTTGATATTCGGGTGATTTCCGGTCAACAGGAGCTATATCGCTACACCGACGAGCGTTTTGTGGGCAGCTTAGTGACCATTCCTCTAAGTAACAAGTTTACTCAGGTCGGGGCACTGGAAGTGCTGCTTAGCGATCACGAGATTGAAAAAACCATAAATGCACGCTTTCAGCCCATGATGGTATTGGTGATCGTACTGACCGCGGTGTTCGTGTTCTTTGTCCTGCGCAGCGAAAATCCGAAAACCTACTTCACCGCGTTCGGTGGGGTGTTCCTTGCGATGTCGGCAAGTGTTTTTTTGATGGTTGGGGCGTTGTACAAATCTGGTTTGGAAAACAAAGCCAGTTCAATGGCAAACATTGTGACTCAGCGCTTGGCTCCTGTTTTGAACGCCGGTATCAGCCACCATCAGGTGAGTGGCATAAGCGAAATGCTAGGCAGTTTTCGCCAATCTAACCCGGAAGTGTCTTCTATTTCGGTTTCTCAAGGCACAGAGGAGATCGCTAAAAGCAGCGCGAATGGTAAAGGTATGTCGGTTGAGAACATGGCGGAGTTTCTCATCGGGGATGCCAAAGGCAATCAAGTCACCGTCGCGTTTTACCCAAAGGCGTTGCTGGCGCAGTTGGTGCGTACCTTAAAGAATTTTGCGATTTTGTTCGCTGGGTGCGCCTTTATTTGCTTCGCCTTTATCCGACTGCTTAGCCATTCGGGGCAGCAACCTAAGAACGATACGGTGCTCGCGCAAATTAAACCGTTGCTGTTGGTGACTGTACTGATGGAGTCTTTGATGGCGCCTGTGTTGCCACAATACCTGACTCAGGTCGCGATAGAGAGCGGTGCAAGCGAAAGCTGGTCGTCTTACTTCTTTACCCTGTATTTCGTGGGTTTTGCCGCGACCTTATTACCAGTGTCTCGACTAGTGGAAGTCTACGACATTCGCAAGGTACTGGGTGTGGGGGTCTTACTCTCTTCTGCAGGGTGTTTATTACTTGCCTACGACTCTCAACTAATTACTGTATTGGTGGCGCGTTTCATCTCTGGTGTTGGGCAAGCGACGATCTTCATCGCGGTGCAAGGCTATATTCTGCGTTGCAGTGACCAATCGAATAAAACCCAGGCTGCTGGAATCATTGTCTTCTGCTTCAATGCGGGCTTTATTTCCGGTGCCGCGATTGGCGCACTTTTGGCTGATACGGTTGGTGTACAGGGCATCTTTATGCTGTCTGTATTAGTGGGTGGTCTTATGTATCTCTTCAGTCTTTCTCTGCCTTCGATGGTGCCTCAAGGCAGCAACTCTGGATCATTGAAAGAGAATTTAACCATGATGTTAAAAGACTCCGCTGCATTGATGCGTGTGCCTGCTTTTATGCGCACCATGTTACTGGTTGGTATTCCCACCAAGATGATGCTCACGGGCGTGGTCTTTTTTGCTGTGCCCATCCTGCTTTCCAATGCTGGTGTTGAGCGTGAAAGTATTGGTCAGGTGCTAATGGCTTATGCGTTCTCTGTTTTGTTCATCAGTGGAAAAGTGTCCCCAATGATCGACCGAATCGGTTCAGCCAAATGGGCGCTTTGTCTTGGGAGCTTAGTGGCAGCAATGTCTTTGGGCGTGCTGTCTGTCGCCTTCCTATTTGAGGATGTCACTTATTTAGTGTTGACCGCGACGGCCGCGATGCTGGTTATGGGCGTTTCCCATGGTCTCATTAACGCGCCTGTAGTGACACACGTTGTGACCGCAACACAAGGTGCGAATGCCAATTCTGTGGCATCGACCTATCGTTTTCTGGAGCGATTAGGGCATGTTTTAGGCTCGATAGTCGTTGGGATTTTGCTTACTCGTCTGGGGAATGAATACGCGTTCTTTGCGCTTTCTGCCTTCTTTACCGCAGCTGGTTTCCTCATGTGGATATTTGATCGTGAACCAAAACAGGAAGCAGTCGCATGATTCGTATAATTTTGCTTTTGGTCAATGTACTGCTAGCGCCAATGAGCCATGCAGAATGGCCTGAATGGTTAGGCGAGCATCTAAAAAATGAAAAGCGTGCTCAATGGGAAATTAACGCCAATGACTCGGACGTTTTGTTTTCGCCACATGGTGAACACCCTGTGGTTTGGGTACTGGTCTCTCGAAAAGCCGATTCTTATGATGTGGCGCTGTCGACGATTCTTAAGGTGTACCGCCGCGAAATGCCTAGCGTGTCATTTCGTGTTTTCCTACTGCCTAACACAATGGCCGGTCTAAGAGACTGGTCCCTACGAGCAGAAAAAGAAGCCAGCCTTATTTACACCGTGGGATCTCGTGCCACTGTGTTACTCCATAAAGCCTATTCTGGGGGTAAGCTGCCAGTTGTGTCTGTGAACGCCAAAGATCCGGTGTTGATGGGATTGACGGACAACTATCAAACGAGTGGCAACAACTTCGCTTACACATCGCTGAATTTGCCAGCGGGCGTAACCTTGAGCTTCTTGCGCCGTTTCCGCCCCGACTTGACGCAAATTGGTGTGCTGTATGCCAAGTCAAACACCAGTGCCTATCTGACTCAGTATCTCCCTTTAAAAAACGAAGCGGAAAAACAAGGTATTCGCATTTTTCCAATTGAAGTGGATGAACGCGAACCAGAGCGTTCGCTTGGTCGTGTTATGCGAGAACAAGTAAACGCCATGAAGGTCGATGATCAATCTCTGAGCAACTCTCTGCTTTGGTTGACGGGGAGCTCTAGTCTACTGAACCGTATTGATGAAATTAATATTTACTCGGAATTTTTACCTCTATTGACGGCGGTTCCAGACGCGGTTAACGGCACTGCGCAAAGTGCTTTGATGTCGGTGGGGGTTGGGTTTGATAACAATGCTCACCAAGCCGCGTTATACGGTCTCGACATTCTAAAAACAGGCATTGCGCCAGCTTCCTTACCTGTTGGGGTTCTCTCACCTCCCGATATTTCCATTAGCTTCAAACAAGCTGAGCGAGTGAACACACAAGTGCCTTTTGTTTTGATTGAAATGGCCAGTGATATTTACGCACGAGATGGCAACGTTGTGCGTTCTTCTGGCATGAGCATGGAGCATAACGAGCCATGATTCGAATTCTTTTGATAGCCCTGATTAGTGCTGGGGTCAGTGAGTCGGCATTGGCGTTTAATCGCCCAGAGAGACTGCTATTGGCGACCCAAGAGTGGTTCCCTTATCAATACCAAGAAAAGGGTGAAATGAAAGGCCCGGGTATCGACAAAGTGAAATGCGTGATGCGGGTAATGGACCAACCTTACCAGCTCACCATGACCAAATGGGATCGCGCACAGCTTATGACAGAGGTGGGTTCTCAACACGGGTTTTTCCTCGCGTCTCATAACAGCAAACGCGATGAGTATGCGGAATATTCTGCTCCGCTAGATGAGCAAAACTGGAGTTGGTTCTCCCTGTCGGACTCAGCGGAAATGAACAACATCACGTTCAAATCACAGGTCGAAGTCGCGGCACTGTTTGGTTCGAACAAATGGTTCTGGCTACATAAAAATGGTTACCGCGTGAGTAAAAAGCCAAGAACACCAAAAGCCCTTATTGAATTGATGCTCGGCGGAGAAGTTGGCGCAATTTTGGGTAACGACGCGGTGATCGACGAAACCATTAAGAAAATGGGTATCAGCTACCGAGCGATATCTCGTACGAGGGTGAAATCTCAACCCTTGGGCGTGTATTTCTCGAAAGCGTTTACGAAGAAGTATCCCAACTTTCTTAACGAGTTTAATGACGCTATTTCTCAGTGCCGTTAATTCCAACTATCGAATTTATTGAAGGTCAGTCAAATGCCTCTATCAATTAGAATTATTAGCTCTCCAGATGGTGAAAGCATTGCTCAGTGGAATCAGGCATTTCCTGAAGAAGGTGGGGACATTGGTCGTGCCTTTGGTGCGACATTGCAATTGAGCGACGCGAGCCGAGAAATTTCAGGTACGCACGCCATCGTTCGTAAGACTTCACGCGGATATCAAATCGCAGACAACAGCACCAATGGTTTATTTATCAATGGTTCTGATGTGCCTTTAGGTAACGGTAATCAATCGACATTGAGCGATGGTGACGTGTTAGACATTGGTCGTTACCGATTGCTTGTTTCGTGTTTTGTACCGGATCAAGCGAAAGCACAAAGCGGTTCGGAAAACCTTGTCGCCTCGCCGTTTGGTGATGACCCATTCAGCAATGAGATTACGCCATTTATTCAGGATGTTCCTGAGGTATCTGACCAGCCCGATTTCACTATTTCGACGCTGGATGTGGTGGACGATGATCCGTTTTTGCACACGGATACCATAAAGCAAACGCAGCAAACGTATTTGGATCTCGAATTCCAAACAGACGATGAAGATCCACTGAAAGACAGTGACCTTCATGCATCGTTTCCATTGCGAGAAGTGGCAGCGACTCAGCCAACAACAAACAACGATATCAACACGGTGGCTCAGTCCACAGCGTTTGCCATGGTGGAACGACAAAGCCAAGAGCAGCGTTTGCAAGAGCGCACAGACAAAGCACTGGAAATGGCGTTAACCCGTTTATTTTCTGATATTTCGCCAAAAACGATGGAGTCGATGTTCGATGACTTGTCTGGAAGTGGATTTTGGTCTCGTAAGCCGAAGTACTGGGATATGTACAAGCGCTATTTCACCAGACAGGTTGAAAACCGAGATTGGCAGGTGAAGTTTCAAGCGTACTTCCGCGACGCGATGCGCTTGCAGCGTAACTTAGAAGGGGAGAAGTGATGTTTCGTCGTATCTGCGTATTGAGCTTATTACTGTTGCTTTCTGGGTGCAGTTTATGGAGTGACGAGTTGGTGGAACCAAAGCTGATCATCAACATCACTGCTGCTTCCAACATCAATCCCAATGTAGAGGGGAAACCCTCACCAGTTGAGCTGCGTATTTATCAGCTGACCAACAGCAATGCGTTTGAGCAAGCCGACTTTATTCAAATTTTCAACGATGAGCAGGGCGTATTGAAAGCGGAATTGGCTCTGGCTCGTCAGTTACCAAGTTTGTTACCCGGAGAAACACGTCAAGAAGTGATCCCGTTAGGAACTGGTGTGAAGTTCATTGGGGTAATAGCCGGATTTGCCGATTACCGAGAAGCTAAGAATAAAGTGATCTACGAACCTGTGGTTTTCAATTCAGTAGCAATCAATATTGAAGTGGATGGCATCAACCTGTCCGTGTCGGGAGAAGAAGAAAAATAATGGATAATAATAAAGTGGTTTGGAGCGAAGGTATGTTCCTTTCCCCACAACATTTTCAACAACAAGAACGCTACGTTGAGCATTTTACTCGCGAATTTGTCGGACAGATCAGCCCTAACTCTTACGGTTTAACTCATCTTGAGTTGGATCGAACCATGCTAAGCATTGGTAAGGTGTCAGTACGTCGAGCGAAAGGCATTTTCCCTGACGGGACACCGTTTGAAATCGAACAGGCACTTGTTATCGATGTGCCTAAAAACACCAGCCATAAAAAAGTGTATCTCGCTTTACCAGTTTCAAGACCGGGGACCATTGACGTTGGTGAAGATGTACGTTTAAGACACAGTGCCAATGAACACCCCGTTTACGACACCAGCCGCGAGCACAGTGACCCAGTGCAACTTGAGCTGGCGCAAATGAACATTCAGCTAAAACTCGAAGGCGATGAACTGAAAGACTTTATTCTAATTGCCGTGGCTGAAATCAGTGAACACAAATCTGAAGGTGCAGTTATCCTCAATCAGGCTTTTATCCCTCAGAGCTTGCATTTTGGTGTGTCCAGCTATCTTACCGATTCGGTGGCGGATGTGTTTGCGCAAGTGCAGTATCGATCGCGTGCGATCCATGCACGACTGCAAGCCGAAACCAGCAGCAAAAGTTATCAGTCTTTAATGCGAGATTACCTATGGCTACAAGTCATGGGTGCATGGATGCCGAAATTAGAGCAATGGAACCTCGATAACACCTTTCTGACGCGTCATCTATACCTCGAATGTGTTTCGATGGCGGGTCAAATGCAAGGCTTAGAAGGCAAAATGCCGAAGTCTTTCCCTGCTTGGAACCAAAACGATCTCTACAGCATTTTCTCTTCGGTGTTTGCAGAGTTACTGGTGTTGTTGCGTGAAGTTCAAATCGATAACGTTTCCACTCTCAAGTGGGACCGACAGTTGTTTGCGAGCCGCCGTTTGCTCCGCACTTTGGTCGATGACCGTAGTTTGTACAACCAAGGCCGTTTTGTGTTGGTGGTGTCTTCGTCGATGGGTGCAACGCGCCTGAGCGAAGAATTCCCCCGTGCAGCAAAACTTGCTGGCAACGGTGATATAGCAGGGCTAGTGCGTAATGCCTTATCTGGCGTACCACTTCGCCATTTGCCTTATGCACCGTCAGAGCTGAAATCGCTGAATGATGCGGCGTATTTTGAAATAGATACTAAGTCCGACTTATGGCAAGCCTTGGTGAAACGAGACGAAGCGATTGCCCTTCATATCGATGAAAGAATCGACGATATCCACGTTGACTTTCATGTGATCAGGTAGGTAGGCAATGGCAGGACTATTTAACGAAGAACCCACGGTTCAAATTCATCGCCAAGCAGCGAATACACAAAGTAAAGAGCGGAGTAATCTGAGCCCGAAAGCGGACACGTCGGGTACCGAGCAGTTAATTGAAAACCTAACGGTATACGGCAGTCCGCTGATGAATGCGGCAACGGAACTATTGGGTATTTTGGTTACGATCAAACGCCAAGGTGCGCCACGCGATATTAACCGCTTTCGCCAACAATTGCTGGATGCGATTGAAGCCTTCCGTTTACGCGGTTTGCACTTGGATTATCACCCCAATGTTATCGAAAAAAGTTGTTTCGTGTTGTGTGCTGCCTTTGATGAAGCGGTGCTCTACACCCCATGGGGAGAGCGTGCTCGCTGGGAAAATCATTCGCTTTTGAGCAAGGTTTTTTTACAACGCAACGGCGGCGAAGCCTTTTTCATCTTGCTTGAGAAAGCTTGCCAGCAGCCAAACAAACTTTCGGACTTCATTGAGCTTCAGTACGTGTTGCTGACCCTTGGCTTCAAAGGGCGTTATCGCCATGAAGATGAAAGTCAATTGCATGATATTACTTCCCGCGCTTACGGGCTGATTCGTCGCTATCGCAATGAAAGCGCTTTGCCAGTCCCGCAAACCCCTAAATTGATCGAAGGGAAACAACCTTGGCTGATGATCAGCATGGGAAAAACGTTGGGACTGACGTTTTTGATTCTCGCCAC
Source organism: Vibrio penaeicida (assembly GCF_019977755.1). NCBI lineage: Bacteria > Pseudomonadati > Pseudomonadota > Gammaproteobacteria > Vibrionales > Vibrionaceae > Vibrio > Vibrio penaeicida. The sequence goes on along the minus strand of NZ_AP025145.1, from coordinate 1,989,388 downwards.
TGGATATGGTTTTACCGAGTATTGGTATCACAGCCGATCTCAGCCGCTACTGGCACAATTCGGCGCTATTGATATGTCTGGTGTGAGCTTAAAGAAAACCAGCGGAGAACTGCTTTACCTAAGTACGGATGAAGATCTGGGGCGAGAGCAAGAAAACCTTGAAGAGATAACGGGGATGCAGGGCAAAGTGGTTGCTCAGCAGTGGGAAATTGTTCTGGCCGTTTTCTCTCGTTCTAGAGATGCTACTCGCTTGTCTTCAGAGCTGAATCAAGCCGGTTACGAGTCGTTCACTCGTGAGTCGGATCATGGTGTTGAGTTATACATTCATGCGGGCGATGACTTGAGCGAAATTCGAAAACTGAAAAACGAACTGAATGTACGTTTTGGACTAAACGCCACGATAAGAAGAGCGCAGAAGTAAGATGTTTAAAAAGATTTTTTCCATTGTCTTAGCCGTCGCTGCCATTGTAGGAAGCATAACACTTTGGGTGTATTTACCCGAAGGGAAACCTACTTGGTTGAAGTGGGTAGCGACCGGCCTAACGAGCATTATCCTAATCTTCACTGCACTTTGGTGGTGGAAACAACGCAACCTTAGCCAAGCAGAGTCGGAAGAGCACGATCTTGAAGTTCTGCTTAAGCAAGATACGCGAGTTATTCAACAATTGTTCCGCGTCGCGACCAAGAAAATTCTGGGACAGGGGCGCAACAAACTAGAGAGTTTATACAACTTACCTTGGTATTTGGTTGTTGGTGGTGAAAAAGACGCTAAAAGCGCTATTTTGCTGCAAAACGGGTTTGAACCTGTTAACGATCGCTACCTAGACGAAAGTGATACCGAACAGTACTTGCGTTTCTGGATCAATGATAATGCTGTTGTGGTGGAGGTCGGCCATCGGATATTTGACAGCGAGGGTATCGACGAAGCACTTTGGAAAGTACTGGCAAAGCAATTTCTTAAGTACCGTCCAAGACAAGGCTTAAACGGTATTGTTGCTGTGATCGGTTGTGATCGACTCATGATCGGTGACAAAAAAGAACGAGCCAAGCTTTCCGGTATTTATCAGGAAGCCGTGCTGTCAATGGGGGGAGAGCTGGATCTCAACTTACCTGTATATGCTGCATTTTCCAAAGCAGACTCCATTGCGGACTTTACGGGCTTCTTTGAAAGTTTCACGGCATGTGACTCTGAGAACCCATTCGGTATTACCTTCGAATGCGATCAATTGCGTCGCTACGACAAGCATCAATTCGAAGCAGAAAGCCACAAATTGATTCAGTCTATCGCGGAGCAGCAATTCGAGTTGCTTCGAAACGTGAACAGCGAAAAATCAGGTTCGATCATCGCATGGCCTTATCAGCTTCGAATTTTTTTAGAGCGAGTCAACGAATTGCTGACCGATATCGGTCGCGAGAATCGCGTTCGAGAAGCGGTATGGATTCGTGGCGCTTATATGATGTCCTCGGGGCAAAAAGGCGTTGAACACGATTTACTGACGCAAGTAGTTGCGCAGCGGGCCGAATTTAACTCGGTTAGGCAAGAAGACCAACAGCCAAACCGCCGAGGTTACTTTACCCAACGCTTGTTCAACAAAGTCATTCTTCCTGAGAAGAACATTGTGGGCGTTAATGAGTGGCGTCATGCTGGTTACTTTGCGTTTCGCTCTGCGGTATTAGTCTCTATTGTGGCGCTGATTTCCATTGCTGGGCTCAAGTTAAAAGATAACTGGAACGTTGATGAAGATTGGCGTACAGCAGCGTTGGCGCAGATTCGCTTCTACAAAAGTGGCATCAATGAGCTGAGTAATGATTACTCTATGTCCGAGATGATCGCGGTGCTATCTGAGTTGGAAAGTGTTGTTGTTGAAGGGGTACAGCCTAGACCTTGGCATGAAATGGTCAGTGTGAAGCAGACGAATACTGCAGAGAGCGTCTACCTCGCCTACGAAAGGCAGTTGCATCAAATCTTACTGCCCAAACTTGAAGAACTGATCAGCAGTGAATTGTACGTTTACGTGAATTTGGGAAATCCAAGCAGGATTTTTGAAATTCTTCGCTACTACCAGATGTTGTTTGATAAGGAACAGCTTAACTTTGAGGAGCTGCAAACCTACTTATTAGACAACTTAAAGGATCAGGGGGAGCTATCCCCGGACGAGTTGTCCGTTTTGTCGCTGCTGATTGAAGATGTATTCAACGGTAATTATGACAACCAACTTCAACCCAACCTAGATCTGATTGCCGTGGCGACCAATAACCTAGAAGGCTTATCGCCAGAGCGCTTGATCTACGCGCGTATCAAAGCCATGCCTGAATACCGCACTCAAGTGGATTTGCGCAGTCAACTGGGTGAAAAATTTGACAGCTTATTTGAATTTTCCAGTGATTTTCACGGTTATTTGATCCCTGAAGTCTTCACTAAGCAAGGTTACGCGCAGATTGATTTGAGCGCTAAATCTGAGCTCTTGAATACCCTAATGAGCGAGTTCAAGGCGATTCAGGGTGATATGTCTGGTGCATCGGTGGTTGAGCTTACGGAATTGAGTAAGCAAGTGCAGCGCCTGTACTTCGCGGATTACATTTATCAGTGGAAGGATCTGGTCAATAACATTCAGGTTAAGCAGTTCAATAATGCATCTGATCTAAGCTTTGCTCTCAGAAATGCTCGTGCGCCTGCAACCAGTCCGCTGTTGGACGTATTAGACGCTGTGGTGGTTAACACCACATTGGCTGTCGCTGAGCAGCCTGATACCAAAGGACAAAAACGCGTCGCTGGTCAGCTTGGTCTTAAAAAAGCCAAAAAGGCGCTAAATAAAGCTAACAAAGTAAACCGAGCTGTGGGTGATAAGCTGCTGAGATTACAACCTTCTTTCGTCGTGAATGAAGCGTTTCTACCTTTCTCTCGCTTTGTAAATGGCAGCGGTAAAGATAAAGGAAATGACAAGCCGATCGACGCTTTGATTGCTCAGGTGGATGAGCTGAACTCGTTCTTTGACGCCGCACTGTCTAGCACCAATCCAGGGAAATCCTTCCACGCTTATGCTATTGCGCATGCTCAGGGTAGTGCAGACCCAATTGTGAATTTTCGAAAAGCGGGCAGTAAAGCGCCAAGCAAAGTGGCCTCTTGGACGAAAGATCTGAGTAAGCAAGCGTGGGGGCAAGTCGTCCGTGGCAGCGTGTCTTATCTGAATATTCAGTGGGACGAGCGTGTTTACCAGTTTTATGTGTCTGCCATTGAGGGCCGTTTCCCATTTACTCAACATGGGCGTGGTGAAGTGAGTTTGGATGACTTTACTCAATTCTTTAAAACCAGTGGTCGTCTTGAACTTTATGTCGATGAGTATCTAAAACCTTTTGTTTATTGGGATAACGACCGCTTGAAATTCAACGAAGTGGGTGGTCTTACCCTTCCTATCAGCGTAAATACGCGTAAGCAACTCGAACGTGCAAGGAAGCTCAGTAAGATCTTCTTTGGTTCCTCTGGAGAAGAGCTCGCACTGAGAATTGGCTTCAAAGCGAGTTCAATGAGCACCAATGTCACGGAATTCCAGTTAAGGGAAGCAGAAAGCCTGTTTAGCTATAAACATGGCCCGCGAGTATGGCGTGACGTGATATGGCCAACCTCTGATGTGGACGGTTACCTCAGCACGGAATTCTATAACGGTAAAAACCGAGTGGTGTCGCAGTCCTATACTGGTCAGTGGGCGCTGTTCCGAGCCATTTTTTCGAACCGTAGCAGTTCGACAGCCAGCCGCTTGATTCGCAAACTGGATTACAAAATAAACCAGAGCAACATTGTATTGGACTACACGCTGCGCGACTCCAACCAACCGTTGGATAAGTCTCTGTTTGTTCAATTTACTTTGCCTAGGCAGTTATAGGAAAAGGCATGTTAGACGGTGTAGTGAATCCGATGAATACGTCACGTGGTCGAGAATTAGTCACGCGAGTTAAAGCTCACCAGTTAATAACAATTGGTGAGTCACCGGATCGCTACATCAAACAATTTGAGACAAAAGAGCCACTTGAGCGTGAATGGGCTGCTCTTCAGGAATGCAGAGGCAGTCAAATTCAAAAGGTACTGGATGTGGATTGGTCGAACCTGCAGCTTACGCTGGAATTTGATCAACACGCTATACCTCTGAGTGACTTTAACCCGCAGGATGTGGCGCTGTTTACGTCGTTACTATCACACGTAATTCAGTCAATCAAACACTGCCATAAAAACGGCTGGGTGCATGGTGACATTAAGCCTTCCAACATACTTTATGTCCCTAATTTAAGAACAATTCGATTGATTGATTTCGGGGCCAGTCATCGCATTGGAACTTCTCGGGAAGCACTCACTGATTGGCAGGCAACCCCAATGTTTGCATCGCCCAATCAATTGAGTGGAGAAGGGCTAGTGGATACGGGAGATGACTGGTTTCCGCTACTTCAAATCATCGATCAGGTCATGTCTGTAGCACGTGACAACTCAATACGCTCAACGCTTTTCACATGGCGAGATGCCTTAAGCATTGAGGTTTAAACAACAGGAAAGCCTATGAATAAAAAACAGCTTGCCGCCGCCAATCTCGATTTTGATGTGTCATCAATCAAAGGAGACGGTGGAAAATTAATCAATAATTTAGGGTGTGCAATAGAAATTGAGCAGTGGTTAAAAAAACTGTCTCTCGCATGCGGCAGAAGGCACTCCAATAGAGCCTTACCATATTTAGAGAAGGCGATAGATATTATCTATTCCGAGGTTGAGGCTGATTTGTATCGTCAGTCAGGTAACAGCAATAGTGCAGCGGTTACTAAGCATCCTGTATGGCAGTTTTTTGTAGAACGAGTGACGAAGAAGTTTGGCAGTGTCGTGAAGGTTATCCAGCCACACCGATCACCTACGGAGTCGGTCCGTTCCAAACTGATAAACCGTGCGTTCTTTCAAATGCTGCATAACAAACAAGAAGTGTTAAAACGCTCACATAGCAACATTGTTGTTGCAGCTGAATTGGGTAAGTTGAAAGTCGAGATCTTAGAGGCGCAAGTTCATACACTTTTGGAAGCTTACCAAAAACACTTGAAGTGTAATGCGGATCTTTGGCCTGCGTTGAATGAGCTGTTTCAGAAATCTTCCAAAAAAGGTGCTGAGTCCTCTTCTGAAGGAAAGTTCAGTGCCGAAGATTTTTCGGCAAGTTATGAAGCATCTCAATCTCTATTTGCTGAAGCGAAAATAGCATTTGAGAAAACCTGGGACTTCGGAAAAATGAAGAACCAGATTAACGCGTCGGCTGAAGTGTTTGGCCGTGAAAACAGTAAGTTCAGCGCACATACAAAAATAGGTCAGGGTGGTGCTGCTGGATTTCGAGAAAAGAAGCTGGGTGAAGAAGCGGGCAAAAAGACAAGCTCCAAATTCAGTTTCGATAAGTCGCCAAGTAAAGCATGGGAAACTGACAAAAAAGAAGACGAAGATGACTCTTTTGCTTCCATGCAGCTCATTCCGGGTATTGACCTAGAAATTGATGCGCAGCTAGCAGCGCAAGCGGGTATGAAACTGACCATATCTCATGAACTTTCAGTCGCAGACTTTATGTCTCTGAAAAATGAAGGAGAGCTATTTGTTGGTGCTAGCGCAAAGGTTCAGTTTACTGGTACGTTGAACACAGCAAATATCTTTGCTGGCGATGAAGTGATCAAAACTAAAATTGGTGCGAGCGTTTTTGCGGGAGCAAAAGCTCAGGGAACCAGTACGTTTACGTTGAAAGCTCGTGGACTCAACATGTTGTCAGGCAGCGTGACCGGTTCTGTAAATGCAGGTATAGGAGCATCCGCGGGTTTAGAAGCCATAGTTAAAGGCTCTGGTGATTTTACGTTCAAAGGTTCAGCAGGGGCAACAGTAGGGGTAGGGACAAACGTAGAGTTTGGTACAATGGTAAATCCTATGTTGTTAAAAGTTCTGCTTTGGGACTCGTTTGGCAAGCACCTTAGAAGCAAACAAACTAAGTGGAAGAATGACATTAAATACAATAGAAATGTCAACGAAATAGCGTTGGGTCGTTGTGCAGATTCTATTGCCATGGCACTGAATTTACTTGAAGCGGATTACCGTAAACTGGCTGAAGAAATTTGGCGAATTCCAACATTCAGTAACGTTTCAGTTCAAGATGGCGTACAAACCTTGCACGATCGTATTTCAAGCCCAGAGCGCCATGTATTAGACAAATACTTGGAAACGCTGGGTGTTGGTGACTCTATTCATATGTCGCCAGAAGAGGTTAATCAGGCCGCTGTCGATATCGATAATCAAGCGAGAATGAACCAGACGAAAAATAACTTGGCTAAGCAATCTGGGACCAAGTCATTATCTGGCGCATTGGCAATGGTGGGAATGAGTGCGATGAACCCTAATCCTCTAACTTCTAATGACTACTCAAATGTATCACGGGGGTTAGTTAGTGCAGGGCTGCTAGCAGTAAAACCTCAGTAGCATAAAAAAATGGCGGGATATCCCCGCCATTTGTTTAATGCTGATAACGCTTTCGATATTCCAAGGGCGTCATGTCATTCGATTTCTTGAACAATTCCCGGAAGTATCGCACGTCTTCGTAACCCACTGCTCGGCTAATTTCCTCTACAGTCTGCTTAGTTTTCTCCAATCTGTCTTTAGCTGTGGAAAGCCGAATCTGCTGAATGTATTGAATCGGTGTTTGTCCGGTCGCCAGTTTGAATCGACGCTTCATCTGTCTCTCACTCAAGTGGATGCGTTTGCTCAATTCAGATACCGAAAACTGATAATTGTGGCTACTGTGCATCCAGTCTTGAAGCTGATGGATTAATGAATCGTTATGCTGGCGATAAGGGATAAATTTAGCCAGCGATTTTTGCTGCACTTGGTCGGTGTCACCAAAGATAAATTGATGGCAATTTTCGCGTACAGTTAAACCAAAGAGTTGCTCTACGATCAACATCATGACATCGCTATAACCGCTGATACCTGAGGTGCAGTAACGGTTATTATCACATGTAACGCGACGTTCAACGCGAAGTTTGATTTCCGGAAACATATCACGGTACATGTTGGCGAAGTGCCAGTGCGTTGTAGCGTTACACTTCGACAATAAATCTGCTTTGGCGAGCGCAAACGCACCTGTGCAGATGGAAATGATGGGGATGTTTTTGCTTTCAAAGCTTTTTAGCCATTGAAGTGCAGCTTCTGAACAAGCTTTGAGTTCTTTATCTGGAAAACCGACAGAGCCGACTAGCAGTATGTCGGTTTCTCTGACATCTTCCATTGCGATGGTAGGGGAAAGTGCTACTCCCCCCAAACCGTTAACGGGCATGTTGTCCTGAGTTACGATGTTAATTATGGGTTGCGGTGCGCCAGCAAGAAAGGCGGCAATAGTCAAAACTTCGATTGGTCCAGAGATTGAAGTAACCGGAGCGTCAGCAAATGCAAGTGCAGTTAATGTTATGGGTCTTTTTTCCACAAAACGCCTATATATGATGGAATTTATTATTAAGGTTCAACCGACCAGTTTCACCATTCCTTGGCGTTCTTTCTTATTGTTTTTCCTTCGTGACTTTATAATTTTATGAGCTTTAGTATGAAAAAATCAGAGTGAAAATACCCTGAAATTGGGTGTCACGTATCCCGTGTTATAAATAGGCATTATATTTAGAAAGAAAAACATTGCGAGTAAAAATGACACTTTATTGGCAGAGGGTTGGATTTATAAAGAGCCTACCACGGCTATTTTTGAGCCGGGTAGGCAATAAGAGGTAAGTGTTGCAGGAGCTGATAAGTAAAATACTGTATTGATCTAAAAGACTTTTTTAAACGGCGATTCCTAACCTTGCTTCAGGTTTGTTTAAATAGAGCTCAAGTTTTTCCACATCCAATTCACTAAACTCTATACCAAGCTTGGATCGTCGCCATAAGATATCGTCCGTTGTGGTTGCCCATTCATGCTGAACTAAGTAATCCACTTCGGCTTGATATAATCCGTGACCGAAATCGGTGCCCATGTCTTCTATGCTGGTTCTTTGCCCAATGATTCGATGGCTTAGTGTTCCATAAGCGCGTACCCAGCGACGGATGATGTCTTGGTTGAGCCATGGGTAACTATGCTGAAGTGCAGTCGAAAGCTGTTCGCGATTGGAAAAATCGCCACCTGGAAGTATGGCTGACTTTGTCCATTCCTCCTTCATTTTAGGGAAGAATGGCGCGAGCTTGTTTACTGCGGCTTGCCCTAACTTACGGTAAGTGGTGAGCTTACCGCCGAAGATAGACAATAATGGGGCATCATCAAACATATCATCCAGCTCGATGGTGTAATCACGCGTTACTGCTTGTGCGTCTGAAGATTCGTCATCACAAAGTGGACGTACACCTGACCACGTATTAATCACATCGCCTGGAGAGACTTTTTCCACAAAATGCTGGTTCACAATGTCACACAGATAAGTGATTTCATCTTGGCTGATTTCTACTTTTGAAGGATCGCCTTGATATTCCACATCGGTCGTACCAATGCAGGAGTATTTGTCTTGATATGGGATAACAAACACAATGCGATTGTCTTCGTTTTGCAAGATAAAGGCATGGTTTTCAGGGTACAAACGCGGAACAACGATGTGGCTGCCTTTTACTAGACGAATACCACGAGGAGAGCGCATCTTAAGCTGGCTATCAAAAAAGCGGTCCACCCAAGGTCCAGCAGCGTTAACAAGTGCCTTTGCCGTTACGGTTTTCACTGAATGATCTTGTGTATTTTCAATCTCGATTTCCCAACCATCAGCGCTGCGAGTGGCGTCGATGCATCGAGAACGAGTTTCCACAGTCGCGCCAAATTGCGTCGCCATTTGAGCGTTTGCAACCACTAAACGAGCATCATCGACCGCGCAATCTGAATACTCAAAGCCTACTTTCATTTCTGGCAGTAATGGGCTGGATTGGGCAAAGTTAACGCCGTGGCTTGCGGGTAGAGAGACACGTTTACCAATGTGATCGTAAAGAAACAAACCAGCACGGATCATCCATGCAGGGCGAAGGTGAGGACGATGAGGTAACTGAAAGCGCATAGGAGCAACAAGGTGAGGTGCATTTTTTAATAGCACTTCACGTTCTGCGAGTGCTTCACTCACTAAGCGAAATTCGTAATGTTCAAGGTAGCGTAAACCACCGTGAATGAGCTTGCTGCTTGCAGACGATGTCGCTGAAGCGAGATCCGACATCTCGTACAGCCCGACTTTTAACCCGCGACCTGCCGCATCCGCAGCGACTGCTACACCATTGATTCCGCCACCAATGATCACGACATCGTATTCTTCACTCTTGCTTGAGTGATGTTTAGCAGAAGTCGTTTTATCGAATTCAGCTTGCGTTGACATAGTTCTCTACCTTCGTAAATGTTCGTTTGTTTTCGTTATTGAGCAGTATATACACAAACTCATAAGTAGGTCGAGTAAAAAACCAACAAAATATTTTAGTAAAGCCCTTGTAACCTATCGAATACTGACCTTGAATTGTAATGTTACGCCAATACAAACGTTATAATGTTTAGGTTTAACCGAGCTCACAGTTATGCGTTTACATCGAATTAACCTTTGAGTGTTTTGTTGCGAAAACGAACATTTGATGGAAGAATGCAGTTAATTTAATCAAAAAGGGTCACGGAGCATTCATGGAAGTACGCAACAAAGTCATCGTTGCCTTGGATCAGGGAACAACCAGCTCTCGCGCTATCATCTTCGATCAGAGTGCTAATATTTTGAGCACGACACAGCGTGAATTTAGTCAGATCTATCCGAAAGGCGGATGGGTTGAACACGATCCAATGGAAATTTGGGGGACGCAGCGTTCTTCCTTAACTGAAGTCTTAGCTCAATCGGACATTGATAACGAGCAAGTCGCCGCAATCGGTATTACCAACCAACGTGAAACCACCATTGTTTGGGACAAAAACACGGGACACCCTGTTTACAATGCGATTGTTTGGCAATGCCGCCGCACAGCTGAAACTTGTGATGCAATTAAAGCGCAAGGCTGGGGAGACTACATTCAACAAACCACGGGTTTAGTGGTTGATGCGTACTTCTCTGGTTCTAAAATTCAATGGATTCTTGATAACGTAGAAGGCGTGCGAGAGAGAGCTGAAAAAGGGGAGCTCTTGTTCGGAACGGTCGATACTTGGTTGATCTGGAAACTCACCAATGGTAAATCCCATGTGACTGATGTATCGAATGCATCCCGCTCTATGCTATTCAACATTCATACATTGGAATGGGATAACAAGCTGTTGGAGCTGTTTAATATTCCGCGCAGCATGATGCCTGAAGTGAAGTCGAGCAGTGAAGTGTACGGCTATGCCAACATAGGTGGTGGGACAGAAATCCCTATCTCCGGCATTGCAGGTGACCAGCAAGCCGCGATGATTGGTCAGCAGTGCTTTACTAAGGGCATGGTGAAAAATACCTACGGAACGGGTTGCTTCTTGTTGATGAACACGGGCGATCAAGCCATTCAGTCTAAGCATGGGTTGCTAACCACCATCGCGTATAAAATAGGCGATGAAATAGCGTATGCCTTGGAAGGCAGTGTCTTTATGGGCGGAGCAACTGTGCAGTGGTTACGAGATGAATTAGGCTTGATCCGCGATGCCTCCGACACGCAATATTTTGCTGAGAAAGTCGAGGATTCGAATGGTGTTTATCTGGTGCCTGCATTTGTAGGGCTTGGTGCACCGTATTGGGATCCTCATGCCAGAGGTACGCTCACTGGCATTACGCGAGGCACTAACCGAAACCACATCATACGCGCCACATTGGAGTCTATTGCCTACCAAAGCCGCGATGTTCTTGAAGCTATGGAAGAAGATGCGGGTATTAAGCTAAATCAGGTTCGTGTAGATGGTGGTGCCGTTGCGAATGATTTCCTCATGCAATTTCAATCCGACATAATGCACACCAAAGTGGTGCGCCCTTCGGTAACCGAATCAACGGCATTAGGTGCCGCTATACTCGCGGGGTTAGCTGTCGGTTTTTGGCAAGATAAGAAAGAGTTAGACGATAAGCGCCAAGTGGACAAAGTGTTCTCACCACAGATGAAACGAGAAGAGCAATCACGTCTCTATGAAGGATGGAAGCAAGCGATACGTCAAACTCAAGCAAAATAAATTAAAGAATAAATAAGTTCAAAAATAAAGTAGGTTCCTTGGGCGTAGAACCATCCGTTGTCTCCATAGTGAAAACGGATGGTTCTATTGTTTTTCCATTGCTTCTCTATTGATTTTTTACTGCTTATCGCTCCATTCGAATGATTTTATGGTCGTCACCACGCAGTACTTTTAGCTCAAGATTTTGACCATCATATGCTCTGGGTAGCCAGCGAAGTATTTCACAATGCTTTTCCGGTGCGATATAGGTGGTATCTCGGTAACTCACTTTTAGAACTCGGTCGCCCAATTGGAGCCCAGCATTTTCTGCAATTGAAGGGGACTCGAGAAAACTCACGTTAAGAGCGTTTAATTCGCCGATACTGGTTCGAAAGCCCCAATTGACAGGCTCCTTAGCGCTCTCTTTATCTCTTTTTCTTTCGTGAAGTGAATAGAAATAGGCATTTCTATTTGGGTAGTCCAGCGTGACTATATGATCTTCCAGCAGTTTTGCGCCAATCAGTGTTGGTGTGGTTGTGCGGCTCCAAGCGTAGAAATTTTCCAGCTCCAATCCACCGATACTCATACTTTCAATGGCGGCTTGATAATACGTGGTTGGTTCTGCTTCTCCACCGGCTGATTCGCCAAATGAACCATGCCCCTCAACTTTGGGGTTAGGGATTACTCCGTCAGTGATCATTTGTTGCAGCGCTAGCGGGTTAAGGTTCAGTAACTCAGTATTGCCTGTATCAAACAGCGCATTGTCTTTAAATTTCCCGTTTATGCGATGTTCAAAAATCGGCGCGTGTGGGTAGCCGCCCTGCTTAAGCGAAGCGCGGGAGGCGTTGTTAATGTAGTCCAATTTTCGCCTGTCACTGGTTATGACAATCTCACTATCATAAAAATTGAGCTGCCAGGTTGCTAGTGGAAGAATTTCAGAGCCTATGACCCCACCTTCTAAGTAGCATGACGCCCCTGTAAGGTGCGATGGATCGAATATAAAGACAGGGACATTGCGAAAATTGACGTCACCTATTGATATTGAATCTGCAATCGACAAATCCATGGAAACGAGGTTTCCATTTGCGTCTTTTCCTTTGTTGGTGCCCATGATTTCTAACCCAAGATCGGTGGCAACCTGCTTGGTCAGAATTGTGGGTGAGCCTGTGTCAAAGATAAAGCTATACCGCTTTCCATTGATACTGGCGTAGAGATACATCTTGTTCTTAATAGTAAGCACGGGAACGACGGTATGGAAACGGCTAGTTTCCGTGTATGGCTTAGTCAGTAAAACCTCATGTAAACCGTTTTGTGGTGTGTTGCTTGTGCAGCCAAGCAAAAGTACGACGCTGATAAATATTATATTAAGTTTTTTCATAGTAGTTCCTGATGATTCCGTATCGGGAAGGTACGTAACTTGTTTTACAGCAATCGAAGGGGAACTGTTGTTGCAAAATTGATACTGCTAATATAATTGACTTTCCTCTTACAAAACTTCCCTTCTGCAAATCATTACTGATACAAATATTTGGCGTTGATCACGCTTCATAGTATTTTTGCTGACTGGATTGGCAAAAATATGAAAAAGCGTTTCAAAAATATTATTTGATGCGTTCTAATAAAAATGCACCAGGGGAAAGGACGCTTTTCAATGTGCATTTAGAGACACGTATCTCTTTGCTCAGTCTTCTGTTTATGAGCAATAGAATGATCAACAGCCACAATGGGTTTCGAAGTTAAGGAACAATGAATGAACAGTTTTTTTCTGTTTGCTGGTAAGCGGCTGGTGTCGATTCTCGTCACCATCTTTGCCGTTTCCATTGTCGTGTTTGCGGTGATCGATTTACCGCCCGGCGACTTTGCCTCATCTAAAATTGCAGAACTTCAAGCGATGGGTCAAACCGTCGATCCGCAGATGATTTATACACTCCGCGAAATGTATGGGCTCGACAAGCCACTGCTTGAGCGGTACGCCAACTGGATGATGGGGTTAATGACCGGTGATTTGGGCATTTCACTTACCAACAGCCAGCCAGTATGGGACACAATAGAGCCTAGAGTTTGGCCGACAGTATGCCTTGCGCTTGCTGTTTTCTTTTTTCAATTTTTAGTCGCTATTCCTATTGGGATGTATTCCGCACTTCGTCAGTACTCTTTTGGTGACTACATCGCCACTGTATTTGGCTTTATTGGTATGGCGACACCAAATTTCGTTATCGCGATCGTTGCGTTGCTGATTGGCTACTACAGTTTCGATACGGTTGTATCTGGTCTGTATTCCGAAGCGTACCTTGATCAACCTATGTCGTGGGCGAAGTTCATGGACGCCGCTTCTCGCAGTTGGATCTACATATTGGTAGTGGGTACAGCTGGTCTTGCAGGCATCATCCGAATCATGCGAGCGAACCTTCTTGATGAATTGAAAAAGCCTTATGTGAAAACGGCGCGTGCGAAAGGGCAGTCCGAAGCTCGCCTTATTATGAAGTACCCAGTTCGAATCGCTATTTTGCCCATTGTTTCTACGATTGGGTGGATGCTTCCTGCGTTGTTGGGTGCCGATATTATCGTCAGCCAAGTCATGAACATCCCTACTTTAGGTCCGCTAATGCTGTCGGCATTGCGTTCTCAGGATATGTATGTCGCTGGCGACGTGCTTCTTATTATGTCCATTCTTACCATTATCGGTACCCTGATTTCTGACCTGCTGCTGTACTGGGTAGATCCCCGTGTACGCGTTGGCGTGTCTAAGGAGTTTTAATCATGACAACGTCTACAATGAACTGGTTCGGTCGCCTACTTGGAAGAAAGAAAAAGCAGCCACTTGATTTGAGCACCGCAACACAGTGGCAGCTGATCGGCATTAAGTTACGTCAGCACAAATTGGCTTGGTACAGCATTTGGTTTTTGGCTCTGATTTACTTTGTAGCGATTTTCGCCGAGTTTTTTGCCCCTTTTGACCCAAGCGACAACTGGCGCCGCTACACCTATGCACCACCTCAGTCCGTTAGCTTATTTGAAAGCACTGATGATGGCTGGCGTTGGGCACCGCATTTGGAATTTTACAAGAGTAAAACGGATCTACGAACGTTGAAGCGCCATTACACGCTTGATGAAAACAAGAAAGTGTATTTCGAGTTTTTCGGTAAGACGGATCGCTACGAACTGATGGGATTCATCCCGATGAGTTACAAATTCATCGTGCCTGAAAATAAAAGACAGCCATTCTTCATTTTTGGTTCAGATAGAATGGGGCGCGACATGCTTTCCCGTCTTATTTATGGCGCAAGAATCTCGTTGTCTGTCGGTCTGATGGGGGTATTTACGACCTTTGTGCTCGGGATTCTGATTGGTGGTATTTCCGGATACTTTGGTGGAACCATCGATAATTTCATTCAACGAAGCATCGAATTTATGAAGTCGATCCCCACTTTGCCGTTGTGGATGGCTCTGTCAGCTTCACTGCCTTCAGAGTGGAGTTCGCTAACGAAATACTTTTTGATCACTATAATTCTCGGGTTAGTCTCTTGGCCAGATATGGCGCGAGTGGTACGCAGCCGATTCATGTCTCTGCGAAGTGAAGAGTATGTTGCGGCCGCTTGGTTGGATGGGAATACTCCCTTTGAGATTATTCGTCGGTACATGGTGCCTAACTTCTTAAGTCACATTATTGCGGTGGTGACATTGGCGATTCCGGCCATGATTTTGGGTGAAACTGCGTTGAGTTTCCTCGGATTGGGTTTGCAAGCGCCAATGGTTAGCTGGGGTGTATTACTGCAAGAAGCTCAAAACATTCGAGCACTAGCAGAAGCATCTTGGTTACTTATTCCGGCAGCAGCAGTGGTTGTTGTGATTCTGGCAATGAACTTCGTCGGCGATGGTCTGCGTGATGCATGCGACCCATACCATGATCAGGGAGCAAAATAATGGCTGAGAAAATTCTACAGGTTAAAGATTTAAACGTAAGCTTCCCGACCAGCACGGAGCACTTTCATGCGGTAAAAGGGGTGTCGTTTGACCTCTACAGAGGCGAAACACTTTCGGTTATCGGTGAATCAGGCTCAGGGAAATCGGTCACATCGAGTGCCATCATGCAGTTGTTGGATCGCCCCGGTCGAATCGATTCAGGTGAAATACTACTCACCACCGACTCTGGGCAAATCATCGATATTACTCAGATTGATCCTCGCAGCAAAGAAATGCGCGCCCTAAGGTGTTTTAACTTCTCTTTAGTTTCACAAGAGCCGATGGCTGCGCTAAGTCCGGTGCATACCGTTGGCGACCAAATTAAAGAGGTGTTGTGTTTAGTCGACCCAAGTATTAGCAAGAAGTCTGCTCACGAAAGAACGGTTGAACTGCTGACTCAAGTACAAATGCCAGAGCCAGAAAGCTTGATCAACAAATACTCATTTGAGTTATCTGGTGGGCAACGTCAGCGTGTCGTTATTGCTATGGCCATTGCGAGTCGTCCCGACATATTAATTGCCGATGAGCCAACCACGGCTTTGGATGTAACGACTCAAGCCGAAATATTGGCGCTGTTTTCGCAGCTTCAAAAAGAGATCGGAATGGCAATTTTGTTCATCACTCATGACTTGGGTGTAGTGGCACAAATTTCCGATCGTGTGGCGGTCATGGAAAAGGGCGTGCTGGTGGAGTGTGGCAGTGTGCGCCAGATATTTGAGCAACCAGAGCACCCATATACCATTAAGCTGATGCATGCGACCCGAGCGCTAGAGAAGCCATCAAAAGTTAAAAAACCATTTTCATTGATTGAAGGTGAGAATGATCAACCGATATTGGACGTTATTTCGGTAACAAAACAATTTGAAAAACCGGCAAAAATGTTCCAGAAAAAGCAGATCATGACGGCCGTAGACGATGCAAACCTAGTGCTTCACCCAGGGGAGTCGCTGGGTATTGTTGGAGAGTCGGGATCAGGGAAAAGCACTTTAGGACGAGCGATTTTAGGGATGGCGCCCGCCACTTCCGGCTCTATTCAATATGTCGATAAACAAGGCAAAGTCGAATTGGAGCTGTCGGATTACAAACGAATTAAGCGAGATCCACTGTTCGCTGATTTACGTTTGATCTTTCAAGACCCTTGGTCGTCGCTTAACCCAAGAATGACGGTGTTCGATATCATTGAAGAGCCGCTAAAACTGCTGCGATCTGAAATGAGTGGTAAGCAGAGAGAAGAGCGTGTTAGGAATATGATGAAGTGGGTCGGTCTACCACCGGAATTCTCAAGCCGTTTCCCACACGCCTTTTCGGGTGGTCAGCGCCAGCGGATTGTTATTGCCCGTGCTCTGGTTACCCTGCCAAAAGTGGTGATTGCCGATGAAGCGACTGCGGCGCTAGATGTATCCCTGCGCTCACAGGTGTTGGATCTATTGATAGAGTTCCAAAACACCTATGGGACGGCATTTATTCTGATAACGCACGATATTGCGACGGTGAAATACTTTTGTGACCGTGTGATTGTGCTTCAACATGGAAAAATTGTGGAGCAAGGAAGCGTAAATGAAGTTATTCATGATCCTCAGCAACCTTACACGCGTGAATTGATCTCTGCTGTTCCGGTTGCGGAGTTACCGCCGGAAACCCTAGCGACGGCTTAGCTGATGCAACGACATAACGTAGGGAAATACTTCATTTCGTTTGAGGCGGTTTGAGCATCTGCGATAAATAATGCCTCCTTTTTGGAGGCTTTTTTGTCTACAAGGCATTGGCTGAAGTCACAGAGCTATACATTTAAAAATCAGGGAGTTGCATGAAATATAAACTGAGTTTTCATTCAATATGAAGAAATGAATATGCATCTTTTAATGAGTTAATCGATTTCATAATGAATGCTTATTTTCTCTGTAGCTTTATAACAAAGATTAAATATCAATTAGTTTATAAAATTAATACTATTTATTTCTGAGCTTTCAATAAACTGAGCTGGATATGTAGGTTTAATATTCGTTGCAGCAGTGAAACAAGACGACTAAAATCGTTATGCGGTAGTAACTAATTCCAGATAATTCATTTGTTTATAGAAAAAGTTTGAACGCTAACCTAGGCTCAGTTCAAAAAAAAAGTTTAACGCTCTTTTTTTTTATAGAACATTATTTTAAATTGGTTACAGACTTTGGGAATAGTGGCAAATCTATCGTTTTGGTCTGTTTTGATTCGATTAAAACGCAACGGAATGGCAATTTTGCCACTGGCTTTGGCAGGGGACGCTAGAGCTTTTTACCCATAACCAAGCTATTTGTGGAGTAATAATGACAACAACAAAGCAACCTGAATCCGTATCTTCGGTTCTGAAAACATTTGGTATTTTACAAGCACTGAGTACACAAAAGGATATTGGTATCAGTGAATTAGCTCAGCGTCTTATGATGTCTAAGAGCACCGTTTATCGCTTTCTCCAAACCATGAAAACGTTGGGCTATGTATCTCAGGAAGGCGAAAGTGAAAACTACTCATTAACGCTTAAGCTGTTTGAACTTGGTGCAAGTGCATTGGAGTATGTGGATCTGGTGGATCTTGCCGATATTGAAATGCGCCGAATTTCCGATCTAACTAACGAGGCGTTGCACTTAGGTGCGCTCGATGGCGATGGTATTATCTACATCCACAAGATCGATTCGAAATACAACCTGCGTATGCAATCGCGTATTGGACGTCGCAATCCGCTTCACACCACCGCTATCGGTAAAGTGTTGTTGGCTGAGCGAGACGAGCAGGACATTCGACATATCCTTTCAGTTGTTGAGTTCACCAAGTCGACCGACAAGACCCACGAAAATGTGGAATCCTTACTTGGTGAATTACCAACTGTGAAAGAGCAAGGCTTTGGTGAAGATAACGAAGAGCAGGAAGTTGGGCTACGCTGCCTCGCTGTACCAGTCTACGATCGCTTTAATCAAGTCGTTGCAGGTATGAGTGTTTCTTTGCCTACAATTCGTTTCACTGAAGAGAAGAAAACAGAGTATATCGCGGAGCTTCATGCTGCTGCGGCTCGAATTTCGCTAAAACTTGGCTGTAAAGCGTACCCTCACGGGAAATAACGATTTTGCATCAAGAAAAGACTCACGCTCTTTGGCTTCGTTAAAAGAATACGGCTATTAGAGATGGTGTGATTTGAAAGGAAGGTGATTTCACCTTCCTTTTTTGATCTCTACAGTGTCTGATTGTAATGATTTAGCTTTTGATGACTAAGCTTTTAATGAACGAGCTTTTAATTACTGAGCTTTCCACGGTGCGGGCAATAAATGCTCTTTTAAGAGGGCTAAGAAGCCACTCACCCTTTTCGAGCGCTCCTGTTCAGTGGTATTCAAAAGCGCAATGATGTCTGCACTCGGTAATTCATAGTCGCACATTATCCGGGTTAGCTCGCCGCTGTTGATTTGGGGCTGAACGTCCCATTGCGATCGCATGATGATCCCCATTCCTGCGATTCCCCAATCTTTCACAACCCGACCTTCATTGCTCGCCATCGAAGGCTCTACTCTGATCAATTGTTCTTTTTTGCTTTTTTTATGAGTCAGCGACCACAGCGTGACATCTTCATTGTTTTCTCTCAGCGAAATGCATTGATGTTGGTGAAGATCTTCGGGCTTTTTAGGTTCACCGTATTGGCGGAGGTAATCAGGAGAAGCGCAGAGAAAGCGCTGGTTTTTAGCTAAGGTTACCATTCGCAAAGAGGAGTCTTGCAGCTTACCTATGTAAATAATGATGTCCCACTTGTGGTGATGTGACCATGTTGGGTTGTCTGAAAGCTCAAGTTCTATTTCTAGTTGTGGGTGTTGTTTCTTGTATTCCGCTAATAAAGGCGTGACATAGTCATTGCCGAACCCCAGTGGTGCAAGTACTCGCAGTTTTCCGCTGACGGTTTGTTTGTTGTTATCGATCACGTGTTGAAGCTCTTCAAGCTCTCGAATGATGGATGCGCCTCTGTCTAACAACAACCGACCTTCTTCCGTTAAGCATACGGTTCGAGAGGGTCTTTGAATCAGAGAGATCGACAGCTTTTTTTCGATATGTTGAAGCCGCAACGTCACCGAAGGCGGCGTGATATTCAGCGTGCGGGCAACGTCCGATAGAGTTCTATGGCTTGCGACCACTTGAATGAACTTTAAATCTTCTGTGGTGATCATTTGGTTCAAACTTAATCAGTGTATTGGTATTGATTAATTTTAACTCAAACATATTTGAGTGACACTAAAGAAAACACGTTAGGAGTTTGTGATGAACCAAGATAGAAACGAACAGCCAACGCAGCTTGATACGCCCTACTTAAGGCTCGACAAAGCACAATTCTTACACAATGTCTTGCGTTTAAGGCAGAGGATGGAAAGCCATGGTGTTGCACTACGCCCGCATTTGAAAACGGTGCGTTCTGTTGAAGCAACTCATTATGTATTACCAGAGAAGCACTCTCCAGCGACAGTCTCTACGCTCAAGGAAGCCGAAGTATTGGCGGCATCAGGGTATCGTGAGTTCATCTATGCAGTCGGCATTACGGCAAGCAAACTCCCAAGAATACAGTCGCTGCTTCTTGGTGGTGTGGACATTGCCGTTATTTTAGACAGTGTTGAACAAGCAAAATTGGTTGCGGCTTTTTGCCAAAAATCTGGGTGTGTTATTCCAGCTTTGATCGAATTGGACTGCGATGGTCACCGAGGCGGGATTCGATCAGATTCTCTACTTTTGGTCGAAATCGCTCACATTCTTCAACGTGGAGGCGCTGAATTTAGAGGTGTGCTAACGCATGCGGGAGAGTCGTATTTCTGCCAGTCTGAGCAAGAACTTGCCGCGGCAGCGAAACAAGAAGTTGCGTGTGCTCGGCGCGCTGCAAAAATGCTTGCTGATAATCGTATCGAATGCAGAGTGGTGAGTGTGGGGTCGACGCCGACCGCATTTTCTGGTGAAGAGTATGACGGCATAACGGAAGTTCGTGCGGGTGTGTACTGCTTTTTTGATTTGGTGATGGCGAAAGTGGGTGTTTGCGAACCCAGCGACATTGCCTTGTCCGTTGTAACCAGTGTTATCGGTCATAACGTTGAAAAAGGGTGGTTGATTGTTGATGCGGGTTGGATGGCGTTATCCAGTGATCCTGGCCTTAGCTCTGCTGATGAAAAAGATTCATTTGGTCTAGTGAGCGATGTAAATGGGAATCTGGTTGAAGGGTTGAGGGTGTCCCAGCTCAATCAAGAGCATGGAATCATAGAACACGAAAAAGGTCAGTTTGATCTCTCGTTATTGCCCGTAGGCACGCAACTGCGAATTTTACCCAATCATGCGTGTGCTACGGCGTCTATGCATCAAACCTATCATGTCGTTGATGTCGATAACTCAACAGAGACTTGGCAAAGAATTCAGGGGTGGTAAATGATTTATCTTAACGAAGAAACAACACGACAACGGATTACTCACGAGCTGGCGTACGCCGCGGTAAAGGATGCTTATCTTGCGGTTGGGGAGAGTGCGACACTGTTTCCTGTCGTCAATGCGGCTGGTGATCAGCCTGGAAGCATGTTTTCGCTAAAGTCTGCCAGTACCCCCAATGTTGTGGGCTGGAAAACAGGTTCCTATTGGCCCGAAAATTCGCATAAAGGAATGCCTTGCCATAATACTGCGATCTTTTTACTGGATCCAGAAACGGGTGGGCTAATGGCAACCATTGAAGCAGGGGAAGTGAATGCTTATCGTACGGCAGCGGCTGATGCAGTCGCAACGGATGCGTTGGCACGCAAAGATGCCTCAATACTCACCGTTTTTGGTACTGGGCATCAAGCGTATTACGAGGTCAGTGCGGTCTGTGCCATTCGAGATATCGAACAGATATGGGTTGTTGGGCGCAATGAAGCGCGAGCAATCGCTTTAGTCGAGAAGCTAAGAAATGATGGTTTGGTCGCGGATGCGTGTGGCTTCGGAAAAAATGTGACAGCGAAACAAGCTTGCGAGTGTTCCGATATTGTTGTCACGGTGACGACGGCTCAATCTCCCTTGTTTGATGCCGATTGGATACAGCCTGGAGCACATGTTTCTGCAATGGGTGCTGATAAGGTGGGTAAGAAGGAGATCCCAACACAGCTGTTCGAACGTGCCACGTTATTCTGTGACTACGAAAAGCAGTCGAGAGTGATCGGAGAATTCCAACACGTCAATTCCGAGACAGAAATAACTGAAATGCATAAAGTACTTGTTCAATCGAATCAGGGAAGAAACTCCGACAAACAGATCACGATTTTTGATAGTTCTGGGATTGCATTGCAAGATCTATTTGTTGCCAAGCGGCTACTTAAGCTTTCGGAGGTCAAATAAGAGGCATAAGTGGAAAATTAAATTTGCATTTCTTTGATGAATTGTTTAGGTGATTAATATATTTATAGTTAGAAAATTTTGAATTTTGAGGGTGGTAAGTGAAATTAATTGAATATATTATCAATTATAAGACATGAGAACTTTTGATTTACATTTTGTCGACATTAATTTTACGACTGATTTAAAGTTTTTTAAAAGTAATCGTTTGCTTTTTTATTTGTTTAATTAAGAAATACCTTAAATAATAATCATATTACTTAAAACAGATTTCAGTTTTTACCTATTATCTAATTCCTCCTTATTCGATATTATGTTTTTGCTAGGTCGAGGGTGACATATCTATTGATTGTGAATGAGTCCACAATTAAATGGGTATTCACTATTCATCCTCATAATTCATAAGAAATAATTCGTCAGGAGGTACTTTATGGTATTTAAGGTACTGCACAAAAGCAGTACACAATTGCTAAACATAATAAGAAATACAATTGCGTTGTGCCTAAAAACCATTAATAGGTTTTTGTATGTAAAGTAAGCAATTATGCTTATCCATTTTCCACCGTGACAGGAAGAGTGGATGTAAACTTTCAACTATCGCGCCACTACTAAAACAGGTTCCCGCAAAGGCTTTGTTCTTCGTTCAGGTCCTTGAATCATCATCCTTGCTGGTGATTTAATGCAAAGCCTTTGCTTTTTTCTCTTCCGGTTTAAAAAAACGCTTTAACGCATCAAGCATAACATCGACTTTTTTAGGTACAGTTCGGCTAATGGTTAGAGCTTGCACTTTAATGTCGGGCCATGTCATATGATTTAAAACGGTGGTTAGCTCTCCACGCCTTAAATTATCTTCTACAAAAGGCAGGGGTAAAAGAACCAATCCGTGTCCAGATAGGGCAAATGAACGTGCCGTCATCTCGTTATTGACTTTACATCGAACATTTAAGTTAGATTTCTCTTCGAACTCTGCAGTTTTGCAGACGACTTCGATGGTGTCGCTGTCCGAATTGACTATCCAGTGATGGTTTATCAAATCCGAACCCAACTGCGGTATGCCAAAGGTTGAAAGGTAGTTTTCAGAAGCACACAACACACGTGGAATACTGCCTAAAGGACGATAAACTAAGTTGCAGTCTTTTGTTTCCCCGAGCGTAATAGCGATATCAATGTTCTCTTGAACGATATCTCTCATTTTGTCATCTGCGACGAGATTTAACCGAATATCTGGGTAACTAGAAAGACAAGGGGAAAGAGCATTAGCAATGGTCGCTTGTGCTAGACCAGTGCTGCATGTAATGCGCACATCACCTTTTACACCTTCACGGCAATCGGACAATTTTTGCTCTAAGCTTTCAAAATGCGAGCGCATTTGACCGTAACCCTGCAATAATATTTGTCCAGCCTCGCTTACGGATAATCCCCGGGTTGAACGGTGTAATAATGTCACCCCAAGGGCGTTTTCAAGTTGCGATATATTTTGACTGATTGCAGACGGTGACATCCCTAATCTTTTGGATGCTGCTGTCATACTTCCTGCACTGGCAACAACAGAAAAAATACAGTATCGCTTCATATTTTCCAAAGCACTTCTCCATATATGAAAGTTTATCAACGAAATAATAAGAAATATTTCTCGAAGTTTTTTAAAATAATTTTATTAAATCAATGGCTATGAAAAAAGTTCATAAAGGTATATGTGAGTAAGTAGGAAATGAGTATGGAAAGTGAACGGTCACCATGGTTAGCTTTTCCTAGAAAGATATTGTGTTTCTTATTTTTAGTACACACATCTTATAGATTTTATAGAATTATTATCAAGTCAATTTTCTGAAAGAAAGTTGTATTTTTCAGTTATTTATTTGCATAAAGAATACAGTCTGTTTCATTGCATAAAATAACTGGAATGGAGGTCACTTTTTGTGTTGGGATTGTGTGTATTTCATTCAGATTAAGTGCTTTCATCTTCCTCAATCGCATGGTCACAATATGTAACAATATATTAATGCGTATACAGTTCGAGACAGTTTGCATCATGACCATTCAATGTGTATAGAGTGGCTTTTGGACGGCTAATGTCTGGCATCTTGCTGTGACATGGGTATATGCTTGACGCATCTTCACGGTTCTCTAAAGGACATTTCTCCAGCATGCCATCCATTCCACTCCCCTTTGTTGTCGTTATACTCCTATTAGTGTTGTTTACTGTGTTGCTAAAGCGGCACGACAAATCTTATTTTCCAGCACTGGTTTTTATTTTATGTAGCACATTGACCATCAGTTTAGTTGGAGCAAGATGGACAACGGAATGGTCATGGGTGAGGAGTATTCAGCCTATTGTGGCTTCACTCGTTCCTCCTTTGACTTGGTGGTGTTATTCCCATGCTATGAGCCATAAAAGTCACTGGAAGCTGCTTCACGTCGCTGTTGTAGCTTTAGTCGGCATTGGCATTAGCCAGTTCAATGAAATGCGTGATTTTATCGACTTGTTCATTATTGGCACTTATGTTGGGTACGCAATTGCTTTATTTAAGTTGACTCAACTCTCTCCAGATGAATGGAAAGGGGTGAAATTTTCTCAAGTCGATGCGTTTAAAACGTCGCTCTATTTCACATCCGGTCTATTGTTGTTTTCTGCGGTTGTTGATGTGGGGATCGTACTGGATTTTGCTTTATCTGAAGGTCAAAATATCACGACCATATTGTCGGTAGGACATGTCTTAATTCTTCCTATTCTCGCTTATGCGGTCAGCATTGCGGGCGGTACTATTTCTTTGGAATCTAGCTCTTTGGAATCTAGTTCTTTGGAATCGAATTCCGATTCCGTTGAGAAAAAAGAAACGGTCACACTGAATGCTTCGGCTACAGATAGTGAAGAGGCTACAGATAGCGAAGAAGATACGCATGCTCAGGTGTTGGACACTGTCGAGAACTTACTGCTTGCATCTCAACTGCACCTTGATCCCAACCTAAATTTAAACCGATTGGCACGAAAGTCCGGTATCCCTGCAAGAAACATATCTATTGCCGTAAATACCCTGAAAGGGAAGAACGTTTCTCAGTTTATCAATGAGTACCGAATCCAGAATGCCATGAACTTACTGGAAACCTCCAATCACTCCATTACTGAAATTTATGAAATGGTTGGCTTTCACAGTAAGTCCAATTTCAACCGTGAATTCAGCCGAATTACAGATTCGACGCCAAGTAAATACCGCCAGATGAACCGATCCAATGAGTAATTAAACCGATCCAAAGAGAAATCTGGCTGCTGAATCAGCGGTGTCTTGCTTAGTGGGTGAGTGACGCCGCTAAGAAATTTTTAATCGATTCTGCCATTGCTGCATGCAGTTCTTGCCGAGTTCGTTTCATTCCATCATCACAAACCATGCCATCGCCTTTGTGTTCTTCTTCGATAATCGCTCGACCACCAGGTTTACATAGCTGCATAAAGCTGAAATGTGTTGCATCTTGAATTAACTCATAGCGCGTTGTTTTTTCTGGGAGTATTGAAGCAAGATATCCCGACTCCAATTCATAGGGTAAATAAGCCGTGTTGGTGCCTGCTGCTTGGATCAAAACCGGTATGGCTACTTGTTGCAAACTATCAGGCGTGAAGCCTCTTGCCAGACCGAGATCGAGCGACACTACTGCTTTAATTCGTTCATCGATTAAATGGCTGTGTTGTTTTGTTGGCTTATCCAACCCCATCTCAGGGAGCAGTTTGCAAACTTGTGGGTTAGGGTGAGCCAAGCATTCTTGTTTAATTTGAGTCGAGTCTGTTTTACCCCCCGCAAGGTTTATCACCGTCCACCCGCCCATAGAGTGTCCAATAGCAGCGATATTTTTCCTATCAACGACTGAGTGAAATTCAGAGTCTGTCAGCATCCAATCGATCGCTCGGCTGATGTCTCTTGGGCGTTCCCACCACATCGCTGCTTGTTCCTGAGAAGGGTTAAATGTGGTGGTTCCTGGGTGATCGGGTGCAGCCACTATGTAGCCAGAATCCACCAAATATTCTGCTAACCAATTCAGGTTACGCCAACTGCCTCGATAGCCGTGAGAGAGTATGACGAGCGGACGCTTTTCATGGTGAATCTGAGCATTTTTTCTTACCGAGATACCTTCAAAAGCGATATTGTCAGCCACTTTTACCTTCAGTGCCGTGTTATCACGTGTTGGATACCAAATGGTCAGGTTGAGAGGACGAGTGTCTGACTCGATGGATGTTTGTAGAAAGCCGATATCTTGGCTATTCGACAGTGATGGAAACAAAAGACAGGCGAACAAAAAGAGTGAATAAGGCTTTTTCATGGCGATTTCTCATTGTGTGGATAGAGATGCCATTTTGCGAAAAAGCTAGGCTAGATGCGTCCTATAACACGATCGAGGACGCCCTAAAACCTAATTTGCTACATTTCGTCTGCTACAGAATATTGTTTTTTACCTTGTTTAAGAACTTGGTCACTTGGTTTTGTTTGGCAACTTCACTTTGGTAAAGAGAAAACATTTGGAACGAACAGTTTTTAGCACAAGCCCCAAGCAAGGCAAATTTAAGAATTTTGTAAACGGGGCGACGCAGTACAAAGCGATCAACCCACCATGGAGAACCCAATGTAGTGATTGCAGTAACTTTCTTTAAATTTCCCAAATTAGGGGTAATGGCTTTCATATCTGCGGAGTGGTTGTATGCTCTTCCCGGCACCCAAACTCGGTCAAACCAACCTTTCAATATAGCCGGAAAGTTAAACCACCAAGTAGGAAACACCAAAACTAAGTGTTCTGCGTTTTCGAGTTGTTCAATATCAGATTGCGTTTTAGAAGCATCGAAATGATCGGCGTAATAGCTTTGGCGTTCGTTTTCACTCAATACTGGGTCGAATTGTTCTTTGTACAAATCTTTAACTGTAACCGAATGCCCTTTCGATTCGAGGTGTTCAATGACTTCTTTAGCTAGATGTTGGCAGAGGCTCGATTGAATAGGGTGCGTTACAACAACCAATGTATTCACAGTGTCTCCTTAGGGGGAATTTAATAAGGGTCAATAGAGTCAGGGGATACCTTAAGAAACTAACTCAGCCGTAGGAATAGCCGCTAACTTAACGCCAAAGCTTTGAATCGCTGGAAGTGTGCAGTTGTGATGTTCGCGAATAGTACTTCCGCTCGCGTGAGGCTTATCATGCGTGGTATGAGCATCTGAAATCAGTGTTACCGGATAGCCCAAACCTGCAGCGCGTCGAGTGGTTGTGTCTACGCAAAATTCTGTAGCGTAACCGCATACGTAGAGATGTTGGATTTGGTGTTCGTCGAGTAAGGTTTGCAGATGGGTGTTGTGGAATGAATCGGGTGTGGTTTTGTTGATGTAAGAATCCGAGGCAACCTGCTCCAAATCTTGGTGTACTTGCCAGCCCTCACTGCCCATTTCAACGATGGTGTTCGGGGCTTCATGGCGCACGAATACGACGGGAATATCTTTCGCTCTCGCCCAGCTTGTTGCTTGGTTGATTCGGTTTATGACTTTTTCTTTTTCAAACGGTTGCGGTTTAGGTTCCATTAAACCTTGTTGTACGTCTATTACAAGGAGTGCTGATTTCATTCTATTGTGTCCTTTCATTCACTCGAATCAGTAGAGTGCTTTAGTCGAGAATCATTGATTGATAGCCAATGGGCTTTGGATTCCAAATGTATGTGCTTCTGCTTTTCTCTTTCAAATGGAGTATCAAGTAACGCCAGAGCAAAGGTTGTCCATTCACCACTAAATGCTCCTAAATCCTGCCAGAGAACGTTCGCCCCACAGTGGTTACAGAAAGATCGTGTCACGTCTTCAGAAGATCGAAAGCTTGCTAGATGCTCTTCTCCTATTAGAGAAAAATGCTCTTTTCGAGTGGCCGCGTATGTAGCGAATGCCGCCCCGTGAGACTTTTGGCACATCTTGCAATGACAGTGCGTGACCGCCTTGATATCCCCCACAATTTCAAAAGAGACTTTTTTGCAAAGGCAGGAGCCTTTGTGGGTATTTGAAGTCGTCATATCATCTTATGTCGGTTAGTGGTTGGGGCTAGAATCACGTACTTCCAGATTTCCGTGAGCTTCATATTTAGCCGAGTAACTTGTTGGATCTTCGACTTTTTGCAGGAGAATTTCCACTGCCATTTTACCCATTTCTTCATAGGGTAAACTATAGGAGGTTAATGGTGGGTGACAATCCGTTGCAATGGGCTGATTATCGTAGCCACAGACAGCGATATCTTCCGGTATTCTGACCCCTTTTTGCAATAGTGCATTGACCACGCCCATTGCCATAAGATCACTGGTACAGGCTATTGCGTTAGGGATTGGCTGTTGGCTCAATAGTTTTAAGGTAGTTTGATACGCTTTATTCATCGACCAATCGGCATTAAATAGCCAGTCTTCATTCACCGCTAAACCGTGTTCTGAATGTGCTTTCACGAATCCTTCTCGACGCTTTTGAGTTGCCATCATCCATTCTTCGCCGCCAATAAATGCAATATTTTTCCGACCAGATTCGATTAGATGATTCGTGAGGTTATACATGCCTGTAAGGTCGTCAGGGACGATAGAAGAATACGTATTGCTGGATTCAATGAAGCAGTTAAGCAGTACGGTTGGTTTACCTTCTAGGAAGCGATGCGATTTATCCAGTGCCCTTGTCATAGAGGACGCCATAATAATACCGTCGTAGTCGTTGCTAGAAATCTCTTTAAAGATATCGTCTTCTAAATCTTCATTATTTGCCGTATTGAATAACACGGCGATGCGATTGTTCTCCCGAGCACTCTCTGTGATGGCATCAACGGCATCAACAAACGGATCCAAGCTAACGAGGTCGTTCACAATAACGGCAATTTTTCGCTTTCTGTTGTGATCAATAGGCGTTTTTCGTTTGTAGCCTAACTGATCGGCTGCATCAAGTACTCGCTTGCGTGTTTCTTCAGCAAGTTTAAGAGATTGGGAGTTGTTCAAAACCAAAGACACGGTTCCCTGCGAAACGCCGGCTGCGTGTGCGATGTCTGTCATGGTTACACGTTTCATGTCTTGGAAGCCTTTCATTTTTATCGCTTTGGTTATCTGGTTTTCAGTGTACGTGTCCCTACCTTATGGGTGTATCCCAACCGAAAGAAAGTCGTGTTAGATCACATTGGTGTGATTATTATTTGAACAACTAATAATATTAGCTAATTATATTAATGATGGTTTACAACGGAAATATGCAGGTTTTTAGAGCATGGAAGATGAAAGAAAACTGGAGCGCTGGTCGAAAGAGAAAGTAAATAAATGGTGGAAGAGTCAGCCTTTGCTTTGTGGATTTAACTACCTACCAAGGACGGCGGTTAATTGGAACGAAATGTGGTCTGAGAACACGTTCGATCTCCCTACAATAGAGCAAGAGCTGAGCTGGGCTAAGCATGTTGGGTTTAACTGTGTGAGAACAAACCTCCCGTTTTTGGAATGGCAAAAAGACAGCAAAGCGTTGCTTTCACGAGTGGATGATTTTCTCGCAGTATGTGCGCGCTTTGAGTTGAAGGTGATTCTAACGTTATTAGATGACTGTGAGTTTGGAGGTGAGCCTGGTCATACAGGAATTCAAAAAGCGCCCATCCCGAGAGTACACAATAGCAGAGGAGTTGGTTCTCCTGGTCGGAATATGGTCATGGATACCAGTAAATGGTTATTCATCGAACGCTACGTTACCGACATCATCGCGCAGTTCAGCGACGATCAACGAGTCATCATGTGGGATTTGTATAACGAGCCGACGAATCGCATGATTTTTACTCAGTTCGGTGAATTTGAATTTACCGAAGAACTCGAACAGTACAGTCAATCGTTAGCAAAGTATTGTTTTCAATGGGCTCGTCAAGTTTCGCCAGAGCAACCACTGACAATAGGCGCTTGGCACGTCCCAACCGATAACGCTGGTGAGACGGCTTATTTGCACCCTACCGACAAAATGTGCTTAGAGCTCTCGGATGTTATTACCTTTCACGCGTATGTGAATCCACAAGAAATGCAGAAAATTGTTCAGCGTTTGGCAGTGCTTGACCGACCAATGTATTGCACAGAGTGGCTTGCTCGTCATTGCGATTCAAATTACGCATCTATACTTCCAATTATGCAGAAGTATTCCGTCGGTGTGATGCAGTGGGGGTTGGTGAGAGGCAAAATTCAAACGTCACTTCCATGGCCATCCATTGAAGTGAATCAGGACGATGAATCTCTATGGTTTCATGACTTCTTAGATGAAATGGGTCACCCCTACAGTGAAGAAGAAGTGGATTTGGTTCGTCAATTCTCGTTTGGGAGTCACTGTGATGAAGCACCTTAAAGCCAATATCCAAAAAGCCAGTGCTCGAAAAGATAGTGCTCGAAAAGATAGAGCTCGAAAAGACAGTATCATTGGATGGGCGTTTGTTGCTCCTTATGCTGTTATCATGTTTGCGTTTCTTCTTTATCCATTCATGAAAGGCGTTTGGATCAGTTTTCATGATTGGAATCTATTAGAGGTGGCTTTTAATCCGGACGCAAAAACGTTCATTGGTTTAGACCATTATCAAAAGTTGCTTTTTCCGCGCCGTTGGCACTTTGATGTTACCCAACTCTGGTACCTAAGATTACCTTTGTTATGCCTTATTGCTTATATGGCGTGGCGGTGGGTGACACAGCGAAGGGCTTCCGTGAGCAAGGTGTTCATATTGGTCTCGGCTCTTTTTATTGTGGTATTTGTCCTTGGGGTGGGCACGGATAGCCGTTTTAGAATGGGTGATCGCCGCTTTTGGCAATCGGTGATTCACACGTTGGAATTTGTCGCTCTAACCGTTCCTTCCATTACGATTCTCGCTCTAATGTTGGCAATGAAGCTGAATAAGCCCACTCGGCTTTCTGCCGTAATGCGAACGATCTTTTTTGGTACGCAAGTGCTGTCTGTCACCGTGGTCACTCTTATCTGGCAGATGATGTACAGCCCTCAACAAGGGTTTATCGCCAATATTCTCCATTTTTTCAGTATTACCCCACCGTCTTGGTTAACCGATGAATCCCTTGCGATGCCAGCCCTAGTAATCACAACGGTTTGGTGGTCACTTGGTTTCGCACTTGTTGTGTTTTTGTCTGGATTACAAGCCATTCCAGAAGATAGATTAGAGGCCGCTAGATTAGATAACGCGAGAGGATGGCGGCTAACTTGGTACATCGTGTTGCCTTCAATAAGGCGAACAACCAGCTTTGTTGTTGTGATGCTTATTGTGCTTCATTTTCAAGTATTTGGGCAATCACACCTAATGACTGGAGGGGGCCCCAGTGACAGAACGCAAGTTTTAGTTCGTTACATCTATCAAACCGCTTTTCGAGACTCTGAAGTTGGCTACGCATCAGCGATGGCAATGATTTTGTTTGCTCTCATGCTCTTTTTTAGCCTGCTACATATGCGGCTCAGTAAAGCTGGGGATGAATAATGAATAGACTAACAAATTCGACCCGACGCTCGCTGTTCTCGCCACGAACTACAAATACAATCATGTTGGCATTACTGGTTGTTTTTGCCTCGGTATGGTTAATGCCCTTTTTGTGGATGCTGTCTTTGTCGTTTCAACCAAACGAATTACTGGCAAGAGAGACAGGAAACACCTTGCTTGGCTTAATCCCTGTTCCTTTCACGAGTGAAAATTATCAATCCTTATTTTCGTATGGGCAAACGCCGAGGTGGTTCCTAAATAGCGTTATCGTCTCTGGAAGCACCACTTTCTTAGTGCTATTACTATCCAGTTTGGCGGGGTATGCCTTTGCTCGCATTCAGTTTGTGGGTAAAAAAATTCTCTACCCAATTGTGCTGGCAGGGCTGGTTATTCCAGAGCAAGCCATCTTTATACCGCTGTATACCTTATTTGCTGATTTGGGTTGGCACAACACATACGGAGCACTGGTATTGCCTCGCGTCGCGTTGCCCATTGGCGTGTTCATGATGACGCAATTTTTCAAAGAAGTACCGAATGAACTCACCGAAGCCGCACGGCTGGACGGTGTTGGTCATATACGATGCTTTATCTACATATTTATGCCGCTGGCAAAGCCTGTTCTCACTACGTTGGGCATCATCACTTTTCTGTATTCGTGGAACGATTATCTGTGGCCACTGGTTTCAACTCAGCGCCCCGATATGTTCACGATAACCGTTGGGTTGGCTTCGATTCAGGGCAACTTCGCACAGTCTGAAGGGCTAGGCCGGTTGATGGCATCTGGCGTTTTTGCGTCGTTGCCCGTTATTGCCGCCTATCTAATGTTTCAAAAGTACATTATTCAGGGCTTCGCTTTAGGCGGAGAGAAATAACATGGGCAACAGAAGTTTGCTCACAAGGCTAAGGAACGCTTGCGTTTAAGCAAGGAAAAGGAGTTTGAAGTGAAACTTAAATTAATAGCAACACTCGTGTTCGCTACCCTTTCAACAGAAGGGTTGGCATCGGATACAGAGATTACGTTAGGTCGATTTTTTGGTGCATGTGAGCAACCTTCTAATGTCGTTGCAGACGCTATTGGTGAAGCATGTATTATCCAATCGATTATTGGAACCTTTGACAGTGCAAACAATGGGGTGAAGGTGACGACGCTTCCTACGGACTGGGGAAATTATTACGATCAAGTAAAAGCCAGCTATGCGGGTGGTACACCACCAGATGTTCATGTTATGCACAAACATCGAGTGCCAGAGTTTGCAAGTGTTGGCATTTTAGCTGAACTCACTGACGCCGACTTAAAACAATATGGGATAGACACCAGTGATTGGACTGACAGCGCACGTAATGCGGTGAGTTATCAAGGAAAAGCATTCGGCGTACCGATGGATTTTCACGCCAACCTTTGGCACTTGAATAAAGATTTGTTTGAACAAGCTGGGTTAGTCGACAGCAATGGCAAACCAATGTTACCGACCACACCCTCCGAATTGTTGGCGCATGCCAAGCAAATGAAGGAAAAAACGGGTAAAGATTATCTGGCGGCAGATTTTGCTCAATTTCCAATCGGTGTCCGACTAGTGCTTGCTTTATTGTGGCAACAAAACAGCAATATCTTTGATTCAAATGAAGTTACGGTGGATACACAGCAAACACGAAATGCGTTGAAAACCATCACGGATCTGTTTGGTAGTGGGTACGCCAATCCCCAGCTTAATTATGCTGAATCGCAACAAGCATTTTTAGACGGAAAGTCGGCGGTGTTAGTGAATGGTACATGGGTCGTCGATTTTTATGATCAGCAAGCTTTGGACACCAACGTAGCGTTAACCGATTATCAAATCGCCAGTTTCCCCAAGCTGTTTGATCAGCCTGCTACATGGGCGGATTCACACATATGGGTAATGCCAGCCAGTGTGAAAAAGGATGCTAAAAAATACGATGCTGCGATGAAAGCACTCGCATGGATATACAAGCATAACTTGGATTGGGCACGCACTGGGCATATGGCTGTTAGGAAGTCGGTCCTAGAATCTAGTGCTTACCAACGACTCCCACATCGCAACGAATACGTCGAGACTGCCGATATAGTGGGTGACACACCGCCATCAGTGAAGTATGGAGCCATTCAAGATGTTCTTAACCGTGAATTTCAATCTGTTTGGTTGACGGGGAAGTCGGTTGATGACGCTTTGGAAGACGCGCAGATTGATGTTGAAGATTTACGTTAATAAGGTCCTTTAACGTTTTCCGTGGCGCACGGAGTTTGGACAGCTGCGAAAGTCGGCTGTCCTTTTTTATTTCCATCCACGTACCGATTCTTTTTACTACTTGTAATGTAAGGCTCAATAAACTTAGCCTAACAATAAGCTTATCGCGATAAATAGCATCATAACGCCGACGAGAAACTCCAGTATTTTCCATGAAGAAGGTTTTTGAAACAAGGGTTTAAGCAACCTAGCGCCATACCCTAGGCTAAAAAAGAAGACAAACGATGCACTGACAGCGCCGAGTCCAAAGTAAAACTTGGTGGCTTCATATTGAGTAGATATGGAACCGAGTAGCACCACCGTATCTAAATAAACATGAGGGTTGAGCCACGTAAACGCTAGGCATATCAGTACCGTTTTCTTCCAAGATGATTCGGATTCACCTACAAGGTTCATGGCATGAGATTCTTTAAATGCCGATTTGAAACTCAAAAAAGAATACACCAGCAAAAACGCTGCCCCACCGAAGCGGGCGAATTGCTCTATCGAGGGGAATTCCTGAACCAGCGCACCAAAGCCGGATACTCCCATAGAAATCAGGATGGCATCGGATGTGCCACATACCAAACACACCAGAAAGACATGTTGTTTCTTTATTCCTTGCTTAATCACAAACGCATTTTGCGAACCAATAGCCAGAATAAGCGAAAGGCTAAGACTAAAACCGGCTATATAAGTTGATAACATTCAAATTCCTTTTACGTCATTAATGAGCAACTCTTAAATAAGCATGCCTGAAAAGTGACTCTTTACTCAAATAGTTATTCTGATGATGCATAAGTAAAGCTAAAGGGGTGGAATGGAAGTTGTAGGATAAGTGTACCGACACGCCATGACTGATCGTGTCGGTTGGGTTTAAAACTAGCTAGAGGGTTAAAACTTGGTAGGGCTACGCTGCCTGCTTGGTGAGCTCGAATTTTTTATTCTTGTCGAGCTTTCCACTGAGCCGAGTGAGAGCAATGGCTATAACAACGATAACGGCACCCACCCAAGGGGTATGCATTAATCCCGCTTCTGCCACAATAAGCCCGCCGCCCCACGCGCCTAAAGCAATGCCGACATTAAATGCAGCGATGTTCAAGCCAGATGCGACATCGACCGCGTCGGGTGTGTGCTTTTCTGCCAAGTTGACCACATAGACTTGCAACCCAGGTACGTTCCCGAATGCAAATGCGCCCCAAATTAAAATCGTTGCCGTCGCTGCAATAGGGTTAACCGCCGTAAAGTTAAAGACAACTAAAATAGTCGCAAGACCAGAAAAGATAATGGTGAGGGCTTTGATTGGTCCCATTTTGTCGGCCATTTTCCCGCCCCAAATATTCCCCACAGCCACTGAAACGCCGTAAACCAACATAATCAAACCAATGGCGCTAGAGCTAAACCCAGAGACTTGCTCAAGAATAGGCGCTAGAAAAGTGAACGCGGTAAAGGTGCCGCCATAACCCAAGGCAGTTATGGCATAGACAAGTAATAAGCGAGGGTGAGTGAGCACTCGAAGTTGCGAAGAGAGTTTGGTGGCTGGTGGTTGCTTTAAATTGTTTGGTACAAGGAGCAAACTGAAAATCAAAGCAATTAGACCAAGTACGGCGACAGTTAAGAAAGTGGCTTGCCAGCCAAAAGTTTGGCCAATATAGGTGCCCAAAGGTACACCTGTTACCAGAGCCACGGTTAAACCTGTAAACATAATCGCTATCGCGCTGGCGGCCTTTTCTTTTGGCACTAACCCTGTGGCAATGGTTGAACCTATCGAGAAAAATACCCCATGAGCCAGCCCCGTCAATATGCGAGCAACGATCAACGTATCGTAGTTTGGCGCTTGCCAAGCCACCAAGTTTCCGACCACAAACAAGCTCATCACGAAAAGAAGCACGTGTTTGCGATTCCATTTTCCAGTAAGTGCGGTTAAAACGGGCGCGCCGATCGCAACGCCAAGCGCATATAGGCTAACTAATAATCCAGCAGAGGGTAAGGACACCTGTAAATCGGCAGCCATTGTGGGAATCAGCCCCACAATGACAAATTCGGTGGTCCCGATAGCAAAAGCGCTGAGCGTTAATGCGAGAAGGGCTATAGGCATAATGTTGTTCTCTCCATGACAGTTCTGAGAATGATAGCTCTGAGAAGCACGTATCGTTCAATAGTGGTGTGTTTCGTACTTGTTCCAATGAATAGAGGCGAATTATGTGGAATCCAATAATTGTTAAAAATAGAGGTTTTAACAAATGACTTTTGTTGAATATGCAATAAAATGATTTCAGCTAACGAATGTAGAGAGTAGGCATGTTAACCCGATCGGATGATTTAGAAATGTTATTGGCAGTGGTGGATTCAGGGGGATTTTCTGCTGCAGCCGAAGCATTAAACATACAAGTGGCACGAGTGTCGCGTGCGGTGAGTAAGGTTGAGCGTCAGCTCAACGTCTCCATTTTTAATCGAACGACACGTCGGGTAGAGCTTACAGAAGAAGGGCGTCAGTTTGTCGATACGGTTAGGCTAGGTTTAAGGCAAATCCAGCAAGCAGAAGAAGAAGTCATTTCCCGTGGCGACCTGCCTAAAGGTCGGTTGCGAGTGGACGCAGCAAGCCCATTTGTTTTTCATCAGTTAGTGCCATTAGTGAAGCCATTTAATGACGCGTTTCCTAACATCCAATTGGAATTGACGTCGAATGAAGGGTTTGTGGATTTATTAGAGAAGAAAACCGACTTGGCGATTCGAATTGGGAGACTGAACGACTCTACACTCCACGCCAGCCCCCTTGGTAAAAGCACGCTATACATGGTTGCTTCACCGGCTTATCTAGCGTGTCGTGGCATTCCTCAGAAAACCAGCGACCTCTCGGTGCATGACACCATCGGCTTCTCAGGGGCTAGAGTGTTGAACCAATGGCCGTTAAAAGGGTTTGATGTATTAGAGCCGAAATTTGTATCCAGTAATGGCGAGACCGTCCGTCAACTGGCATTAGCAGGTAATGGCATAGCGTGTTTGTCGGGCTTTATGGTGAAAAAAGACATCGAGGAAGGTCGGCTAATTCCATTACTTGAAACAGAAAAATTCCCAAATGCAGATAGGGAACAGATCAATGCGGTGTATTACCGATCGTCGTCCGTCGCTAAGCGTATTTCGGTATTCATAGATTTTATTCAGCCAAAATTGTTGTTGTAACTTTTGCGCTCGCTACGGAAAGGGAAAGAATCACCCTATCCCCTCACATTGTTCATCTTGGGCTTTATACGCTTCAAGATTTTTATCCTCTTCATCTTCAAAATACTCGTCACTTAACACCATCGATTGAATACGATCGAGGCGAAAATGGCGGAAGTCTTTCCTTTTTTCGCACCAGCTAACCAGCAGCCAAACGGGGCTGAAAAATATCAGTGCAAGTGGGCGCAGCGTTCGGGAAGTCGTTTTCTTGTTATCGTCACAGTAATGAATATCGACTTTTCGATTTTCGCGTATGCATTCTCGTAAGTCAGAGAAACTGATGCTCCACGGAAGAATCGCTTCACTTGGCATGGAGTAGGTAGTGATTTGTTGATATTCACCTTGAAGCTGGGCCGGTAAGATCGCTTGAATTTTTTCAAGAGCGCTTGTCGCTTTCAAAGCAAAGGGATCATCGGTCCATTGCCGCACCATGCTTATGCCAAGGCCGATTGCTTCTAGCTCATCAATATCAAAGGTGACAGGGGGAAGGTAGTATTTCTTGTCGATGATGTAGCCTACGCCTGCTTCGCCATAAATAGGTGCGCCCGATGTAACCAAATCTTGAATGTCTCGGTAAACAGTGCGAGTACAGATTTGAAATTCCTCGGCAATTTGCTGTGCGGTGACGGCGCGATGGCGGCTTCTAAGATAATGAGCCATTTTTAGTAGCCTATCTGCTCGTCTCATTCTTTTGCTCCTGCGTAGAAATTTGTTGTCATCACTGAATTTTGTACTTGTGGCGTTAGCTCAGTGATATGCCCTTGATTAGGTGAGTATATTAAATTAACCCTACTGACACCATGCTGTCAGTAGGGTGCCGTTATGCTCTATTCCACTCACCTAACATAGGAATAGAAGTGATGAAAAGAACAGCCGTTAACCCATGGAATTGGTCTCTTAATCTTGGCTACAGCCAAGCTGAAATTATTGAAGGCGCGGGTCGTCAGCTAAATTGCGCAGGGCAAACAGCGGTGGATGCAGAAGGTGCGCCGCAATACATTGGGGACATGCGGAGCCAAATCGCATTGGCAATGGATAACCTTGAGGCGGTACTAAAAGCAGCAGATATGGGGCTCGCTAATATTACTCAATTGCGTATTTATACTACTGATGTGGATGAAGCGATGAAACACTTCGATATTCTCGGAATGCGAATGGGACCAGTCAACGCAGCCCCCCCGATGACGCTACTAGGGGTTACCCGGCTTGCACTACCTGAGTTGCTATTTGAAATAGAAGCAATAGCCGCAGATTGAACTATACCAAGCTTATCGCTCTCATAGCTAAGTCAGTTAGGAATCGTCTAGTTATTGCGCAGGCATTGTTTTTCCTTCTTTGTTAGAATTCACAACAAGATAATAACGAGTAAGGATTTACATTATGAGAGTGTCTTTTTTAATTGTTGCTATGAGTTTTGTTCTCGGTGGTTGCGCAAAAACGTGGGAAGGCGTTAAAGACGATTCGTCCGAGATTTGGAAAGATACAAAAGAGACTATCCACGACGCGACTGAGTAATAGGCTCACTTTTTATTGGATTATTAGGGTCTGTTGACCTTTTGAGATGATTTTTGCAGCAATTTGTGGGTTATTTATACAAGGCAGAGCTTATTCGATGTAGTTGCTCTACATCAATAGGCGATAACGCAGTAGAAATAGGCCACAAATGCTGCCCGAAGGGTTCACTTCTATGCACTTTACTCTTTGTTGCAAGGTATTTGCTTAGAATGACTAGGCTACACACCTTGCGCCGCGATTAAAATGCATAGAAGTCGAACAAAATTTAACCGCGAAAGATCAACAGACCCTAAGAAGCAGCGTATTTTGAATACGCTGCTTTTTTGTTGGAAAAACACTTCTGAGAGAAAAACACAGAACAACTCAGCGGCTTTGTTCCATATTAAATAGCGTAGTCTCTCGCTAAACTGTTGCGTATTAAGCTAAATCACAGAGTTAAACAATGAACGCATCAAACAACAAGATAAAATGGGGCATCGCAGGGTTAGGAAACATCGCGACGCGCTTTGCT
The DNA here is from genome assembly GCF_019977755.1 of Vibrio penaeicida. Taxonomy (NCBI): domain Bacteria; kingdom Pseudomonadati; phylum Pseudomonadota; class Gammaproteobacteria; order Vibrionales; family Vibrionaceae; genus Vibrio; species Vibrio penaeicida. Next base: position 1,950,972 of record NZ_AP025145.1, on the reverse strand, counting down.
ACCGCCTTAACACAACATTGCGACAATGCCGAGTTGTATGCAGTGGCAGCCAGAGACCAAAACCGAGCTCAAGGTTTTGGAGAGAAATATGGCTGCGATACCTTTTATGGCAGCTACGAAGCGTTAGCGAAAGATCCGAACGTACAAGCTATTTACGTGGCGACTGTCCATCCTTACCATCAACCTTTGACAGAATTGTTCCTTAAACATAAAAAACATGTCCTAGTGGAAAAGCCTGCTTTTACGAACGTGGCGGATTGGCTTGCCATGAGCGCATTAGCAAAACAACAAGGTGTTTTGCTATTAGAAGCCATGAAAACGGTGGCGTTTCCCGCATACCAAGAGTTGAAGAGCTACTTAGTAGATAACCAAATTCAACTGACTTCGATAGAAGCGGGCTTTGGTAATGAGCATGATTTCGACCCAGACCTGTTCATTTTCAATCACGAGCTGGCAGGCGGGACGACATTGGATGTAGGCGTTTACGGTTTATGGCTGTTCTGCGATTTGTGTGACACACTCAATGTTAAGGTTTCCACTCCAGCCGTTAAAATGTCGACCTCTTTTACACAGTCCAAAGTGGATGAAGATGCACTCTTCCAATTTGATGGAGCGATAAGCGGAACAATCTCTGCTTCCATCGTAAAAAACCTGCCTCGCGAGGCACTATTAAAAGGCAAGGGTGTGACCATTACCATTCATGATAAGTGGTGGAACCCCAGCCATATCAGCATCGAAACTCAAAATGGGTCATTTGCTATAAACCACCCGATTAAAGGGAATGGGTTTGAATACGAGATAGAACATTTTTCGCAGCTCCTGCTTGATGAAAAGCACCTATCTGCTGTTTTAAAACCTCACGTGACCGAGCAGGTATTGTCGATTATGGAGCACAGCTTAGTAGACGCGGGTTATGCACATTTAACGCAGAGATAAAACCCGTAACACAAAGAAAAGGATGGAATGGAAAACCTTAAACGCAAACTCGATATCTACGAACGGCTGTTTAGCACTTATGGTCCAGGAACATCGGAATGTCAGATAAGTGAACTGGCGGCGCTCTTGCACGTCAGTGAGCGGCACGTTCAAACGCTATTGAAAAAAATGGTAGCAGCAGGGTGGATCGATTGGGTTGCCCAATCTGGGCGAAACAAAAAAGCACGGTTGTCTTGCCGTATTGAGCCGATAGAAGCGTGTTATGAAATCGCGAATCCTTTGGCTGATTCCGGTAACGTAGAGCAGCTTCTTAATGTGCTGTCTTTCGGGGGCAGAGATCCTCAAAAAGAGCTGGAAGCTTACCTAGCGCAATCGCAAGAAGCTATTCAACGCATCGCTTATATCCCATTTCATCGAGAGCTAGAAAGATTACACCCGTTCAGTTCTTTACGCCGTACGGAGCGTTTTTTGGTGACTCAGATCTGCCAACGATTAACCTCTACCCATAATGGCAAGTTAGAAGGTGATCTTGCTTATCAATGGCGTAGCAATTCCAGTGCGACGTGCTGGCATTTTCAAGTTCGCAGCGGCGTGCATTTTCATGATGGAAGTTTGCTGGGTGCTCAAGACGTGGTGAGATGCTTGCAAGCTCTTGTTTCGAATCAATATTGGTCGCGTTTGTATCGACACATAACAAGTGTGAAGGCGACGTCGAACGAGCTAATAGAAATCACGCTGAGTCAGGCAGATTGGCATTTACCTCGGTTGCTTTCACGAGCGGAAGCATCAATCTTTAAACTGCCTTTCAGTGAACGTTTGATAGGGTCAGGTACTTTTTCCCTTGATGTTTTTTCCTCAAAGATGCTTAGACTCAGTCGGAATGACCGATACAGCCATAGCACTGCAATATTGAAACGTGTTGAATTGTGGGTTTACTCAGAGTGGGCGAAAAGCAAAAGCTGCGCAGTAAACCAAGTGTGCCTACAAATGCCCGATCAAACCCAATCCATTGAAAGCCAAAAGCCGTCTACATTTTTAAAAATCCTGAACAAGGAAGATGGTAGTGATATTGGATTTTGCAGCGACAACTCGAAGATAAGCAGCGAAGATACATCGGAATGCCAAGCGCTAAGTTTTGCTGCTTTAAACACGAACGGTGAAAATCACACCGTTGAAGTTGTCCCCTATGGGCACTACCACCAAGATTTCGAACAGGCTTTTTGCAGTATTATTGATGAAAACGATGCGTTTATTTCGTGGTTGTCTTTCTTTTGCTTATACCCATTTCGTTCAGATTGTTTTCAGAGTGATATCAAGGGCATTCGTTCGCGTACAAATCATGCCGATGCATTGGAAGGGTTAGAAGCACTAAAAGCCAAAGCAAAAGCACTCGGTATGTTGGAGGAATTGAAGCAAGAGTCGTTTAATTTGGCCGTTTCCAAAAAAATTAAGAATGCACGAGTGAACGGGTTTGGTTGGTGTGACTTGGGCGATATCTGGATTTCGGATCTGCCGTTAGAATGGTAGTTCGACATAATCTATCCGTTAGACGGAATTTAAGATAGTAGGGAAAATGAGCGAATCATCTGAACAGCGATTAAAACATTTCTTGGCTCGGGTCGTGCCGAATATTCAATACGACACCATTGATCTTCAGCAGTTTTCATTTACTGAATTCCAAGAGAAACAATCGATTTTTTCGGTGGGTGATAACGTTACAGAGGTGCATTTTTTACTTAAGGGTGTTGGCCGTTATTATTATCTCGATTTGGAAGGGGTGGAGCGAAACAAATCCTTAGTAAAAGCGGGAGGCGCATTCACGAGTATTAGTTCGCTGGTTGCGAATTCTCCAAGCCCTTTTTACGCTGAAACCATCACACCATGCAGTCTTGCTTCTATCCCTTATTCTTCCCTTGTATCCTTGTCGGAAAAACACCCTTATTGGAACGCCTTTGTCAGAAAGGTATATGAGCAATTGGTTCTGAAGAAGGAACGCCGAGAGGCCGAGTTCTTGCTACTGGATGCTAAGACACGTTACCAAAACTTTCTAAGCGAATTTGCGGATGAAAGCCACCTCATTCCATTGCGTCATGTGGCTATGTACCTTGGTATTACTAATGTCACGCTTTCACGTATACGCAGAGAATTGGGATTAACATAGGTTAAGGCTCGCCATTTTTTAAATGAGTAGACTGCATTTCCTCATTGAATTTTTAGGATACGCAGATGAAAAAGTTACTTCCCCCCTATTTATTTGTGCTGACGGTTTTTGCGATGGGCACCATTTGCTGGTACTCCAATTCACCTCATTTAATCGCTATGCCTTATTCACTTCTAGGTTTATTGTTTGTTGCTTTTGGTATTGCCCTCGCGGGTAGAAGTAGCGCTTTGTTTCGCAAAGTTGGAACCAACATAATGACGTTTGATGAACCGGGAAAGCTGGTAACAACGGGCGCATTCAAATTCACCCGAAACCCTATGTACCTTGGGTTCTCCATTGCGTTGTTTGGATTTGCTGTTTTATTCGGCGCAGCTATTTCATCGTTTTTGTTGGTTGTGTTCTATGTTGTCGTTTCGGATCGGTGGTATATCGCCTATGAAGAGCGAGAAATGATCAAGAAATTTGGTGAAGAATACAGCTTATATCAAAATTCTGTTAGGCGTTGGATCTAACTCGAAGTCAGGTTAACCCAAAAGGTCGCTGATTTAGCGTGTATGAAATAAGGGTAAAATGCGTGCCACTTCATGCTATTCCCGTCAGTTTGCATGATGAATTCTGTTAAGGTTTGCCGCCTTACTTGGTGAGAAAACAGGTAAGTTTATAGAAAAAGAAGTACTGAGAAAACACAATGACTGTAAAGATAAGATCCGCGTTACTAAAAGAGATATACCCAAGTGACCTCAAGGTGTAGGATTCAGAGCCTCATATTCTGTTTCAATTCAAGGACAAGAACGCAGCGGAATGACGAGTCCTTTCCAAGTTCTTAGACGATGAAGTGGGGCAGAATATGGGCTCCCAAGGGCGAGTTTAACTGGCTTTCATACTGCGTTATCGATTCTTGATTTAGAACCACTAGATCTACCAATCGATGCCTTGCCTGAAATCCAGTTAACTCTCGCTGAACCTAGCATCTTGAGGTTACTTGGGTATAAACCAAATTGCCCAGATACATGTGGATTCTTGGGGCGTGGCGTTTGAAGGCTTAATGCCTCAAGGATACATATCAGGTTATAACCTAGATGTAAGAAGAAAAGAATGGAACAGCATCATTCAAACGGAAAGTGAATGCGTTATTGTTGCTGAGCGCGACCAGCAAGTGGTCGGCTTTTTATCCTACTACATCAATCCCACCCATTCGGACGTTATCGAATTAAGCAAGCTCTACCTTTCTCCTTATCTATACCGACAAGGCGTCGGAACACAGTTGATGAATGCGTTTAATCAAGTGGTAAAATCAGAGGCTATCAAAACGATCTCTCTTTACGTTCTAGACAGTAACCAATCGGCAATGAGGTTCTATCAAAAGCTTGGTTTTGTTGAGACTGGTGAATTCGAAAAAACGGAATACGACGGCGAAACCATCATTGATATTCGGCTTATGAAAATGTTAACGAGTTAAGTTTTATCGTTATTTATAGGTGCAAGCTAAATTGAAATAGTAACCCCCCATTGTATTGAGTTTGTTAAACATACCTCCCCCAAAATTAAAAGCCAGCTGAGCCTTTCAAGTATCCAATATAACGTGAATATTGAAACTTGAGGCTGTGAAGCTGGTTCAAATCCTGTTGAGCTAGTACTGTAACAATAATGAGTGATATCTACTTAAATAATTGAAATTAATGGTTTTGTTTTGTTTTTGCAGTTTCACTGGCTTGAGATGTAAGGAAAAAGTCAAGTCGTCTCAAATAAGAGTCATGCATTTAAGGCATTATTTGAGGGATTTTGGCGAGCTTTAACAGATCGTCGTAACTCAGCCAATAAGCAAAAATAAAATAGGGTAGGACGTGGAAAATAGAACGGATTGGGTCGATTACGCAAAAGGTATAGGTATTCTACTTGTAGTGTATGGGCATGTGGCGAGAGGGTTGTTCAACGCCAATATAGATATGCCTACTGCGTTTTATCATATGGTAGATAGCGTGGTTTATAGCTTTCACATGCCGCTATTTTTCTTTTTGTCAGGGTTGTTTTTTTATCGTTCATTCTCCAAGCGAGGTGCTAAGAAACTGATGTTCAGCAAGATGGACACCATTTTCTACCCGTACGTTTTGTGGTCTTTATTGCAAGGCAGTATTGAAGCCGTTTTATCGAACTACACTAACGGGAATGTGTCTTTCAGTGATGTATTTGCGTTGCTTTGGGAGCCAAGAGCCCAGTTTTGGTTCTTATATGCGCTTTTCTTTGTGTTTCTAGTCAGCTCTGTCGTGTATTCCATCGGTTCTAAAGCGTTGGGGGTGGGGCTTTTTGTCGTCACGGTATTGCTGTACGTATTTGCTTCATTTTTGCCAAATGTCACTCTGATTAACTTCTTAACTCAAAATCTAGTGTTCTTCTTTTTAGGAATAATCTTCACTCAGTACGCTTTAGATCGCTTCTTTAAATCTGGTGCGGCACTGGGCGTTACGTTAGTTTTATTTGCCTTTATTCAGTGGGTATATCACGGCTTGTGGGGTATGGATTACAGTCAGAGAGGGGCAGAATCACTGATTGTTGCTATTTGCTCTATAGCGTTTGTCACGTCACTATCCATCACGTTATCTAAAGGATCGTTTGGGTTTTTGAAAACGCTAGGAGTAGCGTCGATGTCGATTTATGTCATGCATATATTGGCTGGCAGTGGCGTGAGAGTGGTTTTAACAAAAGGGATGGGGATTGAGTCTGCATCGGTGCATTTGATTGTCGGTATGGCAGTGGCCACACTGGCACCTTTAGTGGCGCACAAAATCATTGAGGCGTTTCGTATTCCTTTTATCTTGTCTGCACCGATTTCTCGCTTTTTCCTGCCACGTGACCAATAACGTGCGGCTTCGTTAAACAACCCAGCAAAACAGTTCACTTTCTGCTGGGTTCTCTAGAAATAGGATACTAAAGGCTACTTGAGTATATACCTTGGGGTGTTACCAAGTGAGTGTTGGGTCAATGCACTGATAAACTTGACCAAGTGCACTGTCATTAGTAAGCAATTTTTGCGCTAAACGCGCGACTTCACTGCGATGGATCAGCCCATGCACTTCATCGTTCTGAGACAGCTCACCTTTCTCTGTGATTTCACCATCTTTCAGGCCGCCCGGTCTTAAAATAGTGAAAGGAACGTTGCTGCTTTGAAGCCAAGATTCCGCCAAAGATTTTTCACGTACTGCTGCCCCAAACCCTTGTTTTGAACGCTCTGATAAGTACTGCCACGAATCTCCGCAGCCCAAAGAGGTGACCAGCAAAAAGCGCTTTATGTCGTGCCCTTCTAGCGCATTAGTTAAGTTGCGATGACCAATGTAATCAACGGGTACTTCAGCGCGAAAACTCCCCATGGTCGAAATAACCAATGCTTCTTTCGGAATGTGACCGACGGTTTCCTTTACCTGCGCTTCAACGGTGGCATCACAGATCAACGCTTTAACCCCAAGTTCTGCAAGGCGAGGGTTTTTCTCTGGTGTGCGAGCAACAGCGATAACTTGATAATCGTGCTGATGAAAGTACTCAACCATAGCAGCACCTAAACCGCTGGCGGCTCCCCAAATAACGACGGTATTCATAGTAAATCTCCAAATGTGAATAAGAATAATTTACATGTCTAACTATAAGATTACCAATAGATTAAACACGGAATCGTTTACGTACACACTGGTCCGATCAAGACGGAACAAAGGTTGAATACAAGTGGCGTATATTCCTTGTGGAGAAACGCCGTTTAGCTGGTTGTTTTCTATTGAGAAGCGAATCGCAGGGTTTACATCGAATCACCCGATTTTGAATTTTATTTCATATAATTCATTTGGTTATTGCTTCTTGGTTGCACTGAATGATGAAAAAAATAGCGGCGTATACACTGACTTTTTCCTTTGTGGCTTTTCTGCTGGTAGGGAGCAAACTTGATTGGTTTGCATCAAGTAACCCAGATTCGTTCCCTAAATTGCCTGAAGCGCCTGATTTTAGTGTATCGAGTGAATTTGATGGGAAATGGGTAGGGCGTCGGATCAATGAATCAAGCAGCAGCTTATGCGAGCCAACAACAATAGAAGGCGACGTGGTTGATGGACTGGTCACCTTTGTTCTCACATACAACGGAACACCGCTTAAAGGTTGGGTATCAGAGAACAAAGATCTGACATTGTATGCAAGCCATAGCCAATGGGATTATCGATTTGCAGGCAAGGTCACGAGCGATAGAATTGATGGGAAGTGGAACCTAAACAACGGACCGTGTCACGGGACTTGGTACCTCGAAAAGCTCAGTTGATGGCAATACATTAAATTCAATTCGACGCCTCATTCTCAGTAGGCACAATCATTTCAAAATAGTCATTTTCATCATTGTTTGATGTAATCCTTTTTTTGTTTGGTTACCTTTTCACACTCTCCTTTATTTATAGATTGTTACTGTTACGAATCATTTTTGAATAACGCCTTTTTCTTTTTATCCAAGTGGATCTTTCCTCGAAAATCGTTAGCACTTGAAATTCTGAACGGACATTTTAAAAATATATTTTTAAAATCACTTGCTTTTCAATGCCTTAAAAACCATTTAAGGTTTTATATTAAATAATTCAACATAAAACCTTTAAATCTAAAGTCAGCATGTGTACTATACGCCTCGTTGTCAAGAATGAGACACATCGAGGCTTTTTTATTGCTTACAGTTTCGGGTGTGGGTATTGGTTTTGACGACAAATCTTTTGGATCGAGAGCTGGATGGATAAGGCTCTCTATGTGAAACATGGACGTCTTAACCAATCAAAGGTTTTAAGATGAAAAAATCTCTTATCGCTCTATCCATTGCTTCTTTTTTCTCCATTAATGTTTCTGCAGCAATCGCTCCTATTGTTATAGATATTGAAAGTGTTGATAAACATCTTCGCGATAACTTCACCGTCGTTGATTCTGGAAAAACGCGTATTGTAATTGATGATCATGGAAACAAAGCCATTATTGAAGATAGAACGGTTGATGGAGGTATGAGTTCATACAAAGTTACCGACGCAAACGGTCGAAAGCATCACGTTAACTTCGACAGACATGGAAAGGTGTTTTCTGTAAATGGTAGAAAAATTAATGGGAAAATAGATGATTTGCCTGATGTAAATGGTGACCCTACAGATCCAATTAATTTATTAAAGCGAGTTAAAAAAATTGAGTCTATAGGTAAAGCTGAGATAAAAAGCGTTCAGCGACAATTTTCAGCTATGGACAGTACTCTAAGAACAGACGCCGCACATGCATTAGATACGGTCAAAGCTGATGGTCTATCGCATATGAATACGCGCTTGGCGGCACTGGATGACTCATTACGTCAAGATGGATCTTCTGCACTTGTCAAAGCAAAAGATCAAGGTGTTGAGTACGTAACGGATCGCATTTCAGCCATGGATAATGCTGTAAGAGCAGACGCAGTACATGCATTAGATACGGTCAAAGCTGATGGTCTATCGCATATGAATACGCGCTTGGCGGCATTGGATGACTCAGTGCGTCAAGATGGAGCTTCTGCACTTGCCAAAGCAAAAGCGCAAGGCGTTGATTTAGTCAATACTCGTTTAAATTCAATGAACAATTCTCTACGCGAGGATGGTCAGAGTGCATATAAGAGTTTAAATACAAAAATTGATGCCGTAGCGGGGGTTGATATTGATGGTGCTGTCGATATCGCTTCAGATGAAGTAAACAAGCGAATTACTTCTGTTGGTGGAGAGTTAGCGAAACAAGGGCAAATTGCTGTGAACGCGGCAAATACTCGGATGAATAGCATCGAAGAACGCACAGGGAGAGCGTTTTCTAGCGTTCGAAATGACGCAAAACTGGCTTATAACAATTTAAATACAAAAATTGATGCCGTAGCGGGGGTTGATATCGATGGTGCTGTCGATATCGCTTCAGATGAAGTAAACAAGCGAATTACTTCTGTTGGTGGAGAGTTAGCGAAACAAGGGCAAATTGCTGTGAACGCGGCAAATACTCGGATGAGTAACATCGAAGCGCGCACAGGGCAAGCGTTTTCTGGAGCTCGAAAAGATGCAGAATTGGCTTATAACGAACTAAATAAGAAGATCGACACGTTAACCAATATTGATGTTGATGGTGGGGCGGAATTTGTCTCAAAAGAGGTTAATAAGCGAATAGATATAGCGGGTGAGCAAGCGTATGAAGTAGCTAAAGTTGAAATGAAAAATATGTATGCTGAAGGTAAGGCTGCTATTGATTCAGCAAAAGCGGAAATTCGAAAAGAAGCGGTGGAAGCATATAAGGAACTGCAAAAAGAGATAGGTGATAGTAGCAAAAACGATACTTTTGATATTAATGACAGTGTAGCGAGTAAAATTGCAGAAGAGTTTGATCGTATTCGTGAATCAGGGGCATCGCTTGCGTCAACTGGGGAAGCCGCGTACAACTCGTTATCAAGTGATATCTCAAAAAATACTCAGGCTATTAATGACTTGCGTACAGACTTCGAATCACAGGCAGCTCAGTACAATGAACGCTTCGATAAAATGGACAAGCGCATGGATGGAGTGATGGCTGGAACCCACGCTATTAACAATGCTCGCCCAATGGTGTCAGGTGGTCAAACGGCATTTGGTGTCGGTACTGGCTTTGCTGGTAAAGCTCAAGCAATAGCCGTTGGTTTTGCACATAGCTTCCAAGATTCTAACTGGTCAATGTCTGCAACTACTAACGTTACCCAAGGTCACGGTATTAAAACGGAGCTATCTGCTGGTGCAGGTGTGCAATACGCGTTTTAAGTGAATTTTTAATCCCTAGGGCGCGTTTGCGCCCTTTTTTATTGAGGTCATTGTGCTTACAACAAAACTCATTCAAGCCTCTATTGCTGGGGTAGAAGGTTACACTCGAACGTTTGATTTTAATTTTTTCAAACTGACAGAAGAAGTAGGGGAGTTGGCTGTTGAGATTCAGGTTGAGCAGAAAAAATTGCCTAGCGAAAAAGGGGGTAAAGATGGTGTGGTTGGCGAAGCCATTGATGTTGCGCTTTGTGCGCTTGATATTGCATTTTTGCAACTGAATAAACAAGGAATACGCAATATTGAAGAAATGGAACACGTACTGAATCAAGTGGCGAGCACCAAACTTGCGCGTTGGGAAAAGAAGCTTGAGCAGTTGCAGTCAGAAGAATCATTTCTCTAAGTCGACGGCAGCTTTTCGAGTGATGTATCGTTATTGATGCTTGAATCTACGTGCTACAACCCATATCTAATCACTGTCTCAACACATAATAAGGAATACAGATGTTTGGAAAGTTAAAGGCGTCATTAGGTATTGGTGCGGCGAAAGTGGATACGGTGTTGCACAACATGAGCCTTTCTCAAGGTGAAACGTTAGAAGGGACTGTTCATATTCAAGGCGGTGATGTTGAGCAACAAATTGATGCGATAAAACTGAAACTTTGCACTCAAGTAAAAGAGGAATCAGACAGTGGCACAAGCTACCCATCATTTGTGTTGGGGCATCTTCAAGCGGTGGAGCCTTTTGTTATTGGCCCGGGTGAAGAGAAACAAGTCAATTTTGAACTCAAGCTTCACGACGAAACGCCAGTGACTGCGTTGAATGCACTAAACAACCTATGTCATGTTTGGGTAGAAACAACGTTGGATATTGATTTTGCTATCGACCCTAAAGACCGAGATCTTGTCGAGGTGAAACCTCTCCCTGTCGTCTCCAGCGTGATATCTGCTATCGAATCAGCAGGGTTTACGATGGTAAAAGCAGACGTTGAAAAAGGGCATTTACGCGCGAACACATTTCAGTCGCACTCAGGTTGTTATCAGGAAATTGAATTTCGCAACAATGGCTTTGTCACCAGCAAAGAGATTGAACTATCGTTTATTCTAGAGGGCGACGTGGTTCATTGTTTGGCTGAAGTTGACCGAGCAATGAGTCTTCGTGGAGATCAATATGTATCCTTCACGCTAAACCGAAACGCTTCTGCGCGAGAAGTGCAAGCTGCGGTATCTCGCGTTCTTTCTGTTTAAAGTCTTTAAACTGGCTTACGAAAAGCACAAAAATCCTCCCGATACTTTACGTAGCGTAGAACGCGTAAAACGAGAAGCGTTGGGAGGACTCAATGATAAGGACAGATCATGCTAAAGGGAATTCATCATACTGCGATCATATGTTCCGATTATTCTGTCTCTAAGGCATTTTATTGTGACATTTTGGGACTGAAAATTATTGCCGAAAACTACCGAGAAGATCGTGCATCTTACAAACTCGATTTGGCGCTTCCAAATGGCAACCAGATCGAATTGTTTTCCTTTCCCAACCCACCTAAAAGACCGACTCGACCAGAAGCCAGAGGGCTGAGACATTTAGCATTTTCAGTTACTTGTATCGAAGACGTTGTTGAACACCTAGAAAAGAATAATGTTGAGATTGAACCCATTCGAATCGATGAGTTTACTCAAAGTCGCTATACATTTTTTCAAGATCCTGATGGGCTTCCACTCGAACTTTACGAAGTTTCTACTTAGTTTTCTGTTCAAAATGGCTGGTTTGTTTAGCACAAATTAACTTCAACATTAGATGTTTCGATTTACTATCGCATTTCATTTTTTGCTAGTTGGTACGAGCCATTGAAAATTGTTTTGATGCGGCATGGGCAACCAGAACTCGATCTGCACAGTTTGAAAAGCCAAAGGTTTTCTTCCCATGATCTTGGATCGCTTGTGCTTGAATACGAATCGTCGGATTTAAATTTCTCTACGCTTCCTAGTGAGCAAGCGATTAAGGCGGCACAAGGCTGTAACATAGCCGTGAGCAGCCAGTTACCATGGGCGATTTCGTCTGTGAGATTACTCGGGGTAGAGGAGGTACATCACGTACAAAAGTGCTTTCGAGAATCCGACTTACCCTATCTCAACTGGCAAACCCCCAAGCTAAATTTTCTCTGCTGGGCTATGATTTTTCGACTTTGTTGGTTGTTTGGCTTTGCTAAAAATGGAGAGCCTATTCATGAAGCAAAAGAGCGAGCGAGGTTAGGGGCGAATTATTTAAGTGCGTTAGCGAACCAACATGAGAGCGTATTTTTGCTAGGACATGGCATAATGAATAGACTCATTGCTAAACAGCTCAAATCCCAAGGATGGAAACAAACGGAATCCACAGGCGAAAGTTACTGGTCGTATTCCGTGTTTGAATACTAGTTAAAACACCTTGAAGGCAAATCAAAGGAGGTGATATGGCTGTAAACTACAAAATAGTGCCTTTTAAAGAATGTCATGCAGAAGAAATAACCACATTCTGGCGTGAAAACATGCGTCAGAGCTTGGGAATTAACCCCGTGCATTCTTTTGAATCTCAGATGCATTTCCTCTCCCATATTCTCCCCTTGTCTTATCGTATTTTTGTTGCCGTGAACGATTCTGAACACGCCGTTGGGTTCATCGCAATAAAACCCAATGAGATTAACCAATTGTATATTCACCCCGATTATCAAGGGAAAGGTATTGGTAGTGAATTCATACAGATGGCAAAGTCCCAAGCAGACTCTTTCCTAGAGTTAAGAACATTTGAAGTCAACAAACGTGCGCAATCCTTTTATATAAAGCACGGCTTTTTAGCGAGTATAGGAGACTGCGACAATGAAGAAGGGTTGCAGGATATCCTGTTTCGCTGGGATGTAACCCAGCCCTAAAGGGGATAATGCAACTGTCTTAAATAAGAGAATGTTATTTAACTATTGGAATGCTATAACATTTTCTTTGATTTTGTGTTTTAAGCTAATGCATTGAAGTTTCAATACTTATCTCTATATTTTATATGCCTTTTAATGAGTATGTGATGTTGATATTGGTGTTCCATTTTCGAGACAGTGTGTTTACAAGGTTATTTAGGATCGCTATTTAACATATTGACCATAAATTATGTGGGGTGTAAAACTAAATGGTATTCAGGGCTTAATTAAGTACTGATGCACTTTTTCTTGTCGAGCCAATTTCAAGAAAAAGGATGAGCACGAAGCATGCTTCGATTAAGACTCATAAAAATGCGTAGCAAGGTAACGAAGCCTAAATGAATTCGGTTATTCGAATTCATTTAGGCTTTTTTATTTGCAAAATTCAGCTGCTTGGAAGCAGAGCTTAGAACAATTAGCCGTGGAAGTTAGGTATGGATACGTTTCACATAGGTTTACTTTATTCAACAGAGGGCACTTATCGAAAGATAGGTTACAACGCCTTACTTGGTGCTCGCTATGCGATTGAAAAAGTGAACGCAGATGAACGTTTTCAATTCCAGTTGAAAGGGCATCATATCGATCCGAAAGGCAACATGGACGAATACATCAAAGGCGCTCAGTCTTTGTTGAAGCAAGGGATAAAACACATTGTCGGCACGATAACATCGAGTGCACGCAAGGAAGTGATCCCAGATGTGCATGAGTATCAGGCACTGCTTTGGTATGGCTCACCTTATGAAGGATACGAATGCGACGAGCATGTTGTGTACCATGGGGCTTGCCCTAATCAGAACTTATTGCCAATGCTTCGATATGCGGTTCCACGTTTTGGTAAGCGAGTTGCACTTCTTGGCTCCAATTATGTTTGGGGATGGGAAAGTAACCGTATAGCCAGAGATGCTATCGCTAGCATAGGCGGAGAGATAGTAGAAGACAGCTACTATCGTTTCGATACCAAAGATTTCCGATTGTCGATAGAGAACCTGAAATCCCATCAGCCTGATTTTGTCATTAATAATTTAGTTGGAGAATCCAGCTACGCGTTTTTGCATCAACTTAATGATGCATGGAGCGCCGACTCCCTCCCAGTCTTGAGCAGCAACCTCAGTGAATGTGAACTGGCAAGCATTCGCGCCTTGCCAAATTTACGTTTGTTCACTGCGCTGACTTTTTTGCAATCGATAGACCCCCAATTTACCGATACAGCAAAATTGGCAATATCAGACAGTGAACCCGTCTCAAGCAACTTTGTCGGCGCTTATCTTTCTATTCTTAGTCTCGCCAATGCTATTTCATTAGCAGGAAGTGATGACGTAACGTCCGTACGCTCAGTTCTACATAAAGTACGAACAGAAACCCCAATGGGGCACACGTTAGCTATCTCCAATAATCAGCATGCGGTGTTACCCTGCTTTATTGGGGAGCGAGATGGGTCGGATTTTCGCATGGTGAAATCTTACGCCCCAATCGAACCCAACCCCTATCTTATTGCTCAGGGGTTCCTTACCGATGTTGATGAGCTAGAAATGCCTGCTCGGCTTAGGGTGGTCAAATGAGTATCTCAACGTTATCCATCAGTAAGATCTCGGTTATTTCAGCAGATGAGCGAACATGCAGCCAGATCCAAAAAGCGACCGAGCGAATGGGGATTTATTGCCATATCAGCGACCATATCGACGATAAACCGACGGATCTTTTACTCATTGACGTGCAACACTATTTTGCTGATATTGCTGTGCAAAAACCGATTCGGCAATCCATGCCCGTTGTTGGGTTGCTGGCTCATGGCTCCCCCACTGAAATAGAACGTGCCATCTCTATGGGGGCGATGTCGGTTGTTGGCAAACCCATTCACCAGGTGGGGTTGTATTCTGCATTTCACATGGCATTAAAACTCTCTCAGCAACATTCGGCGCTACACCAAGAATTAGATACTTTGAGAACACGTCATAAGCTTCGCCCTATTGTAATAGAAGCGGTGATCAAAGTGATGGAAACACACAAGCTCACCGAGCAAAAAGCGTATGAGGTTTTGCGACAATATTCGATGCACAGAAACCTACCTGTGGAGCAAATTTGTCTAGAGCTATCGCAAGGCAACATGAGCTATGAAAGGCTTAGGAGTCAAGGCTAATGTGGAATCAGTTATTGTCGCGCCCCTCGGTCGTTATCTCGATGGTGGTCATATGCGCTATTGTCTGCCTAGCGGTGGGTGCACACCTTTTCGCACCTTATGACCCAACTGAGCAGTTCTTTGAAGGGCTAACGTTAGAAGGCGCGCCTCTCCCTCCTAATGAAACCTTTTGGTTAGGAACAGACTTATTGGGGCGAGACCTTTTATCGCGCATTATCTACGGCTCTCAAACCTCTTTGCTTATTGGGCTCGTTGCCAATGGCATTGCCATCATTATTGGAACGGCAGTAGGGGTTACCGCAGCGTATTTTAAAGGCTGGATTGGCACGGTATTGATGCGGTTCACCGATCTTATGATGGCTTTTCCAGCGCTACTTTTGGCGATAGCGCTTGCGGCCATTTTTACCCCCAGCTTGTGGATTGTTGCCATGGTCATCGCCATGGTCAATTGGGTCCAAATCGCTAGGGTTGTGTATTCAGAAACGTTGGCGATCAGCGAAAAAGACTTCATCGCTGCGGAAAAAGCGATTGGGGTTTCAGAAGCAAAAATATTGCTCAGCCATGTCTTTCCACATTTAGTACCGACGATGTTGGTATGGGGGACACTTGGCATTTCAACCACCGTTTTACTTGAAGCGACGCTCTCTTACTTAGGGATAGGTGTACAGCCTCCTATTCCTAGCTGGGGCAACATTATCTTCGAAAATCAAACCTATTTCAGTGTGGCACCTTGGCTGGTGTTTATCCCTGGTAGCGTGATTATTTTGCTTTCACTGTGCTTTAACATTTTGGGGGATGCACTCCGCGATGCACTCGACCCAACTCTGAATGGGAGAGAAGCCAGATGAGCTACTACCTATTGAAGCGCTTACTGCATGCGGCTTTTATTCTGCTAGGCGTGACCTTCATTACCTACTTGTTGCTCTATTTGCTGCCGGCCGATCCTGCAAGGCAAATCGCCGGGCGCAGCGCAACTGCTGAAACCGTCAACAATATTCGCGAACAACTTGGGTTGAATTTACCTTTTTATGAGCAATATTGGCGCTACTTAACCAACTTGCTTCAAGGAGATATGGGGCGCTCGTGGTTACAAAAAACGGAAGTATCAGAGTTGATTGCTTCTCGCCTCCCTGCTTCTTTACAGCTAATGATAGCCGGAATTGGCGTCGAACTCGTGATAGGGCTTTCACTGGGCATTATTGCTGCGCTCAAACGCAATAGCTTGATTGACCGTGGGTTGATGATTTTTTCATTTGTGGGGGTATCGTCTCCACATTTCGTTGCAGCAATGATGTTTTTATATCTATTTGCTGTGCAATGGTCTTGGTTCCCGATTGGGGGATATGGTGAATGGAAACACTTGGTGCTTCCCGCCATTACGCTAGGAATATTGGGCAGTGGGTGGTACGCGCGGATGATGCGTTCTTCGATGATCGAAGTGCTGCATCAAGACTACATAAGAACGGCCAAAGCCAAAGGGCTCAGCCACACAAGGATTATATGCCGACACATGATCCCTAACGCGATTTTGCCGATCATTTCCATGATAGCAATCGACATAGGTATTTTCATTGGCGGCATGGTGGTGGTGGAGTCTGTATTCGGTTGGCCGGGCATAGGGCAGCTAGCATGGCAAGCAATTCAACGTGTCGATATACCCATTATTGTGGGCGTCACCTTGGTTTCTGCGGTAGCTATTGTATTGGGGAATTTGCTGGCTGATCTGATCTCACCGTTTGTTGATCCAAGGATTGACTTAAAAAAACTGTAACAAGGAAAAGTGTGATGAAAAAGTTAGCTATTACCGCGGCTTTATCTTTGATGGCGGTGTCTTTTTTGACATCGGCAGAAGTGAAGCAAGGCGGCTCCATGATTGTGACTTACAAGGATGATGTTTCAACGCTAGACCCTGCGATAGGTTACGACTGGCAAAACTGGTCGATGATCAAAGCACTGTTTGATGGGTTGATGGATTACAAGCCGGGTACCACCGAGTTGGAACCGGATCTCGCTGAAAGCTACACCATATCTGACGACGGCAAAACTTATACTTTCAAGCTTAAACAAGGTATTCGCTTCCACAACGGTCGTGAAGTCAAAGCGCAAGACGTGAAGTATTCCATTGAACGTACCATTAACCCAGCGACTCAAAGTCCAGGCGCTGGATTTTTTGGCTCGCTAGAAGGGTTTGAGGCGTTTAACAATGGCCAGTCCAAAGAGCTAGAAAGTGTTAAAGCGGTCGACGATTACACCGTTAGCTTCCAACTGTCTCGCCCTGATGCCACCTTCCTTCATGTGTTGGCGATCAACTTTGCCTTTGTGGTGCCACAAGAATCCGTCGAAAAATGGGGTGCAGACTTTGGTAAGCACCCTGTCGGAACAGGGGCATTTAAGTTGGGTGAATGGAAACTAGGGCAATACCTCACCTTCCAACGCAATGAAGCTTACAACAAATCGGGCCTACCTTATTTGGATGAGATTCGATTTGAAGTTGGGCAAGAGCCTGTGGTCGCGCTGCTTCGTTTAGAAAAAGGAGAAGTGGATATTGCGGGTGATGGCATCCCACCAGCGAAGTTTCTTCAAATGAAAAACAGCCCGCAATACAAACCTTTAATTATTGCTGGCGACCAATTACACACCGGCTACATCACCATGAACGTGAAGATGAAGCCATTCGATAACGTGAAGGTACGCCAAGCTGTGAATATGGCGATCAATAAACGTCGCATTGTACAAATCATTAATGGGCGCGGCACACCAGCGAACCAACCATTGCCTCCTGCTATGCCCGGATATTCCAAGTCTTACAAAGGCTACGCGTACGACCCAGAAATGGCCAAAAACAAGCTAGCAGAAGCAGGTTTTAAAGACGGTTTCAGCACTGAAATCTACGTCGCGAATACCGATCCTCAGCCACGTATTGCACAGGCCATTCAACAAGATTTAGCGAAAATTGGCGTGAAAGCCGAAATTAAAGCACTCGCGCAAGCCAATGTGATCGCCGCTGGGGGCGACGCCAGTCAAGCGCCAATGATTTGGTCTGGCGGCATGGCTTGGATTGCAGACTTCCCTGATCCGTCAAACTTCTATGGACCGATTCTTGGTTGTGGTGGCGCAGTTGATGGCGGCTGGAACTGGGCTTGGTATTGCAACGAAGCACTGGATGATAGAGCAGCAAAAGCCGATGCCATGGTGGCAGAATCACAGCAAGCACAACGAATGAAAGAATGGGAAAGCATCTACGTCGACTTGATGGCTGATGCACCTTGGGTGCCTGTATTTAACGAACGTCGTTTTACCATTCGTTCTGAACGCTTAGGTGGAGACACCAGTATCTTCGTTGATCCGGTTCATATTCCTGTTAACTATGAAAATGTGTGGGCTAAAGATGTGCAATAACTCATTTGTGAAAACCATCCATAGCGTCCACCATCATCATGGTTGGAATAACGCCATTTCCCCCGCGTACCATGTGGCGCGGGGAACCACATTGGAATTTGAATGTTTAGACAGCTCTGGTGGGCAACTCACCACCTCTTCTACGGCTGAAGACATTGCAGGGCTGGACTTTGGCAAAATCAATCCAGTAACTGGGCCTATATTCGTTGAAGGTGCGAGACCGGGCGATGTGTTGAAAATGACCATTCACGAATTCAAGCCCAGCGGGTTTGGCTGGACCGCCAATATTCCAGGTTTTGGATTGCTGGCAGACCAATTTCAATCCCCAGCATTGAACCTTTGGTCGTACGACACGCAAACCCTAGCCCCAGCGGCTTTTGGACAGTGCGCCAACGTGCCACTTAAGCCGTTTGCTGGCACCATTGGCGTTGCTCCAGCACAAAACGGTGACCATTCTGTTGTGCCCCCTAGGCGAGTGGGGGGCAATATGGATATCCGAGATTTGTCGGCTGGTACCACGCTTTATCTGCCTATTGAAGTGGAAGGGGCGCTATTGTCTATCGGTGATACCCATGCAGCTCAAGGTGATGGGGAAGTATGCGGAACCGCGATAGAGAGCCCAATGAATGTGGTGGTCGAACTGGATGTTGTAGATAACCTAAAAATCGATACGCCCTATTTCACCACAACCGGCCCCGTGACTAACCACCTAGACAGTAAAGGGTATCAAGTCACTACGGGGGTAGAGCCAGATCTGATGGCTGGCGCACGGAGCGCTGTGAGCCAAATGGTGGATTTGCTTTGCGCTCAACATCATATGGCACCAGAGCAAGCTTACATGCTCTGCTCAGTGTGTGGCGACTTAAGGATCAGTGAAATTGTCGATGCGCCAAATTGGCTCGTCACATTCTACATGCCTAACGTAGTGTTCGAGTAGGAGTCACCGAATGGATAAGGCGATGTTGTCGGTGGAGCACCTTTCCATCGATATTGCGGCAGGGAAGCAATTTAACAGGGTGGTCGATGATTTATCGTTTACTCTGAATTCGGGTGAAACCGTTTGTATTGCTGGCGAATCTGGTAGCGGGAAATCGCTATCCAGCACCGCAATTATGGGGTTACTGCCGCCCGTTGCGAAAGTGGCAAGTGGTCATATCTGGTTTGAGGGGAAAGACCTATTAACCACGCCGGAAAAAAGCATGCGTGCGATGCGTGGGGACGACATCGCCATGATTTTTCAGGAGCCGATGACATCGCTAAATCCTCTAATGACCGCTGGTCAGCAACTGTGCGAAGCCATTCAAGCGCATCGTAGCATCGATTACGGCAGCGCCAAACTGATGGCGATCAGTATGTTAGATGCGGTGAAAGTCCCTCATGCGCAGAAGCGTTATCATCAGTACCCTCATGAAATGTCTGGTGGAATGTTGCAGCGCATCATGATAGCCATGTCTCTGGTGTGTCGCCCTAAAATTTTGATTGCAGATGAGCCAACAACCGCTTTAGACGTCACCATTCAAGCGCAGATTTTATCGCTGCTCAATGAACTCAAAAGCGACTTCGATACCGGAGTTTTGATGATCACTCACGACATGGGAGTGGTTGCGGAAATGGCGGATAAAGTTGTGGTGATGAATCAAGGTATCGTTGAGGAGCAATCGGATGTGCGCAGCTTGTTTTTGTCTCCCACCGCAAACTACACCAAAGACCTATTGGCAGCGGTGCCTAAATTGGGGCATGCCAAACCTGTTGAAGACGTACCTCAGAGCGAACTTTTACTAGACGTAAACAATCTTTGTGTGCGGTTTCCGGTTCAACATGTTTGGTGGAAAAAAGAAAAGCTGGAAGTGAGGGCGGTAGAAAATGTGTCGTTTGCGATAAAACCGGGTGAAACCTTAGGGCTAGTGGGCGAGAGCGGCTGCGGTAAATCCACCATCGGAAAAGCGTTGATGAACATGCTGCCGTTTTGTGGCAGCGCCAACCTTAATGGTGTTGAGCTAAACGGGCTTCGTGGTCAGGGTTTACGCGCCATTCGCAAAGATATTCAAATGGTATTTCAAGACCCCTACAGTTCCTTAAATCCACGAAAAACCATATTCCAACTGCTTAAAGAGCCATTGCTGATTCATGGAATATGCCCGGCTTCAGATGTACGTGATCATGTCGCGTTATTGCTTGAACAAGTCGACATGTTACCGAATCACATGAATCGATACCCTCACCAGTTTTCAGGTGGGCAACGTCAACGGATCAGCATCGCCCGAGCAATTGCGTCTCAGCCCAAACTGGTGGTGGCAGATGAATCCGTGTCGGCACTGGATGTGTCTGTTCAGGCGCAAGTTCTTGAGCTTTTAGAACGATTGCAGAAGAAACTGGGTGTAAGTTATTTGTTCATTTCACATGATATGGCCGTCGTTGAGCAAGTATCACACCGAGTGGCGGTAATGCATGGCGGGCGGATAGTTGAAATGGGCCCAAGAGATGAGGTGCTCAGTTCACCTCGTCACAGCTACACTCAGCGTTTAATGCAAGCCGTACCTATTGCGGATGTGGATGTAAAACGCGATCTCTCTATGGTGCTCTCGGAACACAAAATGCCAGATCCCATTCGCAATGTGTCTGTGATAGATGAAGTGCTCAAATACGAAGACGTTGGGCATGAACATATCGTTGCGTTGAATTACTGATTTTTAATACCCAAGTATGTTGAGATTACTTGGGTATATATAAGACGCAAACATAGCGTATAAATTCTTTTCTTTGTTAATAATTATCACTTCTCTTTAAAATTTGCTGTTCGGCAAAAAATTATTATTTCACAATGAACTCGAATTTCATTTAAACAAATAAGTTGAATGTAAATTTCCTATCACAAGTTATATCTCATGTTTAAGATTTGAAAGTGATAGTGTCGAGATGTTTCAAATCTGATTCATATACATTCTAATTAATAAGAAAATAGTGGGATATTTTTAAAATAACTTTATTAAAGCTTTTACTTAATAATAGAGTTTTGGCTGGTCATTTTGTTTCTTATGCAAGTGGTAACGACCTCTAAGGTTATATTCATTAAGTGGTAACTCTAGCTCTATTTATTAAGTTGTTCTTAGTGCAAGGTGAGAGTGAGTATATTCAATAAGTTAAAAACGTTATAAAACAAAAAGAAGAGCTTATTATGAATGGATATTTTCATCGTTTTTCGTCAGTGGTTTGCTACGTTGTTATTGCGTCCATGGTGTTCTCTAATAGTGCGATGGCAATACAGAATATTGCGTTGATGTCTTTATCTAGTAACGATAATGATATTTTGCACAATCAACCCCTCCCTTATTTTCTAGAGTATGGGAAAGAAGATGAAATTAATAATCATTCTTATCTTAATCAAGCTAGATTATTCGATGAATCTCTAAATACGGGTTTTAATAGCCCGTCGGCGTTGCTTATAGAGCGATATTTTGAGAAGGAATCTTCTCTACATGCTGTGCAAATATATGGAAGTGCAGACTATACACTCAGCGTCGAGAGAAAAGTTAATAATCTATGGACAGCCATTCCTATTTTGACCGGAATAAGTTTGCAACACCTTCCGGAAGGGCAATGGAATACACTAGCAGTTAATAAAGACGCTCGTACGTCGGCGGTTAGAATTCAATTAATATCTCAAAACTCTCAACCCAAAGCGTTAAACGAACTTCGCTTTTTATCTGATCAAGTTTCTCCACTCAAATCACATTTGCTGACTCCGCCAGTGGAAGTGGCTTTGGTACAAAAAAGCGTTGTTTCGAGCAAACAAGCACTGCTTGGCGCTGCTCCAGGTAAATACCGAGATGCTAAAAATGACAATCAATTTGATGTTTATCTACCTTACCATCCCGAGCAAATTAAATCGGCTACCCTCAGCTACGACGTAAAAGGGCTATCGGGGAACGCCAGTACAATACGAATGGTAAATGATGGCTTTTCACAAGGTGGCCTCATTCTACAAGCCAAGTCATCGGGTTCTGCATCTGTTAGCGAAGCGATAGATGTAGATTGGCTAAAAGCAGGTAAAAACCTCATTCGTTTTTCTCCCTATGCAAGCTCTGATTCTCATCTAAAGTATCAAGTTGAAAACCTTAAACTGTCGTATGAACTGGCGGAAAGTAAGACGGCTCACCCCACATTAGTTGTCTTTGAGCCTCAACCAGACATTCGATATCAAGGGCATGCTTACGTTAGAGGGTTCGTCCAAGGAGAGGGGAGTGAATCCGTTGCGTTCACCATTGGCAATAAAGTGATCACCGCGGTGGATGGTAGCTTTGAAACCTTGATTCCTGCTGATTCTCCTGCGATTGAAGTTAAGGCTGAGCTATCTGATGGAGAAACGTTAAATGAAACCTTAACCTTTGCGCCTTTAACCAGCGTGAGCGATGAAGGGGTTCTTATCACCGCTGCTGGTGTTCAGGCATTGCAATCAAGCGATCCCCTTTCTGAACGACAAGTCTCAAGAGAGGTGGCAACCTTACTAAGCGACACCGACATTACTCTAAAAGAAGCCGCATTAACGATTCAGAAATCCTCGCTGTCAATGCAGCGTGATATCGAAATTTTCACCATGAGCGAGCGTGAGATCCCGGCGCTTGATCAAGGCATGGTGAATGTCACCAGTGGTGATGCATCGGCGTATCGTTTCTTACCTCATGGCATTAAGTTCCATCAGGAAAACGAACTGTCGCTCGGCTATGACAGAAGTAAGATCCCTGAAGGTTACTCCGAAAAAGACGTATACACCTATTTCTATGATGACGAGACCAATCGTTGGGTTCAGCTAGCCCGAAATGAGGTGGCAACGAAAGACGGCGTTATCGTTTCGAAAACGGATCACTTTACCGACATGATCAATGCGGTGATTCAAACGCCGGATTCTCCAGAAACCCAAGCGTTTGGAACCACTCAGCTTAAGGACATGAAAGCCGCCAATCCGGGTGCGTCGATCAACCTAATTCAGGCTCCCAAAGCCAATGTTATGGGGGATGCACGTACCAGCTATCCGATTGAGCTGCCGGGTGGACGTCAGAGGATGGCACCACAGCTTCAGGTCAGTTACAGCTCTGCTGCAGGCAATGGCTGGATGGGCATGGGCTGGAATCTTAGCTTGCCAACCGTTTCTCTGGACACCCGTTGGGGTGTGCCGCGTTACGATGGCGCGACGGAAACCGAAACCTATTTGTTCGCGGGTGAGCAATTGGCTCCCGTGGCACACCGATCCACTCCCGTCACTCGTACCAGTGAAAAACGTTTTTACCCACGGGTGGAAGGCAGTTTTAACCGCATCATTCGTCATGGTTCTAATCCAACCAATTATTGGTGGGAAGTCACCAACAAAAACGGTACTCAGCATTTCTTTGGAGGGGATGGAACCAACATGTTGCCCGCTGCAACATTGACCACTGCCGAAGGGAATATTTCAGATTGGGCATTAGTTAAAACGGTGGATACCTACGGCAACACGGTGACCTATAACTACGAAAAAGTGTTCGATGCCGGTATTGGCAATGGTACTGGTGGTGTTCAGGGTCAGCAGCTTTACATCAAATCGATTAACTATACCGGTTTTAATAGTTCGCAAGGTGCATATACGGTTGATTTCACGCGTGATCGCGACTTAGCAGAAGCGCGTCGTCAGGACGTCATGATCGATGCACGCACCGGATTCAAACGCGTTACCGCTGACTTACTGCGCAAGGTTGATATTCGCTTCCAAGGTCAGCCAGTACGCTCTTACGAATTTAACTATGAGGAAGGTGCGTTTCATAAAACCCTATTGTCTTCTATCCAGCAATTTGATACCGAAGGGCAGTTGTTCAACACCCACTCTCTGAGTTACTACGATGATGTTCGCAATCAAAGTGGCAACTATCAGCCATTCTTGGCTTCTCAGGCATGGAGTATGGGTGACGCGTATAGCATGGCAGACAGCCGCTATTTGCTTTCCGAACAAACTTCGCAAGAGCAAAGTGCGAGCACTGATGTGACAACTGTGGCTTCATCACCGACCGATCTAGATTCTTCTGGAGCACAAGCGTGTTATTCATCTGCCGAGCCGACGTTGTTGGCGTTTAGAGATATCAATGGTGATGGATTGGCGGATAAACTTTTCGTCAGCTCTGCTGGCATCAGCTATCGCCCTGCTACCGTGTCTTCTGAAGGGGCAGTGACCTATGGTGCGTCGCAATTAATGGTGTCAGCGCAGGACGCTTTTTACACTGAAACTGGGCAGTGCAAGGCATCGCCGGACATGATCGCAGGCCAAAATGCACGCATTTCAGTGACCGATGTTAATGGCGATGGGATTGCTGATTTGGTTTTCCTAGACAAGATCTTTATCGGTTCTGGCGACGCGTTGAACGGATTAACATTTACCGACAGTAAAACGGTTGTCAATACGTTTGCAAACTTAGATAGCGTAAGGGTTTGGAAAGCACCTTACACTGGTACTGTTAACATTGCTGCGCCAGTGTCTTTGGTTTCTGGATCGCCTGAATCGTCAAACTCTGATGGCGTATATGCTTCGATTCAGCTTCAAAGTACGGAACTTTGGTCAACATACATCGCTGCCAATGACACCTCGCCTAAGCAGACTACCGCACTGGATTCGGTTTCTGTAACTGAGGGCGACCGCGTATTGTTCCGTGTTAACTCCTTGCAGGATGGCGGTAATGATCAAGTCTTGTGGGATCCCAAGATCACCTATACCGACAGAGCAATGGATGAGGTGGATGCCAATGCGTTACCGCAGCATGTCTACCACTCTTCTACCGATTTTGTATCTACAAGTAGTACTCAGTGGCTTGCACCGTTCAGTGGCACCATTCTAGTAAGTGGTTCCCTAACCAAACCGATTACGTCTGATGACCTGATTGCAAGCGTAATAAGAACGACAATAAGCGGCGACGAATCTGTGATTTGGCAGCAAAGCTATGCCGCAGGTGAAAGCATTGGCACAAGTACAATGGCAGTGGGGGATGTTGATGTTACTGCGAACGACAAGCTTCACCTAGTCATCAACAGTGATACCAATGTGGATTGGACTAAATTGTCTGCTGAACTGAACGTTCATTACATTGCGGCAAACGACAGCGATATTCGTGCTGATTTGCTCTATCGCAGTGATGGCACACCACGCTTTGATTACTCCCTCAATCCTAAATTGGCACTTTACGGGTATGCGGTAGAAAGTACAACGGTGGCAAGCGAAAGCGGCATTATCACACTTCAACCCAATTTACCTGCTGGCTTACCGGCATCCGGAACGGTGACCTTCACCGTAAAAGGCAACCAACAAACGTTAGCCAAAGAATCGTTGAATTTATCATTAGCTAACATCTTCAACACCATCACGTTGGATGTCACGGCTGGCGAGCCTGTATATTTCGAATTCCATTTACCACAGGATGTGGATGAAACAGTACTGAGTGCCTGGACACCCAGTGTTACTGTGGTGGAGCAAGGTGTGGACGTGCCAGCAGGATTGCACGTTAGAAGCGACAGTGCCAACAAGCAACTGTACCGCCAGTGGGGGGCTTTTGTTTACGACAGTTCTCACTCATTAGCCAGTGAACCCATTGATATTGGTGCATTGAAGCCGTTGAGCAAATCGGATTTAGTTAATGCGGGTTTCGCGCCAGTCGCGGATATTGACTCGTACTTACCGAAGGTGTCGGCTGACGGGGCAACCCAAACGTCATCCGGCGATATCGATGCCTTGAACACGCAACTGGCGAATGCTGCTATGTCTGCTCACAGCAGCGACACCCAAATTGTCAGTGAAGATCTTTCTCCTCAAGCAACAGTCGAGCGCTTAGCTACAGTTGCCGCTGCAGATTCGTTTGCAGGTAATGGTGCCAGTTCTTTAAGTGGCACGCTATCCGACGGTGGCGGTAACCACTTTGGCGTCAGTATTGGTTTTAATGATCAGCAATTGATGTGTAAGTCGATGACGATTGGTTTCCAAAGAGGATCCAGTAAGTCTGAAAATGACGGCATCCTTGTGATGTCGGATATCGATGGGGATGGTCTGCCAGATAAAGTGTTGATCAGCGGCGGTACCATTGGTTACCAGAAAAACCTTTCCGGTCCCGGTGAAGGTGAGAGCTTTGCGGCTTTCCAAGCATTCACTGGTTCGGCGAGCGCGTTTTATCACGATAAAGGCAGCCAGCGGAATTCTGGTTTCCAAGCGGTTATCGGTGCGTGTAGCTTCAGTGGCGATCTGGGGATCACCAGTGGTGGTGGTACCACGGTCAACGACATTTACTTCAGTGATGTGAATGGTGATGGTTTAACCGATATCGTGGCGAACGGACGCGTGCTTTACAACCAGCGTACCAATGCCACCGTACCGCACTTTGTGCTATCAAGTGCGAACACGCCAAACCCCGTTAATGAATCCGGGTCTCTGGTGACGGACGGTTGGTTCGAGACCGATCCAAATGAGCTTGCCAACTTTGAAGCAGAGAACCCGCTGCACGATACCGTACGAACTTGGAAAGCGCCTTACGACGGCATTGTTAGCATCCATGCTCCTGTTAATCTGGTGGAAAACACCAGTGCGGATCGCCAGGCATACACCCAGGCCGACGGCGTACGTGTAGCCATTCAACATGCTGCGGTTGAACTTTGGGCAACCACCATTAATGCGGATGATTATGGTGTTAAAACCCCAACAGGCGTGAATGCGGTTAGCGTGAGTAAAGGTGATCGCCTCTACTTCCGTGTCCAGTCGATCTTCGATGGGAACTACGATGAAGTCTCATGGGCACCTGTTATTACCTATACCGACAAACCAGCTGAAACCGACGCGAATGGGTTGTCCGTTTATAGCGCTTCGGCATCGGGTGACTATGTACTCTCTGGTGGTGATTTGGGGATGCCGATTGATGGCACCGTGCAAATCAGTGGTGTTTTGACTAAGCCCGTGACTAGCGACAATGTGACGGCAAGAGTATTAAAAATCACCTCTGACGGTGTGAATACGACAACAACTACGGTATGGGAAACCCAGTACGGGTTGCCAGCGGCACAGCAAAACGTCGCATTAACTTTGGATGTGAATACGGGTGACACCTACCGGTTTGAAATCGACGCCGATACCAATGTGGATTGGTCGGCGTTTGAATGGGAACCTGTTGCTACTTATGTCGCGGCGGATGACCCAACCATCGATGGTCAAATTCAAAACGGCACCGCTGTTCTCGCATTCAAGACGGTGGCTTCCCTCAATATTTACAATGAAGTTAGCCGTAACACAGAGCGTTGGATCGCGAATGCCGATGGTACGGTCATCTTCACGCCTGTGATCACCACTCCACTGGGTACGGAATCGGGCACGGTTACCTTTACGGTGAAAAAAGAAAACGCGCTGCTGGCGAAGCAGACGTTTGAAGTAACGGCGGGTAGCTTGAATACCCCTCCTACCGACGTCTCTTTAGATGTATTAACAGGCGATACCCTGTTTATTGAGTACCATACCGATATCCCAGCGATAGCGGATTTGCTGGCGCAGGAAGCAGGCGTAGATATTGATGTTCAAGGTGTCGTCTCAGCGTGGAATGCGGGTATTTACACCGTTTCTCAAGAGTACCTGTTCGGTCCGGAATACCGCGGCTGGGGTCAGTTTGTCTATAACGGCAATGGTACGAGAGCAGATCAACCCATAATTGAATCCGAACTCAAATTGGATGATGCGCTGACGGATGCGTTAGCTTCTCCTCCGGATGTTAATAACCTCGACCAGAATAATCTGGCGGATAACGCCTACGATCCGACCAACAGTATCTTTGTCATGATGCTGCCTATTGCACAGGTTGATGCTTGGCGCGGGTATGATGAGCTTTCGCTACTTAACGAAAGCAATATGTCGAGCTCTCGTTTTGGGGAAGACGAATACGCCCCTTCATCAGCAATTCCGACAGGCACCGATGGCAGCCAAGCCATTCGAGCCATCAACAAACTGACCACTCTATCGTTTGATGGGTACTCAATAGGTGGCAGTGTGCCTATTGGTGGATTTGGTGCAAGTGGCAGTTACAGTGAAACCGATCAAGATATTCGCATTCTGACGGATTTCAGCGACATGAACGGTGACCGCTACCCAGACATCGTGGGTGAGTCTCAGGTTCAGTATACCGATATGCTTGGTGCGCTTGAGTCTGGCGCCATAAACAACGGTCTTGGTCATCCGAGCACCTCTTGGTCACAAAACCAAGGTGTCACACTGGGCGGTAACTTCAGTGTGGGCAGTAGCAATGCGGCTAACAACCAAACCGCTACCTCTGTAAAAGAGGCAATGATCAATGCGAACACCTCTATGCCAGGTGCGGGTATTTCCGGCACCAGTGGCAAAACCAAAGATCACGCCAATATAAGCTGGCGCGACATCAACGCTGATGGGCTACCTGACCGTGTCTATGACAATGGTACGGCTCAGATAAACCTCGGTTATTCATTTGCAGCGCCTGAAGCTTGGGGATTCGGCCAGGTTAAAGAAGGCGAAAGTGAAGCGTCTGGTGGTGGACTGGGTATCAACATTGGTGCGGCCAGTATCAAATTGGGTATCAGCAAAAACGGTTTTGAAACTCACAACCTTCATACCCTCTATGACGTGAATGGTGACGGGTTGCTGGATGAGGCTAAGTTTACAGGCTCAGATATTCTGGTTCGTATCAACAAAGGTAGTGGCTTCGCCGATTGGACGAGCTGGACTGGCGCCAATGAAATTCAAGTCAGCAGTGGTGAAACCGTGTCCATCAACGGATCGTTCACGGTGTGCATTCCAATACCACCACTGGTTCCAGTGATCAAAATCTGTATGAATGCTGGCGCTTACTCGAATGACGGGACTTCTCAGGAAAATTATTCACTTAATGACGTCAACGGTGACGGCTATCCAGATGTGCTGCAATCTAGCGAAGAAACCGATCTGCGTGTGAAGAAGAGCACTATTGGCCGCACCAACCTGCTGAAATCGGTTCAGCGTCCATTAGGAGCGAGCTTCACCGTCGATTACCACCGCGAAGGGAATACCTTCGATATGCCGCAAAACCGTTGGGTACTGAGCAATGTGGTCACCAACGATGGATTCGCAGGTGATGGTGCCGACACCATGAAACAGCGCTTTATATACGCAGATGGTTACCATGACCGTCGTGAGCGCGATTTCTATGGCTTTGCTAACGTGACAACACAAGAGCTGGATACCGCCAATGGTGACGTGGTCTATCGCTCTGTATCAACGGACTACATCAACGACAACTACTATGAAAAAGGCTTGGCGCGCACCAGCGTGATGAAAGATGGCATCGGTAACACCTATACCGAAACCGTTAACCAATACCAAACCGAAGACGTGTTCAGCGGTGCCGTGCTGGATGCGCTGGGTAAAGAGAACGACTTCACCTCAGCCTTTCCGCAACTGGTGACGACAGAAACCTTCTTCTATGAAGGGACAGGGTCTGCCGAGAAGCAAACCCGCATCGATTACCAATACGATGACTACGGTAATGTGGTGGTGCAAACTGATCACGGTGATGTAGGCACATCTGACGACTGGACAGCTACTGTGGTTTACCACGAGTTAGTGAGCGACTGGATAGTGTCGGCACCAAGATCCATTGTGCTGCGCGATGCGGCGGGCAATGTGCTTCGCCAACGTGAAGCGGATATCAATGCTCTGGGCAGTGTGGAGCGAGTACGCGTTTACGCCGATGCGACCACCGCGCTGACGACCGATATCACTTATGACATCTATGGCAACCTCGCCATGGTGACGCGCCCTGAAAACCACAAAGGTGAGCGCTACGCCCTGACGTATGTGATGGACGATACGGTACAAACCTATGTGGCGAGCGTGACCGACAGCTTCGGTTATACCTCATCCAGCACCTTTGACTATCGTTTTGGTGCAACGCTGAGCAACACCGACACCAACGCGCAGCAAATCCACTTTACCATTGATGCGAAAGGGCGTATTGAAACGGTTGCCGCGCCGTATGAGATTGAAAATGGTGTGACTACCATCGACTTTGCCTACTTCCCAGATGCCGCAGTGCCGTATGCGACCACCGCACACTTCGACGAAGGCAAGTCTGACACCATCGACACTGTGACTTTTGTAGACGGTTTGATGCGTGTGATCCAGACCAAGAAAGACATGGCGATCGACAATGGTCAGACAGGGCAAGGTACAGCCATGATGGTGGCGTCGGGTCGAGTGCATTTCGATGCCTTTGGCCGCGATATCGCGCAGTGGTATCCAGTTGAAGAAGCCACTGGCACACCCGATACCTTCAACAGCCAGTACGATACGGTTAACCCAACCCGTAAGTCTTACGATGTGCTGAGCCGTGTACTTGTCACTACACTGCCGGATGGTAATACCCTAACCAATGCCTACGGCTTTGGCAGTGACCGCAGCGGCGCAAAGCAGTTTGAGCACCAAAGCGTTGACGCCAATGGCAACGAGTCTGAAACCTATAAAGACGTACGCGGCCGTATCACTACCGTCGCGCAGCACAACCCGATCGGCGGGTACGCTAACATTCTCACCAGCTACCAATACAGCGCGGTGAATGAGTTGTTGAATGTGACGGACGACCTGAACAATGTCACCAGCGTGATTTACGACTTGGCAGGTCGTCGTACCCACATCGACAGCCCAGATATGGGCTTGACCGAAAGTGTGTACGACAACGCCAGTAACGTGGTGCAGAAAATCACGGCCAATCTGCGTGAGCAGGGTATGGCAGTCAGCTACGATTACGACTACGAGCGTTTGTCTGGCATCACGTATCCGATCAATGCCATCAACAACGTCAACTATTACTACGGTGAACCAGGTGCTTCGGATAACACCGCAGGTCGCCTATCACGGGTCAGTGATGCTTCCGGCACCGAGTACTACAAATACGGCGCGCTGGGTGAAATCGTCCATACTAAGCGTACCGTAACTACGCTGACGGGCAGTGCACCAAAGACTTATCAAACCCGCTATCGCTACGACAGTTGGAACCGTCTGCGCGAGCTGACCTACCCAGATGGCGAACTGTTGGTTCACGATTACGACAGTGGCGGCAGCCTTAAGGCGATGAGCAGCACCAAGGGAGAGTACACGTACGAGCCGCTCAAAGCCCTAACGTATGACAAGTTTGGCCAACGTGTGTACATGCAATTTGGTAACGACACGGTCATGACCTACAGCTATGAGGCAGAACGTCGTAGGTTGAATGCGCTCACAGCAACTAACAGCAACCGTATCTTCCAGGACAACAGCTATGTTTACGGTGCCATGAGTAATGTTCTAAGCATTACCAACGCTGGGAGTGTACCTGTAGACAGTAATCTGTTTGGTGGGGAAACTAATCAGATCTTCGGCTATGACAATCTTTACCAACTTGTCAATGCCAGCGGGGTCTGGGAATCCCGTCAGGGGCATCAGGAGCGCTACAGCCTCTCGATGAGCTACGACAGCATCCATAACATCACCACCAAGAATCAGCTGCATGAACGCCTGCCGTTGGATGGTTCGGGCTGGAATGATCTACAAGGCACCAGCTACAATTGGCAATACGACTATGCGGGCTCTGCTCAGCCGCACGCAGCCAGCAACATTGGCAACCGTACCTTCAGCTATGATGCAAACGGTAACCAGATGGGCTGGACGAATGATGACAACGGCACGCGCCGCAACATTGTTTGGGATGAAGAAAACCGCATTCGCACAGTAACCGACAACGGTCACACTAGCACCTACATCTATGATGCGGGTGGTGAGCGTGTCATCAAATCAACCAGTCAAGGCGAAACCCGTTACATCAATGCATATCTCGTCGTCCGAGCGGGTAAAGTGGCGACTAAGCACTACTATGCAGGTAGCCAGCGTATTCACACCCGTGTGATGGAAAATGAAAGCTCGACACTTATCACTGGCACAGACAGTACGGCGACCAGCACGACGGAGACCACTACAGAGACAACAACCGATACGGCATCGGAAGCATTGCCCCAAGAAGTACTGGATGCACAAGCGGCAGTCGAAGCGGCGCAAACGGCTTACGACCAATCGTTAGAGGCATTCAAAGCCGCGAAAGGGAAGGACAAAAAAGCCGCCCATAACGCGTTGAAAGTGGCACAAAGTAACCTCGAAGCGGCGGAAGCTGCGCTTTATCAAGCTATGGTCGATGCGGGTCTTGACCCGGGTGGTAACGGTAATGGTGGTGGTTCAGGTGGCGGCTCCGGCGGTGGTGGTAATGGTTCCATCAACTTTGAAGCCAAGCAGTACTACTATCACGGCGATCACTTGGGTAGCTCCAGCTACATTACCGATATAGACGGTGAAGTGCATGAGCACCTTGAATACTTCCCATTCGGTGAAACTTGGGTTCATGAGAAGAGCAACACCCAGCTAACACCTTACTACTTCACAGGTAAAGAGCTGGATGAAGTAACAGGGCTGTACTACTTCGGTGCGCGTTACTACGATCCAAGGACGAGCGTGTGGCAGAGCCCAGATCCGATACTTGGGGAGTATTTGGGTAACAATAGAAACGAGTTAACAAATGGCGGTATGTATAACCCGAAAAACTTAGCCATGTATACCTATAGTTATAATAGCCCTATTGTTATGAAAGACCCTGATGGTAATGAGACATGGTTCATTGGTGGAGCAGGTGTTGACGGAGGTTACATAGACAGCATGGTTACTGAGTTGGCTGGGGCTGGTATTTCCAACGTGAAGGCTGCAACCGCTCAATACGCATCTACTGGAAATATGATTACTGATGCTGGAACGATTGTTCTTAGAAATAATGACAGGGGAGCAAATGAGTACAGTCGAATGCAAGGTAAGATTGAGCTATCTCTCCCTGAGGGTGAACAACTCAACTTTGTTGGCTATTCGCATGGTTCTGTTGTCGCTGCTCAGACAGCTTTGACGATAGCATCATCTTCTGAGCAAAAGGTGGATAATGTAGTGCTGATAGGGGCTCCTATTAATCAAGACCTGGTTGACGCCTTAAATAATCATGAAAACATTGGAAATATTCATATTATTGACTTAATTGGTCAAGGAGATCCTATATATGCAGGGATGTCGGATTATGAGTTAATAAAATCAGTCCCAACGTTAATTGAGCAAATGTCGCAACAAGATGGTCACTTTTATTATGCTCCATCTGGAGAGGAAGGTAACTCGCGCAGACAGCAGCTTGCGAGAGAAATAAAAGAATTTGGGCTAGAGTAGGTTTCTGAGAGTGAGTAAATTATTGAAAATTAAAAAAGCCCTGATTTTTTCTGCTTCACTAGTTAGTGTGCTGCTGACAACCTATGTTGTGTATCTTGCTAGTGTTCCACTTTTATGTGGTGCTGGAGTACCTGTTTTTGCCATCTACATGATAGCCCCTTCGTGCTTTTCCATTATCTTTGTTTTATTTTTTGGTTTGCATGATGTCCAAGGTTGTACTCGTTACTTATTGATTGTGGCAATATTTTTGAACGTAACTTTTATCTCATATTGGTTTTATTATGGCTCATGCTTTGATTGCACATGTTAATTCAAACTTGGTAAACCACTGCCTCTGGAAGTGTTACTTGACAAGGCTCTGCCGTATTGCCGTACATTGATGTGAAAATGGTCTCCTTGATAGAACTGGCAGTTCAAAGGAGTCCATATGAGCGTGTAGTGGTCAACTGAAACTGGTCACGGTTTTAGCGTTTTCCCAATATAGTTGCTCTGATTCATTAGGTGTGAAACCGCCGTTATAGTGATGTGGAGTAGATATGAAATACACGGCAAAAGTGAGTTTGTTTAAAAATGGAAGAAAGAACAATGTGAAAATATCCCCTCTACTCTGCCATATAAAGTTTGAAGGTGAGGACATTGAAGGCTTCAGTGTGAAGCTACATTTCAAGGATGAATGGGCTCTTGGGGTAGACAAATTATGTCAGTTGGAATTTATTCATTGGGATGAATTTGAAGAGGATTTAACGAATAGAAGCTTCATTGTTCATGAGGTTGGCGCGATTGGCTCAGGCACATTTGAATGAAGGAATTTCGAATCAGGTTTGGTGTTTATTGATACGGCGTTTTAAGAGTTGCAAAAATCTGGAGGGTATAAAGACGTCACCCTTGGAAGGAAAGATGGAAAATTTATCATTTTTTACTCTTTAGATGTTGATGAAAGCCTTATGCACATGCAAGCAAGAAAAATCGTAACTTTGACGAAGTTAATATTTACGAAAAAACCACGGAAGGGGATAAGAAGATCCCGCAGTCAGACATCTATGGTGTACAAGTTTGGGATATGTGCCAAGACATTAAAGCAGACAAAGCTACTTAGTTGTTCCAAACATGGTAGTTCAAGAGAATGGTGAAAAATCCCTATTTAGAAAAGAGCTTTCTATTTGTCGAAATCAGCAATTCCGAGTCAGTGGACTCGGTATACACAAGAGATCTTGTAGCTATGTTGAGTCAAGAAAACAGTGAGCTCAGCAGCAGCGCTGTATTGCCAATAGGTCAGTTTGAATCTGTCTATTCAAGTAGGTTGGATATTCAACGTCGCATTTTGAAAAATGAAGATGAAGCGTACATGCATGCTTTTGAGGCATTGATGAACCAAGTGTCCGATGTCAAGCTTTCAGCTAAAGAAATAAGTATTGTGCAAGTTAAAGCTGAACGTGAAGGTTATTTGATCTTCATCGCAGACGCTCGTTCTGTGCTGGGTGCATTACCGATTTTATAGAAAATGAAGTTTTACACTAAGATTTTTGTCGATGCTAATGTAGAGCTTGCTGACTTAATCACTCATGTAAGCAGGATCGTAGATGGTACCGTATCGATTGATACGGTATTGACGAATGCGCTAGAGCTGGATGTTAAGCGCAACGATTTAGGCTCGTCTGCTTGTCACAACATTGATGACGGATTTTTAGCTTATGGATTTACAGTAGAAATTGTAAATACTGTTGATATGCTTTTTGACCTATACCTCGAAGCAGTAGGTAATATCATGATGAATCTCAGTGAAAGAGGACACAGCGTTGTAGCATCGTGCGGCTGGGAGGAAAAACTACCAGGAGGCGGAAGAATTATTGTTAGCAAATAAACCTTAAACAAAGGAACAAAAGTATAAGGCACTCTATGAAGGTTTTTCTTATCAGGATGAAAGTTCAGGATAGTGGCTAAAAAACCTTATTTAGAAAAGGACTCAGGTATGAATCAACAATACTCCAAGTTGCTCCTTTCTTTTCTAAGACTTTGTCGCTGCACCCAGAGCTATACGGTAACTTGAGTGTGTATGTCCAATATTCCATTCTGAACAGCATGAATTATGAATGCGGTCTTAATTTCTTTAATTGCAATTGATTGTAATGTGCTTGTGTGCATAATGCGCGCCTTAAAACTAATAAAGTCAGTTGCACTATAAAATGAAAAAAATCACATCAATCGCAATCATAGGTGCGGGTCCAAGTGCCGTATCTGTGTACATGGAGCTGGTTCGCAGCCAGCATTTCAACTTGAAAAACATCACGCTCTTTGACCCACTAGGTCTAATGAACAGCTCTGGATTCATTTCGCCATCGGAAAGTACACTCACTAACACGAGTGTGGGTGTGACTTCCTTGTCTTATCAGGATCTGATGGATTTCTATAAGTGGACATCCGTTAAGTATCAGGATAAAGGTATTACAGCGACCGATTTTGTGCCAAGAAGTATGGTTCGTGAGTACTGCCTAGATAGGTTTCATCAAGCAAAAAGCTTTGTGAGTGTGTTTGGCTGCACCACAGAAGTGATTCCCCGCTCGGTGGATTCATTTAGCTGGGATGGCAGTACATTCACTGTTAAGGATAGTACCGGCTCTCAGCATCAGTTTGACGCTCTTATTAACGCGACAGGCGTAGAGCAAGTAGAGCCAAGAGAAGACTTACAAGTTTCAGATTCCTACATTTCAAACCCTTACCCTGAAACGACGTTTATCGACCAAATCGAACCGCAGGACAACGTATTGGTGATTGGCAGCAAGCTATCTGCAATTGATGTTGCGGTTGCGCTGGGGAATAAAGGTGCCAACATCACCATGGTCTCGAGATCTGGAAAATTGCCAAGTGTTCGAGATGCGTTGCTCATTGAACCCGATCAGCGAATCATTGCAGAAGACGACAGCAACATTGACTCGCTCCTTACTAAGCTTGAGTCATTTGTGGAGACGATTGAAAACTCAGAATGTGATGATGGTGCTTTGTTATTGGATGCGGATATTCAGTTGTGTGAATCAGGTGATAACAACTGGCAACGAGCCATTGGCTTTTTTGTAGAACAAGTAAACGAGCTATGGCCGATGATGGACGATAGCCAGAAAACAAAGTTCGAAAAGCTATCACAACCGTTCTTCGGACGATACGTATCCGCATTCCCTATCCAGAATGCCAAAAAACTGCAGAGTCTGATTCGCTCTGGCATGTTACGTCTGGCAAAAGGCGATGTCAGCGATGTTGTGTCGTTACGCGAGGGTATGCTCGTTGGGCATCAGGCTCTCGAGGGGCAGCATTATGATTGGGTGATTAATGCGACGGGTATTATGAGTAAGCCTCTTACCGAAGCGTTTCAACAAAGTTACAAAGCTATGGGAGCGGAGTTTAACAAGTATGGCGGGGTTGTTATTGATACTGATGCCATGCGTGTAGAGATCCCTGAAAGTGAGGTGCCTTACTACTTGATTGGGGGGGCGGCAAAAGGCGAGTTGCTGGTGTTGAACTATCTTCGCTCTTCTGCGGTTCAGGCTCGTAAGATTACAGATGACTTGATTCGGTTAACTAAGTGCGAATCTTCGAAGCTTGTTTCGGAGGTTGCATGAGGCTCTGGGACTACAAGGAGGCGATAGGGTTTTGCCTAGTATTTTCCATCTCCTTCATTTTGATGTTTGAGATAGTCAAGTCAGTTGACCCCATCACTTCCACTTTTTTAACTTATGGTGTGTCTTGCTTGTTTTTCATGTTGTTAGATGCGAAAAACGGCAAGAAAACTCTGCAAATTCTTAAAGACAATAAGAAAGATATACTGGGAATTAACATCTCAACGCTCGCGAATACGGTACTGGCGTATTACGTGATGACGCACGTTCCACCAACGGTCTATGTAATCGTATTTTTTTCTTGCTTACCGTTGTTTGAGCATTTGCTATCCCGAAAACGCACAGGCATTAGGGAAACGGCTTTCTTGTTCAAGCTGGCGGTTTTCGTGTCTTCACTTCTTATTGCAGGGTTTGTTTCTACGTCCGATGCGAACAATACTGCCATTGGTATCGTTGTAACCATGATTTCTTCTCTGTTTGCCGTTATCTATATGAAGCAAACGTCCAAGCTTCACCAAGAGGCTGAAGCGACTATTTTTCAGGTTTTGACTCTCCGGTTTATTTTGGTCAGCTTGCTTTGTGGAACCTATGCGTTTTCACAGGGAACCATCAGTGAGCTTTCTTCCCACGAGATAGGGTTGATTTTGTTTACCGCCTTCACTGGCAGTATTATCCCACTGTTTTTAATGCAGTTATCGATAAAAAAACTGGGGGGAGCAGTTTCGGCACTTTTCACCCCTATCATTCCGGTCTTTTGTATGATCATGATGTTGGTCCTTGGTTATTTGGAGTTCTCTGCACTGG
Source organism: Vibrio penaeicida (assembly GCF_019977755.1). Classification (NCBI taxonomy): domain Bacteria; kingdom Pseudomonadati; phylum Pseudomonadota; class Gammaproteobacteria; order Vibrionales; family Vibrionaceae; genus Vibrio; species Vibrio penaeicida. The sequence continues at coordinate 1,912,917 of NZ_AP025145.1, read as the reverse complement.
AAATGCTTTTGGTGACTGGAATGTCATTCATGATTTTTTATCAAGCTAAGTTGGACTTAAACAAAAAAGAAGGGACTTCAAATGCGTGACAGCTTATTCATTATTTCCACTCGACAACTTGGTCAATTAAATTACGAAGCCGATCTTATCCAAGAACATCGGTTGGTTCTCATCGCCTCAGATAGTGAACTCGAAAATTTAGAACCTTCGCTGAGAAGTCATTTTGATGATGTAATTGAAGTGCCTGTTGCGGTCAATGATGGTGTGATAGTTACCTACGATTTAGAGGTGCTCGGTTCTCGAATTCTTCAAAGTTCCCATCTGACGCCAAGCAGCTCGATTGTCTGTTTTGATGAGGGCAATACTAGCTTGGCCCACTCACTCAGACGCAGGTTTAAATTGGGTGATGAAAAATTTGATACGCCTGATATTGAGCTGTTTAGAAACAAAGTAGCGATGAAAAACAAGCTGGCAGAAGCCGGTATTCAAATACCTCAGTTTTCCTCATTTCATGAAGAGGTTCTCCCGTATGCGTATTATGCAGAACAATTGGGTTGCCCTTTTGTCTTTAAGCCTTCGGAGTCAGCAGGTAGTAATGGCGTTTACATCATCGAGAATGAGCACGACTTTACGAACGCCAAAGACGCAGTCAAAGATGCGCTGAACCTGTATGAAGCAGAAACGTACATTTCAGGGAAGTTGTATCATTGCGATATTGCCTTGTTTGGAGGAGAAACGGTTTTCGCAGAATGCACGGAATACCTAGCCCCAACCATCGATTTTCAGACAGGGACGCCTCTTGGTGGAAAGATTATGGGAGAAGGCTGCGATCTGAGACGTCGTCTGATTCGTTTTACAGAACAATCACTCAGGGCACTAAATGCTGGGAATGGGGTGTACCATACTGAAGTATTTGTCACACTAAATGGCGAGCTTGTGTTCCTTGAGTCGGGTGCAAGACCACCTGGCATGCTGGTTACCCGAATGTACGAAAAAGCAACGGGTGTTAACCTCCTAAACCTAGATGTTGAGATCCAGGTTGGTCGATTGCTAGAGCGTAAAACTCAAGGTATGTTGGACGCATTTTATCTCGTTTACCCAAAAGGTGTAGGCAAAGTCAATGCGTTGTATCCATTGCCTGCACTGGCAAATATGGATACCGAGTTCAAGCGAGTCTCCAACATCGGAGACGTTCATGACGGTTGTTCGTCTAACTTGGATTTTACAGCTTACGTCATTTGCAGTGGCTCAGACACCTCATTTGAGACCGCATACCAATCTATGGCTAACTACAGCCCACTATCTTACGTGGCATAGCGCCATTGTTGCCATATCTTCCATTGCGATGGTGTGAAGATATGGCAAATTCGGTTAATTACGATGAAACGGCTAACCATACTTGACGAAGTGTTATTTGTGTTGCTGGCAACTTTTGATAGTAGAGCACTGATTACTTAACCCCAATATTCCACCACTTCTATATCCCTTCTAAGAATCAAGACACATAAAGTCTCATTTTTAAAACAGAATCTGTGCAATATAATGCGTACATTATCAGTAACTAGGATTTGAGCATGTGAACTGCTTTCCAATAATCATGCGTTGGTAACGCAGTTCATTGGTGAACACCATTGAGGAGGAAAAACAAATATGGCGGAGACCATAAGAAAGGATTCTTTATTTCGCTTTAGCCACTTAATCGACTTGCTCTATCAGGCCCCTACCCATCAGCAAGGTTTTCAACCTTTTTTAGAATTGCTCGCCAGCGAATTCAAGCTGTGCGATGCCGTACTTCATATACAAAACACCATTAGTAATGTTACGGAAGGTGCATGGATTGCTGGGCCCAAAGCTGATGTTTTGATTCAATTTGTTGAGAATAAATTGGAGAAGGGGAACGTTATGTTCAAATATATTGTCCATTTGGTAAGATTTCGTTCCGTCGAAGATGGAGACATCAACCAAAACTTCATCCACTTCTACACCACGTTTCTCTTCAAATTCTGCGATAGCATCTTCGAGTGTTTGTTTCTTCACTAAAGCGATGGGCTCTCGTTGTCTATCCAAACCAAACAGATAGTTGTGATCTTCTCCATCGTTACCTTGGTAGAGGACATTAAACTGAAATTCGTACACTAGCGAACCGTCACCTCCTTCAGCCGAATCGATGGACAATTGATACCAGTCAGCGTTGAGTTCCTTCGCTTTAAAACTGCTTACGACTAATTCAGGAAACCCTGCTGATAACCCACCATAATAGTCATATCTGTAGAATGTTTTTCCTTTGGTATCGGTGACAGAATAACGGTACGTACCGACCGCCATTTCAGCGGTAGACGTATCGCCTTGGAAGAAGGCATCCAAATAAGTCACAGATCCATCGTTGTCTAGTTGGTACCACAAATCGTAATCATTCTGCTCAGCTTCTGCGCTTTTCCCTAGTTCTTCAAATATTGAATCCTGCACATTGGCACTGAGCACTTCTACGTAACTCGATGTATTAGGATTAAAGTATTCAATTTTGAACGCATTGACTTTTTTTACCAAGGTGGACGCATTTTCCTCAGCGGCATGTTCAGCATTGAATTGGAAAACATAACGTTGTTTGGATTTGCTAGAAGAAACGTCATAAGCATTGCGGAAATACGTACGTGCGAAATCTATGAAGGGTGTGTCTTCCGGTTCTGTCAACGCGGTTTTAAACAGTTCTCTTGTATAGTGACTATCACGGTGGTTGGAGCCATCGGACGCTTTTACCAACAGTTTGGCGGCTGTCTGTACTTCAACGAGCTTATCATTCCAAACAACACTTCGCCCTTGTTCTACTCGCCCTTCGTAAATCACGTTGTCGTCAGCATCCAATAACAAGGCTTGGTAGAAAAGCTCATCATCTTCTACCGGAAAGGAGAGAAATGTCTCATTGAAAGGCGTATAAACCCGAGAGATACCGGCACTGAGTAGACTGTTGTTATAACTTTCTAACGTGGGTTGTACGTAGCTATCTTTAAATAACTCAAGGGAGTCACTTTCTCCTTTGGTCAAGGAAAAAGTGTATGTATCGCTGACTAAAGTGTCTCCGGCTAACGTCTTCACAAACGCGACTTGACCGTCGAAGTCGAGGTCAACATCACTTCTATCTGTGGGCTCAAAGGTATAAGTATCCCCATTGGTGTTGATGACGGCGATAGTCTTGTTGTTGCCGTAACCCTCGTCTGTTACATCCAACTTAACGGTGATGAAATCCGTTTTATTGCCGTCAACATCGATAAATTGGTAGACACCGCCACTTAGCGCGGTAGGGAGCGACCTTTCATTTTCAATTTGAGCAAACTTCTCGGAAGGAACAATATCTTTAACATCATCATTCCACTCAGCCGATTTGGATTGAGCAATGGCATCCGCATTAAAACCACTGAGATCCCCAAGTTCGGCCAGTTCTGAGACAGATTCACTAACGGAATCAACCGCGACAACCAGCTTCGTTTTATCAATCTCTCCTTCGTTGTCACCATTGTTGAAGCTAGTAAGGTGCTGCCCCAGCTTGCGTGCCACTAACTGGGCGACGTTATGTACTTTCTTATAACTGTCGCTGTTGCCATTGTTCGTTTGCGCAGCGATAAAGTCACTGTACAAATCGACTTCGTCAGATACCCCTAATTTGGTGCGAAGAATGGAAGCGCTGGTTGCCAGTGATTCGGTGGAGTAATCCTGCGCTGAAAGGGCAAGCAATGTCGTAATTGGGCTAATAAATTGGGCATAACCGGGTGGTGAAACCAAAGTGTAAGCGTTGGCGACAAAGTCGTTGGTGTCTTTATCGGTCACATCCGGAGTCACGATTGCAATAACAGGATATTTGCTCGCCTATTCACTCGATATTTTGAGGTTATATTGCCCTTCGCTATTTGAGATAGCAGATGGTTCAAGCGCGTCACAAACCATATTCAGGTTGGTATCCAAGCAGACGGTTGCCCCTGCTAGGTACCCATCAGCAACACGCCCACTAAGACTGCTTGATACAGTCTTACCATGATTGTCACTATTGCTATTATTGTCATCGCCAAAACACCCTACTAGCATAAATATGCTAGCTGTCAGAGTAGTAGCCACTAACTTACTCATAGGTTCATCCTTAAACGTTTTCTGTCTATTTGTATTGATTTGAGTTGTCCAGTTGTTGGTATATTTCTAGGGTCTGTTGATCTTTCGCGGTTAAATTTTGTTCGACTTCTATGCATTTTAATCGCGGCGCAAGGTGTGTAGCCTAGTCATTCTAAGCAAATACCTTGCAACAAAGAGTAAAGTGCATAGAAGCGAACCCTTCGGGCAGCATTTGTGACCTATTTCTACTGCGTTATCGCCTATTGATGTAGAGCGACTACACCGAATAAGCTCTGCCTTGTATAAATAACCCACAAATTGCTGCAAAAATCATCTCGAAAGATCAACAGACCCTAGTTATGCGTCATAGCTGAAACATGTTCACAACAAAGACTATCGCTGTGAGACGGTTTTGCATCCCCCCCAAATGAGGGGGTAAAAATTAGCGTGGGCACTGAGTAAGGGAAAAATTCAACACACACTCTAAGACAACATAAATGGTATTAACGACAGTGAGTTAATTCTGCCTTGGTAGATCGAACGATGAGAAACATTGAGGTTCATGGATTTACTTTGTATTTCGTGGTGTGGGTCTAGTGCAAGATGAGAACAGCCTTTCGAATCTGACATCATCGTCAGCCAATCAAGTCAGTTTGAGAAATGTTACAGCGCTATTCCAAACTTTGATTAGGTTATTGCTCCAAAATGCGTTCTATTTATATTTCTTTCGATCTAAGTGTGGTAACAATGTGGTAACAAGGTTGTTACATTTTGTGAGCGGTGAAGGATATGGCGTTGCAAGGGAAGCTAACCGATAGCTATGTGAACCAAGTCGACAAGCCTGGAAGGTATGGAGATGGCAACGGCTTGTACCTTGTGGTGAAAAAATCGGGAAGGAAGTCATGGATACTTCGAATCACACTCGATGGTAAGAGAACGGATCTTGGTTTAGGCAGTGTAAAAGAAACTCCCGTCGGGTTGGCTCGTCAAAAAGTTCAAGAATTTAAAGGCACTCACAACCAAATAAAAAAGGACGAGCAGGTTAGAAAAACACCTGAGAATTGGCGTTTGTTCTTAACCCACGTGGCGACAAAAGAAACCCGCTTTATATTGGATCAAGTGGCGTCAATTCCAACGATTCACCCTCAGCAAATGTTAACGAGCGCTTTTGTCTTGGCAAAGCATGGGAATGTCAGTCAGGCTCGCGAAATCTTCAACAAACGCTATGACGAACCTCGCGATAGGCATGTTTCTCCGATCCATTGGCAATGCGAGCTGGTTCTCATTGGTGCACATATCAGAGCATACGAAGATGGGCTTTCAACCGATGCCGATCGGCAGTCGTTGCTGTGGGTGCTGGATCATTTACCGAGCAACGACATGGTTGGGTTAGGTATGGCATTCAACCACTTATCTTTGTCCGCCATGCAGAATGGGTTGCTCGACCAAGCTCAAGAGTATGCACAAAATGCGATCAGGTATTACAGAAGAGGCAAGGCCCAATTTGGTTCGTTACATCTGTATGTTTACCTAGGGCAAATCAAATTGTTAAGAGGGGATTTAGAAGGGGCGGCAGAGCAGTATTATGAGCTGGAAAAACAGCTGAATGCATTGTACTTGAGTCACTCTTCTGGAATGGAAGTGGAAAATTCTTCTCTACGCTCGATAAGCTATGTACTCCAAGCGGAAGTTGCGTATGAAAGCAACAATCTGGACAGAGCCGAAGCCTTGCTCAACCAAGGATTGCGAGATGTCGAAAATGATGATGCTTGGCTTGACGTACTGGCCGCCGCCTACCGAATTAAAATTCGACTCGCTTTCGCATTAAAAGGGTTACCTGGGGCGTTAACGGCAACGGCTCATTGTGAATTGAATGCCGAACATCGAAAAGTGCCACGCTTGTCTCGAATCATTGCTCTAGAGCGGGTACACATACTGACGTTGAGCAATGAACTGAACCAAGCCAAAGACATTTTAGGTTCACTGAATATTAATCCCTTTCGTTTTGACCAAATAAATCAATCTGAGTGGGGCGTGCACAGTGGTAGTGTGATGGTGGCCGTCAGTCGCTGGTTAGTACGCTCTAACCACCCTCGAGAGGCGCATGAGATCACTGAAAAAATGGAAGACATTGCCATTCGAGGTGGGCAGCTGCTGGCGCTCGCCAAAATGAGGGTGATTCGTTCCACTGCACATTGGAGAATGAAGCAATATACCTATTCCGTCGCGACATTGACTTCTGCTATACGATTGTTGAGCCACCAAGAATTCCAACGATTTATTATTGATGAAGGCGATGAAGCCAAGCCCATTGTCCAAAGTGCGTTGGATGGGAAGTATGTGGTTATTGAACGTCATTCTACCTTGAAGACAAGGCTATCCGAGCTGAACCACTATTGGTCGCTTTCCCACCCTGTTGGCTCTCATTCTCAGGATTCTGTTTCTCCGGTGTTGGATAAAAATGAACAGTTGAGAGTTCAGTATTTGGAGTTATTGCAAGTGGGGTATTCGTACAAAGAGATGGGGCAAATCATGGGAGTGAGTGTGAACACCATAAAATATCACCTCAAAGATCTGTATCGGTACTTGCAAGTTGATAATCGCATGCGAGCGGTGTATCGAGCTCGAGAGCTGAATATGATTCGATAGTGGTGATTATTTTTTGTACAACCACCCATATGGGTAATTGGAAAGTCGATAGGTTTGAATCAATCTAAACTTAGTGCAAGGGATACGTGCTAAGGAGCTAAAGGAATGATAGAGATCCGAATCGTCACACCGATTACCACAGTAGGTTTTCGTCGCCCAGATGTGTTTGAACGATTGACCCCTCAGGGCTGCCGTATTACGCAAGGCCAGATAGAGCTTGGTCCAGTATCCGTTGAATCCGCATTGGACGAAGTGCTTGCAAGTCCTGGTGTGGTTCAAGAAGCCATTCGCGCAGAAGCGGATGGTGCTGATGTGGTGATCATCGATTGCATGTTGGATCCCGCATTGGAGGCGGCTCGAGAGTCGGTTTCTATACCCGTGATTGGTGCTGGAGAGTGTGGTTTCTTTCACGCTGCACAACATGGCAAATTTGCCATTGTTACGGTGCTGGATCGACAAAAGAGAGCCTTTTTGTCAAAGGGAGCCATGCACGGGTTATCAGACAAATTGGTGGACGTACTCGGCATCGGGGTCAACGTTTTGGATTTGGACAGCGCGCCAGATAAGACATTGAAAGCGTCAACCGCCGCCGCTAAACCGCTGATAGAGAGTGGTGAAGTGGATGCTATTCTGTTTGGTTGTACAGGCATGCTTGGGCTGGCTGAACCTTTGGCTCAGAAGCTAGGCATCGCTCCATCAAACGTGGTGGATCCTCTGCCCACCGCCATTCTTTATGCCAAATCGCTGGTTGAAAATCCCGACCAAAATGACGTGGATCGCTTATCCCATTTTCCAACACCTGACGTTAAACCCATTAAAGGGTTTGATGATTGGCCCTTGATTCGCGATAAGTTTGCGAGGAAGTCGGTATGACCGGTTCTCAGCCAGAGCAGGTAATGGCAGGCCATCACGTAAAGCGTGGCACGCTAAAGAACACATCGCGTAAATGGCTGCTTGTTGTCCCTCTCATTGTGTTCTTCTTTCTTTTCTTTGTTATCCCTGTTGGTTTGATGTTTGCCACGTCATTTAACCCTCAAAAAGTCGGGCAAATCGCAGTGATTGCCGATTTTACGTTGGACAACTATTTCCGCTTCTTTCAACGTTCGAATTACATCATGGCGGCGGGTCGTTCAGTTTCCCTTGCGATCATCGTGGCATTCATAACGGTTGTCGTCGCCTATCCGATGGCATTCGTTATCGCCAAAACCCGAAACCCTCGGCTGAATACGTTTCTCATTATATTGGTTTTGGTGTCCATGCAGTTGGATATGGTGATCAGGCTCTACGGGATGATGGTTATTTTTGGTGATAATGGGCTCATCAACAATTTCCTAATGGGGTTAGGGTTGATAGAAAACCAGTCCCCCGTTGCCTTTATGTACAACTTCTTGGGCGTGGTTTTAGGGCTAGTCCAGTTTTCCATGCCGTTTATGATTTTAACGCTCGTTGGGGTCATTAAAGGCATCAACCCCTCTCTAGAAGAAGCTGCCCGCTCTCTAGGTGCCAGCAGAGTCAAAACGTTTTGGCGAGTCACGTTACCTGTTTCAATGCCTGGTATTTTGTCGGGATCGCTCCTTATCTTTGCGCTTTCCATTTCTTCATACATCGTGCCCGCTTTGATGGGAGGATTCCGTGTCGGTGTACTTCCCATCCATATCTTTCAGCAAGTTGCTGAAGGCGCTCGCTTCCAGTTTGGTGCCACGATATCTGTAGTGTTATTTGTTTTGTGTGCCATTGCTGTTGGGGTTTATTTGCGTGTCAGTAACCAAAAAACAGGAGGGTTAGCGTAATGGGACGTGTCATACCTTTACCTATGCTAGCACTGGCGATATTCGGTTTTTGCTATCTGCTCATGCCCATTGTGGTTGTCGTATTATCGGGGTTAACCGCGGGAGAGTTTCTAACGTTCCCACCCAAAGGGCTCTCGATTCGCTGGGTGATATCATTCCTGCAATCAGAGAAATATTTATCTGCGTTTTTCTTTTCGTTCAAGTTGGCGTTCATGACCATGATCGTTGCCACTCTGTTTGGTACGGCAGCCGCTCTCTTTTTGGCTAGGCGCGATGTTATTGGGCGTTCGGCACTGAGAGCATTTTTCTTATCCCCCATTGTGCTTCCAGGTGTTGTCGTCGGGTATGCTCTTTATGCTTTTTATATATCAACGCAGCTGGGAATGGCTCGTACCGTGTGGGGGCTATGGATTGGCCATGTTCTCTACTCTATTCCTTATGTGATTGGCACCGTTGGCGCGGCGTTGGCCTCTTATGATGCGTCTCTTGATGACGCAGCAAGAAGCTTAGGCGCATCCCCATGGCGAACCTTTCGTCGAGTGACGTTGCCGAACATATCGCAAGGTATACAAGCTGGCTCCATCTTTGCGTTTATCGTGAGTTTTGGCCAGTTTGAAGTGTCGCTCTTTTTATCGACGCCTAACAACGAGCCACTTCCCATTGCGCTGTATAACTCACTTCGTTACAAGTTTGATCCCTCTGCGGCGGCAGCCGGCATTTTTGCCATTGTTGTCGTCATAGCCTCGGTGTTGCTGACAAATCGGCTGGTTAACCTCCGGCGATTGATGGAACGTCAATAAACAACACTTTCATTTAAAAGGAATTAACGATATGTCTGACAAAAAATTTGATCCATCTCGCCGAGATACGCTCAAAAAAGGGCTAGCGATAGGTGCGGTTTCTGCACTGCCAACGTTTTACATCAACCACGCTTGGTCGAAGGACGCCCAGTACCAAGGTGAAGTGTTTGATGCTGGTGGTGCGACACTCAACATAGGAGAGTGGGGCGGAGGATGGGAGGAGTTCGTCCGAGCTGGTCTAACGGATCAGTTTGAAAAAGATTTTAACTGCAAAATCAATTGGGACAGTGCGTTCCCATGGTTCCCTAAGTTTGTAACTCAAGGGGAAAAGGATCCCGTCTACGACATCGCAAACTGGAATTTACCGAACTTAACTCAAACCAAACAGGCCGGCGATTACTTCCTATCGGTGGATGAAATCATCGAAAATGTCCCTAATGCACGGGATTGCTGGAAATTTGCGTTTGCAAGTGGTGCGGGGGTGACTTGGGCTTACCAGCCTTATGTCTATGTATACCGAACCGACAGAGGGGATCCAGTGACCTCTTTCCGCGACTTCTGGTTGAGCCGATTTGCCAATAAGCGTGGTACCTATGGAACCGAAAATGGCTTGATGCATTGCTGGTTTATGGCATGTGCGAAAGAGTTCGGTAAAGACCAATACGACATGGAAGCGGCATTCAAAGCCATCAAAGAAGGCATGCCCATGAAAGTCAGTGAGTTTACGTTCAATATGCTGTCTTTGTTGGAGCGCGGCGAAGTGGATATTGCGGTTCATATTGAAGGCGAAGCGTTGTCTCTGAAAGAAAAAGGCGTTCCTGTTGATATTTATGAATGGGATAGTCACCCCATTTTAACCCAAACCAAAACCATCAGCCGCTACTCGAACCCAATGCAGAAGAAGCTGGCTTTTGCGTTAATGAACCGCACGTTAGATCCCGCGTTTTTGGAAGCGTTTGGCGATAAGTTCCTTTGGCGTCCGACCAACTCAAAAGCCAAAATTACCCAATCATTAGCGACCGCTGGCGTAGAAAATACCGAATCCGCGACAGAGGCGTTCTGGGTGCCGGATTGGGATTTCTTTGTTGAAAACAAACTCGAGATCACCGACCGATTGAATGAAATCTACGGTTTGTGATTGTTTGACTGACAGCATGGATTGAGAACGAGTGAACCGGAACTTTTGCTCGTTTTTAATCATACCCTCACTTGGTTCATTTCCGACATTGGAACTTGAGTGAGCCACGGCTTTGAACGTATGTAAAAAGGCAGCAAATGTCATTTGTAGAACTGAAATCAATCAATAAAACGTTTGGGAAAACAACCGCCGTTTCTAATACCAATATCCGTATTGAGAAAGGTGAGTTTTTCTCACTGTTGGGTCCGTCTGGTTGCGGAAAATCCACCACATTGCGGATGATCGCGGGGTTTATAGAACCGACTGACGGCCAGATCTTGATTAATGGGAGAGATATTACCCATCTTCCCCCCGAAGAGAGAGGCATTGGCATCGTATTTCAAAATTACGCCATTTTTCCTCACATGACGGTATTCGACAATATTGCTTTTGGTCTTGTTGAAAGGAAAATCAAGAAAGAAATCATCCATGAGAAGGTGAATCACGCACTCACACAAGTGGGTTTGGAAGGGTTTGGAGAGCGTTATGAAAGAGAGCTTTCTGGTGGGCAAAAGCAACGTGTTGCGTTAGCCCGAGTGCTCGTGATTGAACCGGAAATTTTGCTTCTAGACGAACCGCTTTCGGCATTAGACAAGAAAATGCGCGAAGAGATGAAATATTGGATCAAAGAGATCCAGAGTGCGATAGGCATTACAACAATCTATGTCACGCATGACCAGTCGGAAGCATTAACGATGTCTGATCGTATTTCTGTGATGAATGAAGGGCAACTGCTCCAGGTGGGCACCCCTGAGGAAATCTATGAAATGCCCTCTTCAAGGTTCATTGCCGAATTCATTGGCAACTCAAACCTACTCGAGATCACTGTGGTCGAAAAGCAAGGTGACCAATATGTGGTGAATTTGGGCGAGGGTGCAGAGATGTTGGCTCAATATTCAGGGAGCGACCAAATTCCAAACAACACTCGCCACCATTTGCTGTTGCGACCTGAGCTGCTTCGCCTGTTTCCGAATAATACCAATGAGCAACCTAAATTGAAGGGAACCATTTCAGGTGAGGATTATCAGGGGGCATTGAAGCGCTACAAAGTAACGAGCGAAAAGCACAATTTGATATTGGAAGTGCCGAATCGAGCTGAGCTGACGGGCTTAAAAAAGGATGATGAAGTGTCGGTGTATTGGGATGAGCACAGTGCGGTCATCATACTTTCAGATGCTTGATTTACGGAGTCGAAAGGGAGAGGTGAAAAAATGAGAATTGGAGTAGATGTCGGTGGGACAAACACCGATGCAGTCATTTTAGAACAAGGCAATGTGATTTCGTGGTTTAAATCTCCGACGACAAAAGATGTGTATTCAGGAATCGTGTCCGCGATCACCACCGCCATGACATCCAAAGGCATTCATGCGTCGGATATTGACAGCATCATGATTGGGACGACTCAATTTACCAATGCCGTGATAGAGCGCCGCTCACTTCTGCCTGTGGGTATAGTGCGCCTCGCCTTGCCTGCAGCGAGCGCCATTGCCCCCATGAGCGACTGGCCAGAAGATCTCACCCAAGCCATAGGGAACCAATGCTACGAAATTCGAGGCGGGTATGAGTTTGACGGTTCTGAAATTGCGCCGCTTGATGAAATCGCCCTCGCGGAAGCAGCCAAGAAAATGCGAAAGTGTGGCATTACTTCGGTGGCGATAAGTTCCGTTTTTGCACCGATAAATGGGGCGATGGAGCAAAGAGCAGCAGAAATAATACAAAATGAAATCCCCGGCGTTGCAGTGTCTTTGTCTGGAGAGTTAGGGCAGTTTGGTCTCTTACCCCGCGAAAACTCCACCATCATCAATGCATCGTTAGCCAAGCTCGCCAAAGATGTTGTCAGCGCGTTTAGCCGAGCCATTAAAGACTTAGGGTTAAACGTTCCCTTATACATTAGCCAAAATGATGGCACCTTGATGCGACCCGATATCGTTGAAAAATATCCTGTTTTTACATTTGCTTCTGGTCCCACTAACTCCATGCGTGGGGCAGCCTATCTAGCAAAAATAGAAGATGCCATGGTGGTGGATATCGGGGGGACAACGTCGGACGTCGGTATGTTGAGAAGAGGGTTTCCACGTCAATCCACCCATTTTGTCGATGTTGGTGGGGTGAAAACGAATTTTCGAATGCCCGATATTTTGGCGGTAGGTTTAGGCGGAGGATCTATGGTCAAAAATGAGGGCTCTGCTGTTGGACCGGAATCGGTTGGCTATGAGTTAACAGAAAAAGCCCTCTGCTTTGGTGGAGAAACGCTTACTGCTACGGATATTGCGGTCGCGGGTGGCTGGGCAAACGTGGGGGATATTCAGCTCGTTACGCACCTTTCTGAACAGACCATCAAAGCCGCTCGGGGTGCGATGATCAAGCACATTGACGGCGCGGTAGAAAAGATGAAAACAGAAGCGAGAGACTTGCCCCTTCTGGTGGTTGGAGGTGGCTCCATTTTGGTCGATTGGCCTGTGAGCAGTGTCAGCGAGGTGATTCATCCTCCGTTTGCGTCGGTGGCGAATGCGGTGGGTGCAACGATTGCCCAAGTCTCTGGCGAGTATGAACAAGTCGTTTCGATTACGCCCCAGAATCGAGAGGAAGTGCTAGAGCGAGCGCATCAGATTGCGTGCGATCATGCCACTACGGCTGGGGCAACGGCTTCAAGCACATCCATTATCGAAGTCGAGCTCATTCCCATCAGTTATCTACCCGGCAATCCAACCCGATTAAGAGTCAAAGCGGTTGGCAATCTTCCCATTTAATCGAGGCTTAAATTAATGAAACTAAAAATTGAAGATGTCGATGCATTGTGTACGGGCGCTGCCTTTCTTGGTGCTGGTGGGGGGGGAGACCCGTACATTGGTGGGCTCATGGTGAAGAAAGTGCTTTCACAGGGCAAATGCATAGAGATTATTGACCCAGATTCTCTTCACGACGAAGCTTTGGTGATCCCAACGGCGATGATAGGTGCCCCCACGGTATTGTTGGAAAAAATCCCTTCGGGAAAGGAGCCCGTTTTAGCATTAAAAGCGGTGGAAGAAAAACTCGGCAAGCGGGCGGACGCCACTATGCCTACTGAGGTGGGGGGAATCAATTCCACGATTCCACTGTATGTTGCTGCCCAATTGGGGATTCCCGTGGTGGATGCCGACGGACAAGGTCGAGCATTTCCAGAACTGCAAATGGAAACCTTTTCGGTAAATGGTGTTAAAGGTACGCCGCTTGGCTTAGCCAATGAAAAAGGGGATGTGGCCACGGTGTTAACCGACGACAATATTCAAATGGAGCGAATTGCCAGAAGCATAACCACAACGTTTGGCGGCACGGGTTACTTTGCGAATTACCCAATGAATGGTACAGACGTAAAGCGCACGGCGGTGAAAAGGACGCTCACTATGGCGAAAGCGATTGGAGACATCATCCACCATACAAGGCGAGGGGGATACGATCCATTTGAGCGTTTGGTCGAATATTTAGCGACGACGGATTACCAGTATGCAAAGCCGTTGTTTTCTGGAAAGGTGGTCGATTTAGATAGAAAGACGCAAGCAGGGTTTACATTAGGCTCGGTCACCATACAAAACACATCGAATGCGAAGCGGTGCTCGATTTCGTTCCAAAACGAAAACTTACTGGCGAAGCAAGGGGAGCAAATACTGGCGATTGTGCCTGATATCATCACGATTTTGGATGCGGAAACCTGTATTCCCATCACTAATGAGACGTTACGTTATGGACAGCGTGTTATCGTCATGGCGGTGGCGGTTCCGGAAATTATGAGAACGGAAGCCGCTTTACAAGCGTTTGGACCCACCGCTTTCAACATAGATGCGCCATATTTGTCTGTTAACCCTCAAGTTCGATAGCGTGTATTCGTCAGTAATTGGGGCGGCATATATCTGTTGCCCCCAGTTTATTTTCTATGCGCTGTCGAAAGTCGTATTCCTTTCGGATTAATCGGAAGAGGTTCTATAACCAATGCCTCTTTTATTTTCTACTTCTGCCCAATATTTCTTCTCCATAAGACTCCATACACTGGATAAACAGGGTAAGTCCCCTGTATGCCATGAACACGAATGGAGGATTTATGGTGACAAGGAAGGTATGGAGTGCATTAGCCGCTCTAGCAGTATTCGGATCGGGTTTTGTTCAAGCTGGAACAATCGACGATATTCGGAAGAAAGGCGAGCTGGCATGCGGAGTCAGTGAAGGTACACCTGGGTTTTCCAACCCTGATAGCAGTGGGCGATGGGTGGGGCTGGATGTGGATATTTGCCGTGCAGTCGCTGCCGCGGTGCTCGGTGATGCGGAAAAAGTGAAATTTGTTCCGCTAGCGTCGAAGCAGAAAATTGTCGCATTGGCTTCTGGCCAGGTCGACATGACCTCAAGAACCACCACATGGACAATGAAACGCGACACCAAAGAGGGCGTCGATTTTACTAAAGTTGTGTATTACGACGGTCAAGGTTTTATGGTGAATAAACAGCTTGGCATCAAGCACGCCTTGCAACTTAATGGGGCGTCAGTGTGTGTGACGACTGGCACAACCACAGAACTCAACCTGACCGACTTTGCGCGAGCCAATAGCATCAAGCTAGAAGCGGTGGTTTTTGAGGGAAAAAAGGAAGCCTTCAATGCGTACAAGTCAGGTCGGTGTGATGCTTTTACGACCGATGTGAGCCAACTGGCGTCGTGGCGTTCAACGCTACCAGACTCCTCTAAGCACGTGATTCTCAATCACCTCATTTCCAAAGAGCCACTCGCGCCTTTGGTTCGCCATGGTGATAACCAATGGAAAGATCTCGTCACTTGGGTCATCAATGGGTTAATGCAAGCCGAAGAAAAAGGCATCACTCAAAGTAACGTGAGCGAGCAGACCAAAATATCCAAGGATCCTAGTGTGCAAAGAATGTTAGGGGCTTCTGGGAATATGGGTAAAGCACTCAGCCTCGACCCTGAATGGTTGAAACGTTCGTTGCTGGCGGTCGGAAACTACGAAGAAATCTTTGAACGTAACTTAGGAAAGAACACGCCGCTAGGGTTAGAGCGAGGTGTCAATTCAATGTGGGTCAATGGCGGTCTTATGTACGCTTACCCAATCCGTTAACACTGACATGGCTTGGTTTATGTCGATGTTAAACCAAGCCACCTATTGAGGGAAAATGTGTGGCTATTTCAACAATAAGTCGGTTAAAAGCCAGTGAATCTCATTTTGTGAAGCTGAGCGCTCAGGTGTTGGTGCTCGGAACACTTTTCTGGCTCGCTTTTTTAATTTTTCAAAATACTCAATCAAACCTTCAAGCAAGGGGGATTGAGTCTGGTTTTGAATTTCTGAGTCAAGAAGCTGGGTTGCCTATTGGCGATTCGCTATTGGTTTATTTTCCTACTGATAGCTATGGGTGGGCATTTGTTAATGGTGTGGTGAATACGGTGTACGTGTCGTTCATTGCCATTGTGTTATCCACGATATTGGGCGTATTCGTTGGGGTATGTCGAGTGAGCAAAAACTACATCGTTAAAAAGCTTGCTTCTGTTTATGTGGAATCACTTCGGAATGTTCCACTGCTCCTGATACTCATTTTTGTGTATACCGTTGTTCTAGCGAGCCTACCGCATGTGCGAGAAAGCATTGAAATTTCTGAACATATACGCCTAAACGTGCGTGGGCTTTATCTCCCCAAACCTCTGGCCGGCGATGGCTTCTCGGTTCTGGTTTTCTCTTTGATTGTGTCATTGGCTTTGTTTGGGATTTTGCTGAAATGGGGAAAAAACTACAGTGAAAGAACGGGGCATTCGTTGCCAACAGGTCGGTTGGCATTAAGTATTGTCATCGTGTTGCCTACGCTAACGTACTTGATGCTAGGTAACCCCATTACATGGGATATTCCCGTGCAGCAAGGGTTCAACTTCGCGGGAGGTATATCTCTACGCCCCGAGTTTCTTGCTCTGCTTGTTGGGCTTGTACTGTACACCGCAGCATTTATTGGAGAAAACGTGCGCAGTGGATTGCAGTCGGTTGATAAAGGACAGATAGAAGCGGCACAAGCGCTCGGGCTTAAATCATCTTACATCACCACTCGGGTCCTCCTTCCTCAGGCGCTTAGGGTCACGATCCCTGCGACAACCAACGACTACGCAAGTTTGGTTAAGAACAGCTCATTAGCCGTTGCTATTGGGTATCCAGACATGGTGTCCATTGGCGGAACCATCATAGGTCAAAACGGCCAAGCGATTGAGATCATCGCGATGTGGATGGCGGTTTATATGGCAATCAACCTTGTGATTTCCTGGTTAATGAATGCATTGAACTCGAAAGTTCAACTGGTCGAGCGCTAGAAGGAGCGAGCAATGACGACGGTAATAGAAAGATCCATTGTGAACAGCGAGCCGATAGAGTTCATCCCTCAACCACCTATGACACCGCCCGTTCAAGTGACAGGGATTGTTCATTGGATACATAAAAATTTGTTTGATGGGTGGTACAACAGCTTGTTGACCTTACTATCCATTACCATCCTGATGTGGGGACTTCCCCCATTCATTAGCTGGGCGTTCATCGACAGTGTATGGCAGGGCAGTGCGCAAGCGTGCCGTGTAGAAGGTGCGGGAGCGTGCTGGGCATTTGTGGTTGCGAATTTTCGCATATTAATGGTTGGGATTTATCCGCCCGAAGAGGTATGGCGGCCCACGCTGTCTCTAATCCTACTGTTTGGGGTGATAGGGCTGACCATTACGCAAAAAGTGAAAGGGTTGCGAATGGTGTCGCTGTGGCTGGTACTGCCGTTCGTCGCCTACTGGTTAATTGGCGGAGGATCGTTAGGGCTGCCGGAAGTGGATCAATCTCGCTGGGGGGGATTAATGCTCAGCCTTCTACTGGCCTGTGTGGGCATCATTATCTCAGTGCCGCTAGGCATTCTGTTGGCACTTGGTCGTTTTTCTAACGTTCCTCTACTCAGAATTTGGTGTGTCACCTCAATAGAGACGATTCGCGGCGTGCCACTGATCACCATCCTGTTTATGGCATCCGTTATGTTGCCTCTCTTTTTGCCCGAAGGCATGGACATCAATAACCTGCTTAGAATTCAAGTGGGCATCATTTTGTTTTCATCCGCTTACATAGCAGAAGTCATTCGGGGTGGGCTTCAGGCGATACCCAACGGGCAGTTTGATGCGGCAAAAGCACTGGGGCTGAATTATCGGTGGACCATGTTTTACATCGTGATCCCACAAGCGCTACGCCATGTTTTACCCCCACTCATTGGTCGCTGTATTGCGCTTTTTAAAGACACCTCTTTGGTTCTTATTGTGGGTCTATTGGACTTACTGGGGATGCTGAAGTCAACAACGCAAGACGCAGATTGGCTTGGCTTTGAAGCAGAGTCTTACGTGTTTGGGGCGTTCGTGTATTGGGTAATTTGCTACTCCATGAGTCGCTATGGAAAGCATTTAGAAGAACAGGGTGCGAAATCTCATCATTAAAAGGAAAGAAAATGAGTGAAGTCATGATTGAAGTGAAAGGGTTGAATAAATGGTACGACCAATTTCACGTACTAAGAAACATCGATTTTGAAGTGAGAAAAGGCGAGAAAATCGTTTTATGCGGACCTTCTGGTTCAGGTAAATCGACGCTAATACGCTGCTTAAACCGCTTGGAGGAACACCAAGAAGGGGAAATACACGTTGAAGGGGTAGAGCTGAATCATTCACTCAAAAATATAGAGAATGTGCGCAGCGATGTTGGAATGGTCTTCCAGCATTTCAATTTGTTCCCTCATATGACCATTTTAGAGAACTTAACGCTCGCTCCGATGCTTGTACGCAGCATGCCAAAAGCAGAAGCGGAGGTGATGGCGTTGAACTTTCTTAAGCGGGTCAACATCGCAGAGCATAGCCACAAATACCCAGGTCAGTTATCGGGCGGTCAGCAACAACGCGTGGCTATTGCTCGCTCGTTATGCATGAACCCCAAAGTCATGCTGTTCGATGAGCCCACCTCTGCGCTTGATCCAGAGATGATAAAAGAGGTGCTGGATGTGATGGTCGAGCTCGCAGAAGAAGGCATGACAATGGTGTGCGTAACGCATGAAATGGGGTTTGCCAAAGAAGTGGCTGACCGAGTGATTTTTATGGACGGAGGGGAGATCGTGGAAGAGAACGATCCTGAGAATTTCTTTAATCATCCGAGAGTCGACAGAACACGATCGTTTTTGAGTCAAATACTCTCTCACTAATTCCAAGTAAAGGTCATTATGCAAACTTTATTATCTCTGTTCGGGGCGATAGTCCTGCTTTTGTGGGGGATGAATATGGTACGAAAAGGCATCACTCAGGCGTTTGGTCATGACTTGAAAGTCGCCATAGGCATGAGTGTTGCCAATCGATTTTCCGCTTTGCTTGTAGGGGCAGGGGTCACCACTTTGTTGCAAAGCAGCACAGCAACAGGGTTAATGGTGGCCTCCTTTTCTGCTCGTGGGTTGATCAGCACCGCACCAGCATTGGCCGTTATGCTGGGGGCAGATGTCGGCACGACGTTAGTGGCACAGGTGCTTACTTTTGATGCCAGTTGGATATCCCCTTTCCTGATGATTTTGGGGCATTTACTTCGTAAGCATGGCAAGGCGTTTGTCGTACAAAGCTCTGGCTACGCGCTGTTTGGGTTGGGGCTCATGCTCTTATCGCTGAAAATCTTGGTGGAGTTGTCCGCGTTTTTAAATGAATCCTCGTTATTAGTTCATCTCATTGGCGCACTTGAAAGCGAAATTGGGTTGGGCATTATTTTGGCGGCACTGCTGACTTGGCTGCTGCATTCCAGTTTAGCGGTTGTTTTACTGATTGTTTCAATGGTCTCCAACCAAGTTTTACCCCTGGAATTAGCCTTTGCCATGATTTTAGGGGCGAACCTTGGCAGTGCGTTACCTCCTATCATGGCGACATTGAATGACGCGCCTATCGCTCGGCGTGTCCCTATTGGAAATGGATTGTTTAAGCTCTCGGGCGTGTTAGTGGTCAGCCCCTTTTTGGCATACCTACCTGAGTTAATGCGCTACATAGACAGTTCGGATTCACGTCAGCTGGTCCATTTTCACATGATGTTTAACATCGCTATTGCTTTGTTCTTTATTGGTTTTATTCATCCTGTCGCCGATTTCATGTCCACTATTTTAGGCTCCAACTCGAAACAGCCTGCTTCTGACGATACACGGCACTTAGACAGCGATTACATCGGCGATCCGAAAACGGCGCTTGCCGCTGCGTTAAGAGAAACCATGAGAATGGGCGATGTGGTCGACAAAATGTTACTCCTCACTCGCGACGCGATTGTGAACAACGACTTGAAAACGGCAGAGCGAATAGGTGCGCTCGATAATAGCATTGACGAATTGCACGAAAAAATCCGCCATTTTCTTTCAGCCGTCAGTAGGACGGAGTTGGATAAATTTGAAAGTAAACGTGTTACGGAAATTCTCGTGTTCTCAACGAAATTGGAGCATATCGGTGATCTTACTGAGAGCATGGCAACAATATTAGCCACCAAAGCTAACCAAAATAGGCATTTCTCATCAGGAGGTGAACAGGAATTGTTGTCGATACACAAACACGTTCATCGGCGACTAAAGCTAATGCTTGGCACGTTTATCACCAATGATCAGGCGATGGCGGAGCAAATTTACCACGAACGAAAGCAAATAAACGAAATGGAAGAAGAGGGCGTTCGAGAACATATTCGGCGTATTAAAGCAGGCAAAATAGAAAGTTTAGAGACCAGCGCGTATCACATGGATTTGATTCGCGATCTTTGTTACATCGATGCTCAAATTTTGTCCGTTGTGAAGCCGATGTTGCTATCCTTTGAAGAGAAAAAGCCTTTTGAGGGAATGGTCTAGAGCAACAGGGTCTAACCAAAAAGTATCATTGCAGAAAGGAATGTGCATGAAAAAAATCGTGTTGGGCATATTGATTGTTGTCCTATTTCAAGCGGAACGGGTGTGGGGAGGAGAGACACTACAAGCTGTTCAAGAGCGGGGGTATTTACGTTGCGGGGTCGGGATTGACGATTTCGGTTTTGCAACGCGAAGTCGAGATGGGAAGTGGAAAGGGTTTGATGTTGATTTCTGCCGAACCATCGCTGCCGCCGTTCTTAAGGATGTCGAAGCCGTTCAATACATCCCCTTGGATAGCCAAGGGCGATTTAAGGCGTTGGCAAACAAAGAAGTTGATGTGATTATTCGCACAGCGACATGGACATTTCAGCGCGATGTGAGTTTGGGGCTGAGTTTTACGGGGGTGACCCTGTATGACGAACAGAGGCTGCTCATCAATAAATACGTTAATGGGAAGAAAACAGTAGCAATCGATCGGGCTGCAGAATTGGATAAAGCGACCGTGTGTGTAACCAAAGGAACCACATCACTTGAAAACATTAAAGATTATATCCAGCAGAACAACTTACCCTTCGAAATACTTGAAACCGAGAGTCAAGCCGGGCGATGGCATGCATTCTTACGGAGCCGTTGTCAGTTAATGACCTCGGAAGTCACCGATTTGCTCGGTGGTTTAACAGGGTTGCTGGATGACCCTAATGGCTATCATTTACTGAGTGATGTGATTTCTCGTGAGCCGCTAGGACCCTATGTCAGAGATGATGATCCTAACTGGTTCGATGTGGTGCGTTGGAGCAGCCAAGTCCCTCTTCTTGCTGAGTACTTAGGGTTGAGTAGTCAAAATGTTACCAACGCGGATACCAAGCTCAGCCCAGAGGCGAAGCGACTACTGAATACCCCCGAAGCGTGGCTAGGCAGCCTAGGTTTGGATGCCAAATGGGCGTTCAGAATTATTAGAGATGTCGGTAATTATGAAGAGTTGTATAGCCAGAACCTAAGTGAGGCATCTATTGAGGGAATAAATCGAGGGGTGAACGAACTTTGGACTAACGGTGGCTTACATCAACCAGCGCCTTTTCGGTAATTAATATGAAGCTTGTTCGCTCTCGTTACGGAATTTCGGTACGCATGTTCCTTTCTCTTGGGGTTTTGGTATTACTGGCGGTGCTGGTGAGTGCCATGGCCATCAATGCTTACAATGGATTCCAAAAGCGTTTTAATGATGTTGCTGTTGATGGTGTCAAAGCGATCATAGCGGCATCTGACTTAAGGCAATTTAACGCGTCACTGATGTCTTTTGCTCCTTCCATGATGACCGCTCGTTCATTGCAGGCAAACGAGTCTGTAATGTTTCAAGTTCGGGATCAAGATTCACTGTTGGGGAATGCCATCGAGCAGCTCTCCACCAATGCTGTGAATACTGAACAAGCAGAGCGTTTGAACGGTTATCGTTCTGATTTATCGGACAGTTTTCATGAACTTAACCACTTGGTATCAAAGCGAATTAGGTGGGATGACAGCCGGCGACGTACGCTTGCCAAGATTAACCAATTGCAGTCTGATTTTACAAAAGCGCACAATACGATTGAAGGAGGAACCAAGCAAACCTATCACTCAAACTGGTATCTGATGTTCGCCAATATGTCCAGTTTACTCAATCAACTCAACGGAGTTGAACATCCTGTTTTGCTGCGCCGATATCAGAATGAATTTGATACGTTAGAGCAGCAGTTGGCGTCTAACATTTCGCTTTTTGACAAGGAAAATAGGTCAAAGCACCAACAAGCGTTAGCCAAAATTGTTGAACTTGCAGAGGGAGACAACGGTCTGTTTGCTCTGAATAAAAGAAAATTCCAAGTTCAGTCTGAGTTGGATGGTGTGTTTTCCCAACATAGGCAAAGCGTTAGCCGATTTTTGTCTGTTACTACGGTGATCATTGACCAAATCGAACAAAAGGTCATGCGTCAAAACCAAGATATTGTTGAAGAGACAAAACAGAGAACCATTCAGTTAGTCCTTGCCGCCATTATATGCGTTGTTGCCGGTGTCGGTATTTTCCTTTATATCGACCGCTCGGTTATCAGCCGCATACAAACCCTGAAAACCAGTATGGAAGCGCACGCGAAAGGAACGCTTGTCCGCATACCGTTGAAAGGCAATGACGAAATCACAGACATGGCGGGCACGTTGAAGTTTTTTGTCGATACAATCCAAGACAGAGAGCACCAATTAAAACAAGCAAGAAATGCTGCCAGTCAGGCTCAGAATCAGTTACTGGATGCGATAGAGAGTATTACAGAAGGTTTTGTTTTATATGATGAAAAAGACAAACTCATCTTATGTAATGCTCGATATCGGGAGTTGTACGGATTCCCCGAAACATGGGATATGGAGGGGCGAGACTTTTCCGATTTGTTGCTGTGGTTAGCTCGTCACAATAAGGTCATTCAACCGGAAAATTACCTAGAAAAAAGGTTGGCACTGAGAGATAACCAAATCCAAAATTTGGATTTGGAGTTAAGCAGCGAAACTTGGGTTTCCATCATTGAGCGACGAACAGAGCAAGGTGGGACGGTTGGGGTGCATACGGACATCACCAACCGAAAAGCGGCGGAAAATGCGATGATATGTGCCATGGAGAAAGCCGAATCCGCCGACCGAGCCAAATCTCAATTCTTAGCGTCTGCTAGCCACGATCTCCGGCAACCATTACACGCGATGGGGCTGTTATTGGAACCACTTTTAGAAGACGCTCGACATGCTCAGTATTACGAGCGGCTGGAAGACCTGTACTTTGCGCATCAAAGCATGAATCAGCTCTTTACAGATATTCTTGACTTCTCACGGCTAGAAGCCGGAGCGATCACACCAAGGTTAGAACACTTTGCGTTGGATGGAATGCTCGCTCGCCTTGCTCAAGAGTATCGGCATGGTTTGAATAAACCAGAATCGATGCTCCATTATGTGCCCACTTCCTCACATGCATTTGCGGATCTCGCGATGGTGGAGCGAATCGTGCGCAACTTATTGTCCAATGCTGTGCGCTATTCTGAACAGGGGAAAATCCTGTTAGGAGTAAGAAATAGAACCGAGCAGATTCAGATACAAGTTTGGGATAACGGATCGGGTATTCCACTGCATGAGCAACAAAAAATATTCAAAGAGTTTTACCAAGGCAAAAAAACGCAGACAGAGGGCAAGTCGGGTCTTGGTTTAGGGCTTGCTATCACGATGCAGCTCGTAAAACTGATGGAAGGGGACATAAAGGTCTATTCGTCTGAGCGCGGAACGGGTTTTTCTGTCGCATTACCAAGAGGCAAACGCGATGCCCCAAAAATTCAACCCGACCAGGAAAGTTATCCAACCAGAAAAATGGACGGTTTACCTGTTTTGCTTGTGGAGAACGACCCTCAAGTATTAGATACCACTAGGCAACTACTGGAGCGTTGGGGGTGCAAAGTTCATGAATTTAAATACTATTCAGATGTTGAACGCTTTGAGTTCTCGAATACCGATCCTTTTATCCTGATATCCGATTTTCACTTAGACGATGGGTACTCTACTTTGGATGTGGTGGCGGAATTGAAACGTAAATCCAGTCGACCTGAATTTTCCAGTGTGGTGATTTCTGGAGATTCTAGCCCAGAAGTTCGAGTGAATGCAGAATCTATTGGTGCTCATTTTCTTACCAAGCCTGTCAGTGCTGGGAAGCTAGGTGCTCTATTACGGCATATCTGGAGAGAGCTAAATACTGAGAGTTAAATACAGAGGGCCAAATACAGAGAGCTAACAGTTCATCCCTGCTTCATTTCTTTGGCTTACGAGAGTCGAGCCATATGTTTTATATGAGCAAACCAATCGCCCTCAGTGTAGACAAACACCGAGGGCGATTGGCAAAGCTTAGAGAGTAAGTGCTATTTACGCGATTGGTCGATACTTAACACTTTGTACAAACTCCTTCATTAGCATGAGCTCATCAATAGGGGATTCCAACTGTTTCTTGTAATTGAAATCTTCACCATGGAACGCCACATATTGCTTCGCGAAAAACGTGATTTCTTCTTCAGTCACTTCATCAAGCTTCCCAAGTTTCTTTCTGAGAATCGATTGAATAAACGCTTCTGGAGAACTTGCCTCGTTTTCACCTTTTACTGATATAAGATTGGTAGAAGCATTGAGGCTTATAGAGGTTAAGGCATAACCCGCCACAGATGTTTTGCCTACAAGTTTCATCATTTGTCGGCGATTCACGTTGTTTTTAAACATATTGATTCTCCAATTAATTCCATGGGCTTACTGTTAACGTGGAGGGGAGTTTTAACTCATATGCCCAACGTCTGTTTCGGTTTTTCGCTCTTAGCGTGTCATCGATGTTTTTACATTCACTTTGGAACTGGTGTAAATGTGTGTAAACACGAGGATCATGCATAAAGTTACCTTGCGGGTATTTACCAAAACTTCGGTGCCAAGGAACCGGTACATCGAGAAAGTTTCTAGCAAATTCAAAGAGTCCCATCCCGACGTTTAATCTAGGGCAAGCGTGTAACCAGTCGGTTTTTGTTCTTCGACCTGCAGGGTCCAACGCGAGATGTGAATAGTACCCAAGTGCGCCTATTGGCTGGAATCCAGATAAATTCCCTAACCCATGGTTAATTGACATCCAGTAAATAAGGTGGCTAATGGTATCGATCAGCTCTTGTCGAGTAGAGGCGGAAGCTGGGAATCCATTCACGCCTGCACCATACGCATCTTCGAAAAAGTCCTGTACTTCAGTATCGTTAGCAACATCGCTATCGCTGTTGTAGTAGAGATGGATATACCCTTCTACCCAATCACGTATGGCTTGCCACTGCCCAATGTCATCATCGTGTTGTGGGTAATCCCCAATAACATCAAACTCTCCATTTTCTCTGCGATCAAATGGCTGTCCATGTTGGGTAAAGTGATAGTGTTTAGAGCGTCTTATGGTGCCGTGAACAAACGATTTGTTGCTGATGCCTGAAATGGTTTTCACCACACCCGTTAATGTTCCGCCGTAGCCATCACCATATACCGCTGTTCCATCAGGGTTGGACGTTTTGGTGGAAGGGTCAAAAAATACGCCAAGGTAATTGTTAAAAGAAAGCGATGTTAAATGTGGCAGTACCAAGGCTGAAAGTGGGTGGCTTTCCGGTATGGTTCGATAAAAACTGGTGGATACCGGCCAGAGAAATACGTGAGTAGATAAGTGATCAATCACATTGGACATGGAATACATGGTGGTAAAGGTATTCTTCGCCATTCTCCAAGTCCACTTATCATCAGCTGGTGTAATGATTTTTGATGGTGGATGAGGAACGTTACCAAATCCAAAGTTGTACCACCACCACCATTCCCAGTCGTTCAAAGGTGGGCGCTGAGTGGGTTGTATTGCGATGGTTTTCAGTTTATCGCTTCCTTTCGGAACCGCAAACATTGCGATGGCGGGATACAGTCTTCCCCCCGTTTGTGGGATGTCGTCTGCTGTTCTATCGGGTTGGAATTGCGCCATGACTTCGTCATGAAAATCCCCAAAGTCGGTCACAAACACTCGCCCTTCACTCATGGCATCGGCAAGGTTGTCGTCTTTAAACCCTTCGATTTTGTTGAACATTGCATCCGTAAACGGAAAGTTACTCATTGGCTCTTTGAGGGGCTGAAAGTAATCAAAAACTGGGGTTTCAGGTGCAATCTGAAGGTGTGCGATGACATCATCGTTAAAGAAATCTTCGTGCCACGGAGGGCGAGGATATTGAGGGTCGTATTTACGAGCACCGGTGTCGCTATCAATATCGTAAGGGTAGAACAGTAAATCATCCGCAGACCAGACGGCTACAGGGGGCACCGTTAGAACAATTGGGTCGACGGTTTCGAATTTTGCCTGCCCTGTAATGACTAACTCAACCAGTTTTCCAAGCAAAAGTATGAGACCGCTAATGACCGCTGGACCGCCTATTAAGGCAATTCGTACGAGGTTTTTGCTGATGTGGCGTACGCTCGCGTCAAACAGCGCCCAGTCATCCGCACGTGCAAGGCAGGCATCGCTTACCCCAAAGTCCCATTCCTGTGCGCGGGCATTTCGCTCTTCTTCTGTTCCCCTCACTGTCCATGGCGTATTGTTTCGCACTTCTATTGAATCGACGTTTCCGTGAACAGGGACATTAAGAAGACGTTTGTAATCATGCCAGTTGTTCTTCTTAGCTTGCTCAATTTGCTTTTTACGCGCGGCTTTTTGTTCTTCAGTCGCATGCTGTGGAATAACGGGAAATGGAAATTCAGGTAATTCGTTGATGCGGGAGCCAGTGACTGCTTGAGGTCGCCAGTTTGGATCGGCATCTTTGGGGCAAATTCGCTCCCAATCTTCCCAGTTTGGCAGCACGATGGAATCTAACTTTTCTTGGGTGTCATATTGCAAACTTCTTTGCATCGCATCTTGTTCAGGCAACCCCGATTGCCTGAGTCGTTCATAGGTTGCAATCTGTTGTTGTAGTTGATGAAATTCAGGCGAATCCAGAAACGCCTTGTTGTTTTCGATGTCACTCATAAACATACCTGCATTCATGTCGTGTAGTTACCGCAACACCGCTCAGCATAGGCTGATGATGTGGGGCTATAGTTAAATGTCGACGAACGATAATGTGATCCGTTTGCCGTGTTTCTCTCCGGTTTTTCCGGGCTTCACTCATTTATTCCATAGCTCAATCTGATGTTGAGAATACCTAGTCAACAAGTACGTTTCTCGTACAAACGGTATGATCTTAGGCGGAAAGTATCAACGCTAAATGATGAACCCATGACGTCATGTTAATCGTATTTTTATTGTTTCAATTGTCATTACCTGCCACATGATTGTCTTTGTGCGCACGTCTTGCTGTTGAAGGGAAAAAGGCGGGTTAGTGTGGTTGAATAAGTCGCTAATATTCTGATAAATAAGCGATAGAATTGGGGAAGAACGAAGGGTAATAATGATGTAACTCTCCGTTTTTTAGGTTCTATTGGCACACAGGAATGGGCAGATGAGCAGCGTGAAGTCTTAATGTTGAAACACAAAGAATAATACCCACAATCTCATTATTGGTATCATTACGATTGCTTACGGTTTATGTTAAATTTGTGTTAACTGACTGGTTTGGGTGGTTTAGCTTTATGAACGAGTATTATTCAACACTGAGCGGATGGCTCATACCCATCACTAAGGCAATGAATGATGCCAATTTACAAACAAGTGCCATTCTAGATCAATTTGATATAGACCCTGCCTGCATTAATAACCCTGAAGCAAGAATAGGCATTGAACGACTTTCAGACTTGTTGATTCACTGTAACAAACAAGCGCTCGGGTTTTACTTCCCCACACAAGTTGCCAAAAACTTTCATCCCAGTACTTTTCATGCTCTGGGCTACGCAATGATATCTTCCGATAGTTTGCTTGATGCGTTCGAGCGAATTGCGCAGTACAAACGTGTCATTTCAAACTGTTGCAGTATGCAAGTTCATACTGACGACAACAAAATGGTCACGGAGCTTATCGTTCATAAATACCCCGATAGCGGTAGGAACGTGTTATCCCGAATATCCACCGAAACATTCATGGCAACCTTGGTTCAGTTTTCACGCGAGATCGCCAGTTACGAACCCGATGTTAAATTGGTGACGTTTGCTTACGACCGCCCCGTCAATACTCAGTATTTGGAAGAGTATTTTGGCTGTGAAGTGGAGTTTGGTGCTGAAAAAAATACGATTGTTTATGATCTTGAGGAAGCCAAAAAACGCGCGTTGGGCTGTAACCCTATGATCAATCAAGTGCACAAGAAAGTACTTGATCAGTTCTTATCTCGCGTTGATAAAGAAAACCTAACCTATACCATCATCAACAGTATTACCGATCACCTCTCTTTAGGTGCGCCATCTCAATCTGATATTGCGAAACAACTGGGCATTAGCCTTCGGAACCTCCAGCGCAAGCTCAATGAACAAGGCACGAGCTACAAAGAAATCTTAGAGAATACACGTAAGCGAATAGCAATGGAGTACATTAAGCAACCCCATCTCAGTTTGGGAGAAATTGGTTATCTAGTGGGTTTTTCTAGCGTAGCAAATTTCAATCGAGCCTTTAAGCGTTGGACGAATTGCACCCCGGGTGAATACCGAGCTCGTTACCTAAGCTCTAGTGATATAGAAAGTTCGAATGACACAGAAAATTCGAGAGATGTCGAAAGCTCAAGCGATATAAAAAGCGATACCAGCCAATCTCATGTCAGCCTACAAGGTTAATCAACTCGCCAACTTGCCTCATTCTTTACTGGTGAAAAACGCATCGGATCAAGTTGCAGTCGAGTTTGTGTGAAGTTTTTGGTAGAAAAAGAAAGCAGGCATTCCGAGAGAGTGGAATGCTCTGCTTAATGACGATGTCGGCTTTGTTAGGTTGAGCGCTTTACAGCGACAACGGCAGATTTATCGGCGAAGCTCTCTTCTTAGAATTTTCCCAACGGTCGACTTTGGTAGCTCTGGCAGAATTTGTATCATTTTAGGGACTTTATAGGCGGTCAAATTCTCGCGACAATGGGCGACAACTTCATCAATGGTGAGCGGGTTAGACACGGTGATATAGGCTAGAACCGCCTCGCCTGTTTTCGGATCCTCCCCTCCGACAACGGCGGCTTCCATAATGGATGGGTGGTCACATAATACCTGTTCAATTTCGGTCGGGTAGACGTTAAAACCAGACACTAAAATCATGTCTTTGAGTCGGTCGACAATTTTGATTGCCCCAGAAGGCATAATGAGCCCAAGATCCCCCGTTTTAAAAAAGCCGCTTGAGGTAATGACTTCTTCAGTTTCCTGAGAACGATTCCAATACCCTTCCATAACTTGCGGGCCGCTAATCACTATTTCGCCGACTTCTCCCGATTCTAAGGGCTTTTCGTTGAGATCCCAGATTTCCACTTTCGTATCGACAAGCGGCAAACCGACGGTGCCATATTCTTCATTTCCAGGTTCATTGAGCGCGATGACGGGCGAAGTTTCCGACATCCCATAGCCTTCTGATATGGTTTTCCCTGTTGTGTCTAACCACATTTTTCGAGCATTTTCCGTCAGCGCAGCCCCACCAGAAAGCGTTAATTTTAAACTATCAAAATTCAGAGACTTAAATTTTGGGTGGTGGCATAAGGCAACGAAAAGCGTGTTGATCCCAGAGAACATGGTGAAGGAGTGAGGCTCGATTGCAGTGATCATCGAATCAATATCACGAGGGTTAGGTATGAGGACATTTCTGCCCCCGTATGAGAAAATTAGCAGCATATTCACGGCAAAAGCGTAAATGTGATACAGCGGTAATGGGCAAATGGAAATCTCCCCATCATCATTCAGCTGCTTATTCAATCGATGGCTTAACTGAAGGATGTTTTGTATTAATCCATGGTGAGTTAGGCACGCCCCTTTTGCTAGGCCCGTCGTGCCGCCAGTATATTGCAATACGCAAATATCAGAGTAGGAAGGATCGTAGGGAGCCAGTTCTCCAGAAGCCATTTCTATGGCGCTATCAATGGGAGTGACTAGCGAATTTTCGCTCAAAACGGGGCTGGCTTGCAGAAAAATGCTGACATTCGTATCGAACTTGATCTGTTCTATATCGATGTTGTTTGCATCGAGCACAACCAAAGCTTTCGCGCCTGAATCCGCCAATTGGTGGCTTAATTCTCGGTAGGTGTAGAGTGGGTTGGTGTTTACAACGACCAACCCCGCGCGTAAAGCGGCATAAGCCACAATGGGATAATGCAGTACATTGGGCAGTTGGATAGCAATACGGTCACCTTGTATCAACTCTGGGTGTTGCTGAAACCATATGGCGAGCTGCCTAGACTGATGTTCAACTTGATTGAAGGTGATTTCCTTTCCTTGGCATTCAAATGCGACCCTGTCGCCGAAACGAGCACACGTAAGCTCGATCATTTTCCCTAAATTCGCATTACTATTCATAGTATCTCACCTTATTTTTCGCGTTAGCGGACAAAAAGCTTGTAAAAAAGTGCGTGCATTTTGTTGCCGTAGGGCGGAAACAAAAATGACATCGGGTAAAGATGCCCGCCTCTTTTTAAAATGGCTTTTGCATTCGAAAAGGTAAGAAAACCTTCCCGTCCATGGTATTTCCCAAATCCTGATTGACCCACACCACCAAATGGAAGCTCTTCCACCGTGACATGGAAGGCTGCATCATTAATACACACACCGCCGGAGTGGGTGTGGGTGAGTATGTAATCTTGGAAGTCTTTATCGTCACCGATTAGGTACAGGGCGAGAGGGCGATCGCCAGCGCAAATACTCTGCGCGACTTCTTCTTTTTGTTCGTACCCGACAATGGGCAGAATGGGACCAAATATCTCCTCTTGCATCACACGCATATCCGGTTGGCAATCAGTAATCAGCGTGAGTGGGAAAAAGGTATCTTGGTCTCGTGTGGAAAGCGGAGAAATGGTGTGAGCTTTTGCACCTTTTGCTACTGCGTCTTCCACCAGTTCGGAAAGGCGGTCAAATTGATTTTGATTGATGACATGGGTGGAATCGATGGTTTCAGATTCTTCCGTGTACATCTCTTTATATTGGTTCGAAACCGCTTCAACCAGTTGTTTAATTTTGCTGGTGGGGCAAAACACATAATCGGGAGCCACACATGTTTGCCCTGCGTTGAATGTTTTTCCAAAAATGAAGCGAGTTACCGCTTTCGGAATATCCACATTCTGGTCGATGATTACTGGCGATTTGCCTCCTAATTCCAATGTGCAAGGAACCAAATTGTCGGCGGCGGCACGCATAACTTCTCTGCCCACGGTCGTTGAACCCGTGAAAAAAATATGATCAAACTTTAGCTTAGTAAACTCGATGGCCGTTTCTGCACCGCCTTGGATGAAGGTTACTTGGTCTGCCTCGAAGACTTCCGACAAGATATGTTTTAGTTGCTGGTTCGTTTTTGGTGTATGTTCAGAGGCTTTTAACATCACTCGGTTACCTGCAGCGATAGCGGCGGTTAGAGGGGTCAGTGCCAAATTGATTGGGTAATTCCAAGGGGCGATTATGCCCACTACTCCGAGAGGCTGGTACACCACACTTGAGTGAGCAGGTTGATGCTGTATACCGATTTTAAGGCGGTTAGGCTTCATCCAGCTTTTCAAGTGTTTTAGCGTGTAATTGATGGCTGAAACGGTCGTATAAATATCACCAACAATACTTTCATAATCACTTCTGTAGCCAAAATCCTGACTTAATGCTTTTAGCAGGCAGTCTTGGTTGCGCAAAATGGTGTGCTTGAGCAATTTCAGCTTTTCAATACGAGCGTCGTAGCTGGGAAAAGGGTTAGCGTTGAAAGCGCTCGTTAACCGTAAATAGTGAACGCTTAGCTGTAAGTCGATTGGCTCGTTTTTCATCTCATTGCTCCTAATGCCTTAGCGAGAGCCGCTGTACAAAAAGCCAATACAGTTCTCACCTAGTTAAATGTCCTAAATCCTTGGAGCGCATAATGAATAGGCTGAAATACATGCCTAAAAATGAATGGTTTACCCAATCAGCGATTATTAACCTTGCGGTTTGCATCGGTGTATTCACTTGAAAACCGATATAAAAACAACGTAAGGGCTGCTGTAAATTGGCGCTCGTTAATGATGAACAGTATCTCTTACTGCCCGATAGGGAGCGTTATGAATTCGTGCCAAAAGATTATCTCTTAAGGTCTAAGGGATATGGGGCAAAGGAGAAAGAGAGGTCGCCTTGTGTTTGACCTCTAGCAGGTATGATTATTCTTGAATGGCTTTGGCTGCAATCACGGCTTTGACTCGGCTGTTCACGCCTAGCAGTTTAAAAATGGCAGTGACGTGTGCTTTTACTGTTCCTTCAGTGCAGAAAATTTCGCGCGCAATCTCTTTGTTTGAGTATCCCTTCTCAATAAGTTGAAGAACTTCTTGCTGCCTTTTAGTCAGACCGGAAGCTGAGCGCGCATTCGATGAACTGTTTGCTAATCCATCGGTTTGAGACTGTGTTGCTTGGAGGAGCAATGAAGGGAGATAGACTTCCCCCTCTAAAATTAACTGAATAGCACTCAACATGACCTGAGTTGAACTGGCTTTGGGTATATATCCGTCAGCCCCTGCATCCAATGCACCCCGAACGGACTGCTCGTCGTCTCTAGCAGAAAGTATGGCGACAGGAACAGAAGGGTAGGAAGATTTAATGGATTTCAGCCCTGAAAATCCATCGGCATCTGGAAGGCAAATATCCAGTAAAACCAAATCTGCATCACCACCGGAGAGCTTTGTCATTACGTCGGCAATACACGTGCACTCTTCGCAGTTAACTGAGCTCACATGCTCTGAAAGTGCTGCGATCACTCCCTTTCGAACTAATGCATGATCATCCGCAATCAGTATGTTTAACATGCTACTTCCTTGAATTGGGTGAATAGAAAGGATGCACAGAAGCCCTATGTTACGCAATGACCAACTTGGCAAAACGAAAGGCTTATAACTAAGTATATATCGCTTAGCTATAACTAAAGTCGTAGCTCTCGTGAGAGGTAATGCTTGCGACATACTTAGTATGGTGTGGGGTTGTTACTTCTGTACATATTTTCCCCATAATATTGAAAGTGGTGCTAAAAGTTATGAGCAAAGATTATGTCTTTAGGTGAATGGTAGAGCGTCTGTTTTTTCGTCAATCTATATGAGTGTTGTGGGTCAATGGCGGTTTTATCCGCAGTACAACAATATAGATAACGTCGAGATAAATTATGCATGTACTGACTGTCGTCACCAAGGCAAATAATGGTCATCAATGGTCTTCCATTTTTATGGTTATTTTAACCCTGTGTTCCCAATATAGGGTTCGCTTCAAACACGTTACGTGGCTCTCCTATGAAAAAGCAGCGGATTTTCATGTAGACATCAATGATCAAAATGCCGCTTTTCTTGTTGAGCAGTTGAGAGCGAAGGCAGAATCGAAAGGGTTGGAATTTGATTGTGTGATTCAGCATAAAGACGCACGACAAAAAAAGTTGCTGGTTGCCGATATGGAAGCGACGATCATTGTTCAGGAAATGATGGACGAGCTCGCGAGCTTAAATGGTGTTTGGTCTGAGGTAAAAACCATCACCGAAAACGCAATGAATGGCGCGCTGGATTTTCAGGAATCCTTTAAGAGTCGGGTTCAATTGCTTGAGGGAATACCGGTAGAGACGATGTTTTCGCTTTGTGGTGAAATCAAGTTAAGCCAAGGTGCTAAAACGTTAGTGAGAACACTAGAAGCGAATGCGTGTAGAACCGTTTTGATTACCAGTGGCCTGTCTGTGTTTGCCCAATACGTAGCAGAAATGTGTGGGTTCAGCGCGTATTATGCCAATCATGTCAATGTTCGTAATGGAACGTTAAATGGGCAAGTGGAAGGAATAATTATCGATGGACGAGAGAAAGCGGCCATTGCAGCAAAATGTGCGACAACATTTCAGATCGAGAGCGTGGACGTGTGTGCAGTTGGGGATGGCGCGAACGATAAGTGCATGCTTAAAGGAAGTGGACTAGGCGTTGGTCACCACCCTAAACCGACGCTAATATCTGATTGCGATTTGATTATTCAACACACTGACCTAACCACCATACTGTACGCAATGGGCTTGAAAGAAACGCGGTTTGTAAGAGCATAAACTTGTGACGGTATCAAAAGTAGTTACATATATTTTGCTTTTATTTTTTCAAGCTCACCATTGTGTTTCATGTTTAAAAAAGTTTGATTAAACAGGATTTTCAAGTTTTCAGAGTCGTTTGTCTTTTTATTAAAAATTACGTGGTACGCCTTGGATTTTTTGTCAGGGAAAGGGACGTAATCCAGCGATGTGATATCGACCTTATTCTGTTTAGCTAAATAGTTGAGTACCTCTACTTGCAGCAAAGCGAAATCAACACGATCTGCGATGAGTTTTTTTACTAAGTGTTCGCGCGATTTTGCCCCTACATCAATATTCACATCGGGATGAACAAAGCTGTAGTTGAACCCAGAGACACCACCAACTTTATAGTTGGCAATGTCTTCCTGAGACAAAAACTGAGGTGGCGAACTGAATCGTTTCGCTTTGTAGAACAAAGCGATATTGGTTTCATAGATAGGGTAAGAGTAGCGTGAAAACTCCGTGCGCTGCAGTTTGTATGAGGCATTGGGAACCAAATCAACCTTACCACTCTGAATGGAGTGTAAGCAGCGCTTCCACGGTTGAATAATATGTTCCAGCGTGTAGCCATTCTCTTTTAGCGCAGCGCCTACGACATCCACC
Source organism: Vibrio penaeicida (assembly GCF_019977755.1). Classification (NCBI taxonomy): domain Bacteria; kingdom Pseudomonadati; phylum Pseudomonadota; class Gammaproteobacteria; order Vibrionales; family Vibrionaceae; genus Vibrio; species Vibrio penaeicida. The sequence continues at coordinate 1,878,205 of NZ_AP025145.1, read as the reverse complement.
ATGATGCCATAAGGTTCATTTTTACTACTGAACATCAAAAATGGCGGTTTGGCTTCGTCTTCCCAGCATACTTTAAGTGTTCGATTGACATCAGCCTGAACAGGCAAGACAAAAGCCAAAAGGCAAAGACCCAATATTTTAAGCATCACGAAATTCCAAAAAGCCATTTATATTTTTAGTAAGCTTAGTCGGAATTCTGAATTCGCCTATTAAATCCTAGCTATTAAAATGATTTCACTAATTGTAATGGCATAACCCATGATGAAATAGACGACAAAGCCCTCCTGTAGAGGGCTCGATGTCTGAGATTTCGTTCTCTAAACTATTGGATTGAAATGTAGGGCTTATTGAAGAGAGTGCTGATGCTCGCTGATCAACATGTCGATCTTTTCTTCAGCACGCTTGTGCGCGTCAGCGTAGCTTTCTTCTGCACTAAATGGTTCAACCACTTCGTAGTAACACTTCAGCTTAGGCTCCGTCCCAGAAGGGCGAACCACAACACGTGAACCGTTATTGAGGTGATAAATCAATACGTCACTGATTGGGAACTCTAAGGCTTTCTCACTGCCATCTTTGAACGTTTGCTTGGACAGTTTGAAATCCTCAATACTTGCGATCGTCTGACCTGCAATTGTTGAAGGTGGGTTAGCGCGAAGCGTGTCACCAATTGGTGGCGCAGAAGGGTCAAGAGCAATGCTGTGTTGAGCATTGATCACCATGCCATGCTGTCGGTAAATCTCTTCTAGCTGATCCCAAACGGTCTTGCCTTGCGCTTTCAAGCGAGCAGCCAGTTGAGCAAAGGCAACCAAAGCGGTTAGACCATCTTTATCCCAAACCAATGTACCTACGGTATAGCCTAGCGCTTCTTCGTAAGCGAAAAGGAACTGCTTATCTTCCGTTTGCTCTTGCATAGCGACGTTAGTCAGCCATTTAAAACCCGTTAGCGTTTTGTAGAACGTGCCGCCCGCAGCTTCCGCCACTTTGGCCAGAAGGCTAGAGGAAACAATCGTTGCACCCACTAATTTTTGGTTATCTTGCGCTTGATTAAGCAGGTAGTGACCAAACAACACACCAACCTGATCGCCCGTTAACATTTGGTATTCGCCATCCGCTTTTCTTGCGGCTGCTGCAAAGCGGTCTGCATCGGGGTCATTCGCACAGGCTAATTCTGCGTTGTGCTTCTTCGCTTCTGCAATCACTAGATCCATCGCCCCTTTCTCTTCAGGGTTAGGGAAATTAACGGTTGGGAAGCTGCCGTCGGGTTCGCGTTGCGCAGCTACGCTGTGTACTTGAGTAAATCCAGCATCGGCAAGCAGCGTTTCAGCCATATTTGCGCCAACGCCGTGCATAGCTGTGTAGGCAAGAGAAAGGTTCTCGGCTTGTTGCGATGGATCGCTTTGCAACAATGGGCTAGCGTTCGCGGTGTCGCGGTAGGTTTGGTAGTAATCGTCTTTCAACCAAACGAGTAAGCCTTTTTCTTCGGCTTCTTCAAGTGGCATAAGGTTAAGAGGCTTTTGAGCTGCATCGTCGATTTCAGCTGCAATGCCTGAATCGTGTGGTGGAATGATTTGAGCGCCATTGTCCCAGTACACTTTGAAGCCATTGTACTCAGGCGGGTTATGGCTGGCGGTGACCACAACAGCGGCGGCTGTACCAAGGTGTAGTACACCAAAAGCAACAATCGGAGTAGCCGCAACATCGTGAGTTAAGTAAACCTTGATGCCTTGCGCAGCGAGAGCAGAAGCGGTGTCGTGGGCAAATTGTTTCGAATCAGGGCGACCATCGTAACCAATGACAACGCCTTTTTCTGCCGCACCTTGTTGTGCTTTTAACAGGTACTGACCAAGGCCCGTCGCGGTTTCTTGGATAACCAATCGGTTCATGCGGTTAGGACCGGCACCGACAACACCACGTAATCCCGCGGTACCAAATTCTAAACGTCCTTTGAATCGGTTTGCAATTTCTTCAGAGCGGTTTTCTTTTTGAAGTGTATTCAGCTCTTCACGTGTACGAGGATCTGGGTCTCTTTCCAGCCAGCTTTTCATCAATTCGTTCATCGTTTTTTCCTGTCAAAGGGTACTTAAATATTATGTCTCTAAATTAATTGAAATCCATTAATGATTACACCATTTTTTGTGGTTTAGCTCTCACGATGTGGTCGCAATCGATTAAATCGCGATGAATCTTTTTTGAAATTTTTTACACAAGATATTTCAGCGAAACATAAGCAACAAAAGGAATAATAAAAGACAAATTGGGGATCAAAGTCTAATTCCAAAATGGAGAGAGTCGTTTAATTCTTGAACAATTGCCGCCAAGAATCTAGGGTTATTAACAAAGCCATAACAAATAGTTAGCACTTTGGAAATAATCCCAAAGTCGCATGGCATGCGTTCCATCACATTACTGTATGGAAATGCGAAGTAGATCACCGTCTATAAAAACACAAACGGATTTGGACGGCGATCTGATGCTTATGAGGTATTCACGCTGCGCTACCAAGCGTGTCTAGCCTGTAAGCGGAAACAGAGGAGAGATCTTTTGAAAAGATTAACGTCTTTGTGTTTATGGGGTGCGCTAATCCCAACGGTGGCATGGTCTGGAAGCCAATACAATATGACAAGGGGTGTAACCCGAATCAGTGAGCAGGTCTATGACCTTCATATGCTGATTTTTTACATCTGCTGTGCCATAGCGGTTGTCGTTTTTGGAGTCATGTTTTACGCCATTTTCAAGCATCGTAAATCTCAGGGCGCTGTAGCGGCGAACTTTCATGAGAGTACGAAAGTGGAAATCATATGGACTGTGATTCCGATTTTAATATTGGTTGCGATGGCAGTCCCTGCCACTACAACGCTTATCGATATGGAAGATACCAGCCAATCCGATATCACGGTGAAAATTACCGGTTCTCAATGGAAGTGGCATTACAGCTATTTCGGTGAGGATGTCGAATTTTTTAGCTTGTTAACCACATCCTCTAAGCAGATTGAAGGTGATGAACTGAAAGGGGCTAATTACCTCCTTGAAGTCGACAATCCGCTTGTGCTTCCCATCAACCGGAAAGTCCGGTTCCTCTTAACGTCCGACGACGTCATCCACTCTTGGTGGGTGCCGGATTTCGCCGTGAAGAAAGATACAGTGCCAGGATTCATCAATGAAGCGTGGACCAAAATCGATGAACCGGGTGTTTATCGTGGTCAGTGTGCTGAGTTGTGTGGTCGGAATCACGGCTTTATGCCGATAGTGGTGCATGCCATGGAAGAAAAAGAGTTCGATGAATGGTTGGTCGCTCAAAAATTGGTGGCGAAGCAAGCAGCAGAAGAGGCAAAAGCCGCCCTTTCTAAAGAGCTTTCTATGGACGAACTCATGGCAATGGGCGAGCAAGTGTACAACGACCGATGCGCGGTGTGTCATCAGGTTAATGGGTTGGGTGTTCCCGGCGTTTTCCCTGCAATGAAAGATAGCCCCGTGACATTAGGTGATGTAAACAACCATATTGATGTTGTTCTAAATGGGGTGGCAGGAACAGCCATGCAAGCATTTGGAAATCAGTTAACCGATGAGCAAATTGCCGCAGTAGTAACGTACGAGCGAAATGCTTGGGGTAATGACAAAGGCGATATGGCGCAAGCGTCAGACGTGAATACTTTGCGCAGCGAGGAGGGACAATGAACAGTTCAACCGATGTAAATTCTCATGAAAATGATCATGACGATCATCATGCAGCGCCTTCAGGGCTGGCTCGCTGGGTATATTCGACCAATCATAAAGACATAGGCACACTGTATTTGTGGTTCAGCTTTGCGATGTTTTTAACCGGTGGGTTCATGGCGATGATCATTCGCGCCGAATTGTTCCAGCCTGGCTTGCAGTTAGTGGACCCGCATTTTTTCAATCAGATGACGACGGTTCACGGATTGGTGATGGTATTTGGTGCGGTGATGCCAGCCTTTACCGGACTGGCAAACTGGATGATTCCGCTCATGATTGGTGCGCCAGATATGGCTCTGCCACGCATGAATAACTTGAGCTTCTGGATATTGCCTTTTGCGTTTCTCATTTTAATCAGTTCGCTCTTTATGGAAGGTGGCGGTCCGGACTTTGGTTGGACGTTCTACGCGCCATTGTCGACGACGTATGGACCAGATAGCACCGCATTGTTCGTGTTTTCTGTCCACATTATGGGTATCAGTTCCATAATGGGGGCGATCAACGTGATCGTGACCATTGTCAACATGCGTGCACCTGGTATGACTTGGTTCAAGCTTCCAATGTTTGTTTGGACATGGTTAATCACGGCATTTTTGTTGATAGCTGTAATGCCCGTACTGGCCGGCGCCGTTACCATGGTTTTGACAGACAAGTACTTTGGCACCAGTTTCTTTGATGCAGCAGGCGGGGGCGACCCCGTGATGTTCCAGCACATTTTCTGGTTCTTTGGGCACCCCGAAGTGTACATCATGATCTTACCTTCCTTTGGGATCGTATCGGCCATTATTCCAGCCTTCAGTGGTAAGAAGCTGTTTGGTTATCACTCCATGGTGTACGCAACGTGCAGTATCGCGCTGCTTTCGTTTTTGGTTTGGGCGCACCACATGTTCACCACTGGGATGCCAGTGTTTGCCGAACTTTTCTTCATGTATTGCACCATGTTGATTGCGGTACCGACAGGGGTAAAAGTCTTCAACTGGGTGGCAACGATGTGGCGCGGAGCCATGACCTTTGAAACGCCCATGTTGTTTGCCATCGCATTTATTGTGCTGTTTACGATAGGTGGGTTCTCGGGATTGATGCTGGCGATTGTGCCCGCTGATTTCCAATACCACGATACCTATTTTGTGGTGGCTCACTTCCACTATGTTCTCGTTTCTGGCGCCGTCTTCTCGATCATGGCGGCCGCCTACTACTGGCTGCCTAAATGGACAGGTCACATGTACGATCATCGGTTGAGTCTATGGCATTTCTGGTGTTCGGTGATTTCGGTGAATGTTCTGTTCTTCCCGATGCACTTTTTGGGATTGGCGGGCATGCCTAGGCGGATTCCCGATTACGCCATTCAGTTTGCAGACGTGAACCAAATAGTGTCGATTGGCGGATTTGCGTTTGGTCTGTCTCAGCTTATTTTCCTCTGGTTGGTGATTAAATGCATCAAAGGAGGCGAGAAAGCCGAGGCGCGGTCATGGGAAAGAGCGGAAGGTTTGGAATGGACAGTACCAAGCCCAGCACCTCATCACACATTCAGTCAGCCGCCTAAAGTTGATTGATCGGAGATGCAGCGATGGATACGGCAAAACCTTCAAATCGCAAACTGACCTTCTGGCTTTTGCTTGGTGTATTAGGCATGTTCGGCTTTGGGTTTGCCTTGATACCACTGTACGACATTATGTGCGAACAGCTTGGTATTAACGGTAAACCCAACAATGAAGCTGTGAGTAGCCCAGTCGGCATGCAGGTGGATACATCACGTGTGATTCGTGTTGAGTTCATGGCACATGTAAAACCTGATATGCCGTGGACGTTCATACCCGCTAAAAAGGTCATGGATGTTCACCCTGGGCAGGTGGTTCAAACACGGTATATGGCGACAAACCTCAATGGTTCACCATTGATTGGTCAAGCTGTTCCTTCTATTGCTCCAGGAAATGGCGCGGCGTACTTCAATAAAATTGAATGCTTTTGTTTTAATCGCCAGCCACTGGAAGGGAATAAAAGCGCTGAACTGCCCGTAATTTTCTATATCGAGCCGACGATTCCCGATTCTATCCATACGCTGACACTTTCCTACACGCTATTCAATATCACAGAGCCAGAAGATAAGAAAACTGTGGCTCTAATTTCACGCTCAGAAACGGATCAAGGAGCGGTGCAATGACAACACAACACCAAACTTATTATGTCCCCTCACACAGTATTTGGCCGATAGTCGGCGCGATTGCCTTGTTTTTTATTGCAGTCGGTGCTGGCGTTACTGTACAAAATTTAGAAACCGGCAGTGTGTTTGGGAAAGTCTTTCTAATAGGCGGATTTGTCGTTTTTCTGGTGATGTTCATCGGATGGATGCGAAACGTGATTGGTGAATCTTTGTCGGGTTTTTATTCCCAACAAATTGATATTTCTTTCCGGCAGGGCATGAGCTGGTTTATTTTCTCGGAAATCATGTTTTTCTGCGCCTTCTTTGGTGCGCTATTTTATGCCCGAATGATTTCTGTCCCATGGCTCGCGGGCGCAGATAACAACCAAATGACTCATGAAGTGCTTTGGCCTGCCTTTGAAGCAATGTGGCCACTCACTCTAACTCCTTCTGGGCAAACGACAGAAGCAATGGGCTGGCAAGGTTTGCCTTTGCTGAACACCATCATTCTTCTGACTTCTTCCATCACTCTCCATATGGCGCACACCAGTTTAGAGAAAAACCACCGAATGGCGTTGGTAGTGTGGTTAGAAATTACCATCATTTTGGCAATTGCGTTCTTGTTTTATCAGGTGGAAGAGTATGTTCACGCCTATCAAGAAATGGGGCTGACGCTGCAGTCTGGTGTGTATGGTAACACTTTCTTCCTGTTAACAGGTTTCCACGGCATGCATGTGTTACTGGGGACTATTTTCTTGTCGGTATTGTTGGCAAGAATTGCCTACGACCACTTCACACCTGAAAGTCACTTCGCGTTTCAAGCGGGCAGTTGGTACTGGCACTTTGTGGACGTGGTTTGGCTGTGTCTATTTATCTTTGTGTATGTGCTTTAGACGCTCTACCCCGAATGAGTAGAGCTGGCGTTAGTAAGGTCTAGGGTTGGGTTCAATCCAGCCCGCCTGAAGCGCAATGAGTAAAAATACGATAACCAAAGCGGAGAAAATTAAACGGCGACCCAAGAAGTGACTGGCAGGCTTATCGCTTTTGCCTTTTACCATCACCACTAAAGCGCGACCAAGGTTGAAGATAATGAAACAGAGTGTCAAGACCAGAACGAGTTTAAACAGTGAGGCTGCCATGTTGTCTCCCTGGGTTGCGTTGACGTTAAAACCAAAATTTTGGTTCGCCCTAATTCTCACTTTGGTGGTATTTACTCTGCTGATCAAGTTGGGCTTTTGGCAAATGGGACGTGGTGAGCAAAAGTTAGACTACGAAAAGGCATTAGCCCAGCGCGCGACGATGGCACCGGAGCCTTTAGATACCTTGCTCAAAAAGGCAAACGGTATAAGTCCCAATCTCGGTCAGGAATATTTAAGTGATGCGCAGCAAAGCCTGACCGGAGCAAAAGTGAAAATGGATGTTATGCCTGTTTCGCATCGTACGTTTTTGCTTGATAACCAAGTGTGGAATGGACAAGTGGGGTATTTGATGCTTCAACCAGTGAAAGTGACATCGGGTTATCAGGGCAACGGACGCTATGTGCTGCTAGAGCTCGGGTTTGTGAAGGCGGGGCATGATCGCCGTATATTACCCAGTTTTACAGAGCTAACCCAACCTGTGTCGCTGGAGGGGAGGGTGTATCAAAAACAAAGCAACCCTGTTAGTGACAAGCTTCATGCAGAAAGTGGATGGCCCAAACGAATTCAAAACCTGAATTTGGAGGCATTGGAAGGAGAGCTTGGGCTTCCTTTACTGCCTTTTGTTATTCAGCCCAGCAACTTAAACCTTGAATACCCTCAGCCTTGGCACCCAGTTCCAATGTCTTCTCAAAAACACTTTGGGTATGCGTTGCAGTGGTTTTCGATGGCATTAGTTTTTGCGCTCATTATGGCGTTAGTGCTGCTTAGAGCACTCAATATTCGCCTGATACCCAAGGGAGAAAACGATGACAGTTCAAAACATGGATAGAGATTCAGCACCCAATGTAAAGCGTGGGCGCATCATTTTACTTGCGCTGGTGGGGTTGTTTGCGATGCCAGCCATTGTTGCCAAAGTTATTTTGGAAATGAATTGGTATCAACCCGGGGTGACAAATCAGGGGGTTTTGGTTGAGCCAGTTAGTTACTTAACCGATTATTCCATGGGTTCAGAAACTGAAAAACAATGGCAGCTTGGCTATGTTCTACCGAAAGAATGCAATGCGTTATGCCGCCAGCAGTTGCACTTACTGCAACAAAGCTATGTATCCCTAGGAAAGTACCAAGAGCGCGTTAAACCAACGGTATACATTCACCCAAATAGCGATACGTCGGTACTGCAGGATTACAGCTTCAATCGCGTTAAATCTAACGACAAATTTCTTTCTGATTTCAACACTAATGAATACATCATTGTAGACCCGCGAGGTCAATTGGTTATGCATTACCCGAAGCAGCTTAACCCTGAATTATTAGTACAGCAAAGTAAGGGGCTAATCGCCGACTTTAAGAAACTATTGAAGCTATCTCGCGTGGGGTAATTCTATAATAGGGGGCGTGTATGAACATCATCAGACTGATTCAAGTAAGCCTGATTCTGACATTTTTGGTTATCTTAATGGGCGCGTACACGCGGCTAGCTGACGCAGGGTTGGGATGCCCAGATTGGCCGGGGTGTTACGGTCATCTTAGTGTGCCTTCGACAGATAAGGCACTTTCCACCGCCAAACTCCTCTACCCAGAAAACGAAGTCGAGCCTTATAAAGCTTGGTTAGAGATGATTCATCGTTATTTAGCGGGAACGCTTGGATTGGTTGTTTTTGCCATTAGCTATTTGACGCTTCAATCTCGCCATGGCGGGCGTGTGATTACCATTTCGCTGTCGCTGCTTATCGTCTTTCAGGCGGCGCTAGGAATGTGGACAGTGACGCTCAAATTGATGCCTGTGATTGTCATGTTGCACTTAATGGGTGGGTTTACCTTATTTAGCCTGTTGTTTTTGCTCTACTGTCGCCTGAAGCAAGAAGTAGGCTATGAACTCAATGATGTTGCGCACTTTACGGTGAGCGATGGAAACCCCTCTTCAATAACTTCTCCGCATGAACCTATCGTTGTTAATACGCCAATGCTGAAATTTCTGGCGTCTTTCTCTCTTGCGGTGGTCGTTTTTCAAATCTTTCTAGGGGGGTGGACCTCTTCCAATTACGCCGCATTAATGTGTACGGAGTTACCCATTTGTGAAGGGGATTGGGTTGGCTATTTGAATTTTTCTGACGCCTTTGATTTCCGCCAAGAAGGACACACAAACTATGAATTTGGGGTGTTGGACTATGGGGCAAGAATGACCATTCACGTTACGCATAGAATCGGAGCGGTAGTGACTTCTATTGTGTTAATAGGGTTGGCGTTTCAGTTGTTTCAGCAAACGCATATTCAGCTTCGCAAGGGAGCGTTTATGTTAATGGTGTTACTTATCGCTCAAATTGGACTTGGCATGAGTAATGTTTTATTGAATCTCCCATTACCTGTAGCGGTGGCGCATAACCTTGGTGCGGCACTTTTACTGTTGTGTACGATTTACATCAATTTCCATGTGTGGCGTAGCGTGCCGCAACCTCTTATGGAACAAGAGCGAGGGCTTTGAGTATGGATAAATCTCTTTCTAGAGCAGGAATAGAAGGCGCGTCGTGGCAAGACTATTACAAGCTCACGAAACCTAAAGTCGTTGCTTTGATGCTACTGACGGCAGTAGTAGGAATGATTTTGGCAATAAAAGGGCAGTTTCCCGTTGTGACGGCATTGATTGCATTAGCTGGGATTGGATTAATGGCGTCGAGTGCAGCGGCATTTAATCACCTAATTGACCGCAGAATTGACGCCATAATGGCCAGAACTTATCAGCGCCCTTTGCCCTCAGGACATGTCAAAGCCGTCAATGCGTTTATATTTGCCATTGCGCTCGGTATCGCTGGGTTTGTCGCGCTGTACTGGTGGGTGAATGAGTTAACGGCGTGGCTGACGCTATCAAGCTTGGTGGGTTATGCGCTGGTGTACACCTTGTATTTAAAGCGAGCAACACCTCAAAATATCGTGATAGCCGGAATTGCAGGTGCCATGCCGCCTTTACTTGGATGGACGGCTGTCACCAATGAATTGCATTCCCATGCTTGGCTACTTGTGATGATCATCTTTATCTGGACGCCTCCTCATTTTTGGGCGTTAGCCATACACAGGAAAGACGATTATTCACGCGCCGACATTCCCATGTTGCCAGTCACTCATGGTGTGGAATACACAAAAACCAGTATTCTGCTGTATACGATATTATTAGCCATTGCGTGCCTCTTCCCTGTTTTAGTTGGCATGAGCGGTCTGATTTACTTAGTTGTATCAAGTTTCTTAAGTGCTGGATTCATCTATAAAGCGTGGAAACTGAAATATCATGAGGAAGAGGGAGATGCCATGAGTACCTTCATCTTCTCTATCTATCAGTTGATGTTCTTATTTGTTGCTTTACTGGTGGATCATTTTCTACGTTAGTGAAATTAATGATTTCTCAAAAAGCTCAATTCTGATGCTGTTTTCATGGATTCTTTAGTTCTTCTTTGAGCTTGAAACTTTAAGCTCAAAGAAGAAATTTCCAATAATTAGGGTATTTCTGTAAAGAATTCACACCGTTCTCTTGTTGTGTTGCTCTAAAGAAAGCGATAATTTTGTTTAATTATTAGTGCAAAATGTGTTTCCAAGTCACCCATCCTTACTGATAGATTTCACACGAAGCCAACAAAACTATCGGACAATAATTTAAATGAGTGTGAAATCTAAGCTGGTAACCGCAATCGGTTGCTTGATCGCGTTTACAATTCTTGTGACTTCCGTCATTGGATATTTTGAATTCAAAACGGCCACAACCGACGACTATCGTAAGAACCTTTCAGATAAATCATTTTTAGTTGCGAAAGCTGTCGAAAGCAAGATGAACAAATACTTCACAGCATTGGAAACGACAAGTGCAGGTATAACGCTTGATAGTGAGGGCGTACCGGAGATAAGCGAGCGCGTTATCGATGCGCTGACACACGGCAAGCAAAGCTTAAAAGTGCTGAATATGTATGTTGGGTTGCCTGATGGCACGACGTACGATGTTAACGGTCTGATTCCCGACTTCAATGCCAAACAAAAGCAGCGCGAATGGTTTATTCAAGGCTTTAGTGGTGCAGCGCGTTCAGTCACCAATCCTTATCTGTCTACGACAGGGGACTTAACCATGTCGGCGGTGATCCCTTACCGTCGAAATGGTGAGATAAAAGCTGTAATTGGTCTGAGTTTAAAGATGAGCGATATCACCGACTACATTAATGAACTCTCGGCTGAGCCAAATCTATTTGTATCACGTGTTGATGGTTTCTTAATGGCCGCCAGTTACCCTGATTTTGTTGGTAAGAACATCTATGAGTTGCGTCCAAGCTATCGCGAATTCGGCACTCATAAAAGCAGTGAACACTCTTACAACGTGCCTGATAAGGGGGATTTTTACGTTGTGTCTTCCCGAATTGATTCGTTGGGATGGTCTGTTTGGGCTTGGGCGTCGTGGGACGATATTAACGAACCTTCGAATACTATGGTGAAGATCAATGGGATTGCAGGGCTTGTTTTTGCGGTTATTGGTATCGTTGTCGTGTATGTTGCGGTCGAAAAATTGATGTATGGCCCAATCGGTGGTGAACCTAAAGAGATTGAAGAGTTCGTTAACCGAATTGCTAATGGCGATTTAACGATGATTCGCCCACTTGAAGGAAGCGAAACAGGGGTGTATCGCTCGACATTGATCATGGGGGAAAGCATTAAACAGATCATTGGAAATATTAATACCTCGTCTGCCGCCCTTACCGATTTATCTGGTCAACTCGAATCTTCTTCAAATCAGGTAAACCGCTCATCCGAGTCTCAAATGATGCAACTAGAGCAAGTGGCAACCGCAATGAACGAAATGACAGCAACCGTTGCTGAAGTTGCCCAAAATGCAATGCAAGCATCGACTTCTTCCAACGATGCAAGTGAGTCATCCACTCAGGGGCTTGGTGTCGTTAGCCAAATGAACACAGACATCAACTTGCTGGTTAATAATATCGAAAGTGTTCAATCTTCGATCTTGGAAGTTGAAAAGGAAACGATGAATGTGGGTGGGATTTTAGACGTTATTCGCGGTATTGCTGAGCAAACCAACTTACTCGCTCTGAATGCCGCGATTGAGGCTGCCCGTGCTGGCGAACAAGGTCGTGGTTTTGCTGTAGTGGCAGATGAAGTTCGTAACCTCGCCAATAAAACTCAGGAAAGCACCAATGAAATCCAATCTATGATTTCGGTGCTTCAAGAGCAAGCGAAACAGTCTGTGAGTTTAATGGAAGAAAACGCTGAAAACGCTAAGAAGACCTTAGTAAAATCGGACGAAGCAAGTCAATCACTGCAAGTGATACAAGAAGAAATTAGCAAAATTCAGGACATGAATAATCAGATTGCTACAGCTGCAGAAGAGCAGTCTCATGTTGCGACGGATATTAATGAAAACGTGGTGAATGTGAACGATCTGGCTCGCAGTACTGTTCAAGATGTTCAAGGCAATGTCCAGACAGCGTTGGAATTGAACTCTGTTTCCAGCGAATTACAACGCTCGGTGAATCGCTTTAAAGTATAAAGTAGGTTAACTAGTTCAACAGACTTTACCGCATTAACGTTCAAAAGCCCTAAAGTTGGGGCTTTTTGTTTATCTATATCTACGCGTTAGGCTTCAATTATCACCCTAATTATTCGCAAGATAACTTAATGACCGTATCGCGCAATGTTTCTTTGTATGGTGGCGAAATAAAGCTGGCTTCAATAGCATTTAGAGAAAACTGCGCTAGTTCCTGCCGCGTTGGATTGAGAGCCTCTGAGACGGCAAGGAAGTTATCCGTCATATAGCCACCGAAGTAGGCTGGATCGTCCGAATTGATGGTAACGCACACGCCTTTTCTGAGTAGGTCGACGATGTTGTGCTGACTCATATGCTCGAATACTTTTAATTTGGTATTGGAAAGTGGGCAGACAGTCAATGGAATTTGGTTTTCGACCAGTCGCTGAACCAGTGCCTCGTCGTCAACACAGCGAACGCCATGGTCGATTCTAGATGTCTTTAGCATATCCAAGGCATCAATGATGTTTTGTGCAGGACCTTCCTCTCCAGCGTGCGCTACCGTTAAGAAACCCTCAGAGCGTGCTTTTGCAAATACTCGCTCGAACTTTTCTGGTGGATGCCCAACTTCGGATGAATCCAGACCGACACCGATGATTTTTTCTTTGTAGGGTAACGCTTCTTGTAAGGTGTTCAATGCAGCTTCTTCATCGAGGTGACGCAAAAAACACATGATGATTTGACTGCTGATTCCGAGCTCTGATCCCGCCTTATCCAGTGCTTTTGAGATACCGCTGATAACAGTGTGAAATGAAATGCCTCGGTCGGTGTGGGTTTGAGGATCGAAAAAGATCTCTGTATGTACCACATTATCTTGCTTGCATCTCAGCAAATATGCCCATGTAAGGTCATAAAAATCTTCCTCTTTAACCAGTACATTGGCTCCTTGGTAATAGATATCTAAAAAGGATTGCAGATTATGGAAGTGGTACGCATCTCTTACCTCCTGAATACTGCTAAATGGAATGGAAACCTTGTTGCGTTTAGCCAGTTCAAACATTAATTCTGGCTCAAGAGACCCTTCTATATGCAGATGGAGCTCTACTTTTGGGAGGTGCTGGATGAATGCTTTCATAGAAACTCCTTATGTCACGATTACTCTGAGAAGTTGAGTAACAACTAATTATTAATTTGATGCTTAGTTATTAGGTACTTAGTTATTGGGGAGTAACCTTAGTTTAGTTCAGAATGAATGTTACGCTAAAAGGTATCCTGAAAACTGAGAGGGGGAGGGGATTACTTATTGATGGGATTCATGCTCAAGCATTTTGAGGTTACTTGGGTATTGTGGCTGGATAGTTAACGGATATTATATGCAACCAAGTTTAATTCTGATTGTCCCTTTTATTTTTTTGAGCTTTATTTGAAACGTAAATTAATAGTGGTTAATTAAGGTTAATTTACCGAATTCATCATGTTATTTACGCGTACCTTTCTGATGTTTCTACTTATAATAATATGCCTATTTTGCATTCTGATCGTTATTTCATTTTAGATTTATAAAGTTTTATTTTTTGCTGTTTCTTTTATTAATAATAATATATTGGAAATACTCTTTTAATTAAGGTGGTTAGCTCTTTATTTGAGTCTTATTCTTTTATCTATATGATTTAAAATACAAATATTGCTTGTTGACTTATTTGTCATTTTGATTTGCAAAATGAGATTTATATTCTAGATTTTAGTTAGCGCGCAAGGATTGAGTGATGAAAAACTCATAATTAAAAACTAATTACTGACTGGTTAAGCCAGAGTCGGAGCGAAACTATGTATGCGTCAAATACCAAGAAAGCAATACTTGCATCCACAGCCCTAGGGCTAATATGTTCACCCATGTATTTGTGGGCAGGTAAAGGCGGGAGCCCTAATGGAAAGCCTTTTGTTGAGCTTAGAAATCAAATCTCTTCGGTTGAAGAAAGAGTGAGTACATTAGAAGAGCAAGTTGACGTATTAGTCGCAAGAGTGGACACGATTGAAGAGCGAGTCGGTGCTAATGAAGATGCTATCTTAGCGCTTCAAGTCGAGAACGAATCCCTTCAGGCGCAAATAAACAGTAATGATGGAGACATAAGTGCGCTGCAAGCGGAAGTAGACAATAACAATGCACTGATTTCGTATCTTGAGGACGAAATTGTAACGATAAACAATATGCTCCTGACTAAGCAGCAAATTGTGTCTGGTACTTGTCCGTCTGGTCAGGCGATTAGAGAGATTTTGTCAAATGGCAGTGTAGTATGTGAAGTGGATGATGTCGGTAATGGGAGCAACATTACTCAGTATAGAGTCTACAACTATGTCTACGTTGGTTATAATTCTTCTGGTTCGGCCTACGCAACTTGTCCCTCTGGTTCCATACTGACAGGCGGTGGTTCAGCCCATTATTCTGGTTACCGTGGGTATGAGCAGTCACGACCCTATCAGGCTTCTGGCGTTGTAGGTGCTAATTCTTGGCAGTCACGCACTTGGTATGCGTATCTACGTTATCCATATTACAGCACTTACTTGTATTCGTATGCGGTATGCATTAAGCACAATTAGAACTGATAAAGTATCAAGAAAGGCGCACTCAAAAGTGCGCCTTTTAAATTTTCCAACTCTAATCTAATGGCTTCATAAACAGTCAGATGCCATTCATTCTTAGAAACCCAACTCCATTTCGCTCTAACAAGGAATGTCTTAAGGGAAGTTCGAGTCTTTAAGATGCTTATACGAGGTTAGGTTTACTTCTGTTTGAATTCGATAGCTTGTATCCAACGGCCTTGCTCTTGGAAACCCTTTTCTGCTTTATTTCATCGTCAAAGTAGTGGGAGGGGACTTGTTATTTCACTGCGTTCTTTTCCTTGAACTGACACAGAAGATAGAGGTCTGAATCCTGAAACTTGGGCTCTTAGGTTTAGGTAGCCGTTTACACACAAAAAAAAACCAGCGGCATCCGCTGGCTAAGGAAATAGAAATGAAATTGCTAGTCGGGAAATGACCCCCGTATCCCTTGCAATTCGTCGAAGTTTTCAAGAAAAATTTCGGTCAGCTTAGGATCAAAATGTTTCCCTGCTTCTTGTTGGAATAATTCGAATATTTTTTCACTTGGCCAAGGGTCTTTGTAGCAACGTTTGGAAGCCAACGCGTCAAAAACGTCTGCCAGTGCGGTGATACGAGCCTCAATTGGGATTGATTCGGCTGATATTTTATTCGGGTAGCCTGAACCGTCCCATTTCTCGTGATGGTGACCAGCAATGTTCGCTGCGATATTCAAGATCTCTAGGTTAGAACCGCGTAGGATCTCTGCGCCTACACTAGCATGAGACATCATGGTAACCCACTCATCAGCATCGAGCTTTCCTGGCTTATTGAGTACGGCATCGGGAATCGCAATTTTGCCAATGTCGTGTAGCGGCGACGCAAGTTTTATCTTTTCACATTGCTCAGGTGGTAAGCCATATTTTGATGCAAGAAAGCGCGATATTTCGGCTACTCGCTTAACGTGGCTCCCCGATTCTTTTGAGCGTGTCTCCACCACTTCCCCAAGACGATAGGCAATTTCTTTTTGGGTATCACGAACCTCATTGAGCAAAATGACTTTCTCATAAGCGATGGTGATGTTTCGGATGAATATATCGAGTATTTCAATGTTTTCTTCAATGCTGCTTCTTGGGCAGTGTACGATCAGTAGACCAACGCTTTTATTCACTTTGACTGGGATGAGAAATTCTTCATCTTTTACTTGGATAAAGCGATCTTTAGTCGTGGTGACATCGTCAACGGAGCAGGATATAAACTCATTCAGTTCCTTACCAATGAGCCCTTCGCCACCCTCGGAAGATGCGACGACCTGCCATTTTCCTTCCACTTCTTGCGCAGCAAAGTTAAACGCGTGAACTTCGCCAAGATGCAGCAAAGCAGAAAGTTGAGAAAGAATCCCGTCTAGCCAATGCCCACCGTCTCCTTCAACCAAAATAGATGCTGAAGAATTGATGATCGTATTAAGCCCTTTTTTGGTGTTTTCGATCACCATAATGTCGCGATAAGAACGCAACGCTGCGCAAAGGGTGGTGTTTAGTTTTGTCGCTGTTAGCTCGGTTTTGTTTTTGTAGTCATTAATTTCGTACTTTTTAATGACTTCGGATTCAGGAGCATCACCAGGCTGACCTGTTCGCAAAATGATTCTGCTGGTTTTGTTTCCTTGCTCTACACGTAACCAGTCGACAAGATCAAGCCCAGCATGGTTAGATTCCATAACTACATCGAGAAATACAACTGCGATATCGTCGTGTTCTACAAATACCTCTTTAGCTTCTGCTGCAGAGTATGCGTTTACAAAGTTAAGCTTTCTTCCCAGATACTCGAAATCGTTGAGAACAAACTGGGTGACTTTATGAATGTCAGCATCGTCATCAACGATTAAGACCTTCCATGTCTCATGTTCTTCAATTTCCGATTCTTCTTCATGATCTGAAAAGAGGAATTGATCATCATTTCCCATCATTGACCCCATAACTCAATCTATTTCCATTTTACGCCCCCTTTTTGTACTCCAAAATGCTGTATCTAAGTTGGAGAGAAAAGGCAGCGCAAAAAATCATCCGTCTGAAACAAGTGTAGACAAAGTTTTCGTTTAAAGCACAAATTCTAATTCTGAGTTAACCGAAGAGGTAGAAAGCAGGAGCATAGCTCTGATCGTACAAGGAAATTTACTTACAATATCAAGAAAATCTAATTTCACTGTCTATACTATTTAGAACGTTAGACGTTGAGCATAGAGCTCATGGGCTGAGTGTGATTTGAACATGGGGTTAGCGTGGGAATATTCAATGGTTTGAACTTTAATTATATTTACGTTAATCAACTAGATGCATCATGTGTGGATGAGGAAAGCCGATGAGTTCAGGTGTTCCTAATAATAATTCGGACACTTCTAGCGCAAGTAAGTCTGATGGGATCATTTCAACGTTAAAGACAATGAATAGGCACAGTTTTGCTGTTCGATTGCTGATCTATATTGTTTTGTGTACGTCTGTACTTGCGGTCACTATTACGGCTGTACAACTTTACTGGGACTACAAAAAAGAAGTTCAACTCCTTCAAGATTCCATCAGTTCGCTAGAGCAAAGCTTAACGTCCTCTATTTCAAATAGCTTGTGGAATTTGGATGAAGAGCAGATGCTGATTCAAGCAAACGGTATTTTGAACGTTTCTAGCGTTGAGTACGTCGGTATCTTTTCATTTCACAATGGCACGCTTAACTCTGTGGTAGAAATTGGAGAGCAAAGCCCCCTCAATGAGTTAAGCCATCTCTATGATTTGGTCCACAAAGAGGAAAAAATTGGTGGGCTAAGAATTGAAGCATCTTATGAGCTGATTTATGGAAAACTTTGGGAAAAATCCATCGTTATTCTTCAAACTCAATTAGTGAAGATTTTTCTTGTCGCGATGTGCGTTCTTTATGTGGTTTATCACGTTGTGATCAAGCACATCAATCGCATTTCCTCTTTCGTTCAAGGGCACAAACTGGACAGCAACGAATCGGGGGATTTGTTGAGTTTGGATAGAAGTAATCATCAAGATGAGCTGGATACGTTAGTCGAATCTATTAATGCTTTATACCATCGTATTGATTCGGAGCTCGGCAAACGTAAAAAAATGAACAACCAGCTTGAATATGAACGTGATTTTACCCGTGTAATTATTCAATCTTCGCCTTCTTTGATCTGTTCTTTAAATGACCAATTTGAAATTCAACTGGTTAACTCTGAAGTGGAGGCGCTTCTTGGGGTGGAAGAACGTGACCTGATAGGAGAAAACTGGTTTGGGTATTTTGTGAATGAAGACGTAGAGAGGGAAAGCGAGCAGGAATTGATCGAAAATATTCCCGAATTCGATTTGGTTTTTACAATGCGAGATCAAGAAGGGAAGCAACGGTTTTTACAATGGCGTGTTGTTGAAAATAAAGAGCAAAAGCGAGTCATGTGCTTCGGTATAGATGTTACCGATTTGACGAACGCGGAAAACCAATTGATCTCGCTAAACCGAGAGTTAGAGCAAAAAGTGAAAGACAGAACACACTCTCTAGAAGAAGCAAACCATGAACTTTCCGATACTCTTAGCAAGCTTGAAGAAACGCAAGAATCGTTAATTGAAGCGGAAAAAATGGCCTCTCTCGGTAGCTTGGTTGGAGGGGTTGCTCACGAAATCAATACGCCACTTGGTATAAGCGTTACAGCAACAAGCTTTATAGACGAAAAAGTAAACGTACTGCAAACGGGATTTGAAACAGGGAAGCTGTCTAAAAAACAGTTTTCTGGTGCGATAGAGTCGCTAAAAGAGTCTGCTCAGATTCTTACTGCAAACCTTTCTCGGGCGGAGCAACTGGTATCAAGCTTCAAACAAGTTGCGGTTGATCAGAGTAGTGAGTCTGTCTACCCGTTTAATGTGAAAGAAAACTTAGAGAAAGTGTTGCTCTCATTGTCTCATGAGCTAAAAGTAGCCAATGTGAGTGTCGAGGTGGATTGCCCCGATAACATTCATATCGAGAGTTATCCGAGCTGTTACATTCAGATTTATACCAATCTTATTGCCAATAGTATCAGACATGGATTTGATGAATGGAGCGGGGATAAGAATATCTTCATACATGTCTCTACCAACGAAGAAAACTTAATTATTTGCTACAAGGACACAGGACAAGGTGTTGACGAACAAATACTTAAGCGCATATTTGAACCATTTGTCACTACCAAACGAGGGAAAGGCGGAAGTGGATTAGGTGCGAATATTATCTACAACATAGTTAACCAGCTGTTGAAAGGGAAAATTGAGTGCTCTTCTGAGCTTGGACATGGGGCTGAGTTTGTTATTACCGTACCGCTACAACTAGATCTTCAAGATAAGCAAGAATCGGCATAGCTCTAATTCTAGGGACCTGATTCTAGAGATCTAACTCTAGAGCTCTCTTTCTATAGTTCTATTGCGACCATCTTTTGGCTGATTAGATTCCATTTTGTTCGAAACTTAATCGAAGATTCAATCTCTGATCGCGCTTTGTCGCATTCCAATCATTTGGTGACTTCTCTTCGCCACGAACCCTGTAAACTTAAGGTCATATTAACCGATTACATGCTAGTTTTTCGGCTAAATCTGGGACCAGAATTGGCTCAGAAAGACAGAGCACGAGTAACGTGTCGGAAGAAAGGGACGAGGAAAAAACATGCAAGTCTTAATCATTGATGACGATAACCAATTTGCTGGCGCACTTGCAGATTATTTAGAGTTGAAAGGTGTTGAGTGTGATTTCGCCTATAACGGACAAAGCGGGCTCTCGCTCGCGCTACAAGGCGATACAGATGTCATCATATTGGATGTAAACATGCCCAAAATGGATGGATATGAGGTATGTAGAATGCTGCGAGAAGCGCGTATTCAAACTCCTGTATTGATGATGACCGCATACGACACGGTTGAAGATGAGCTGGAAGGCTTCCGTAGTGGTGTCGATGATTTTGTTGTAAAGCCTTGCCCGATGCCTGTTGTTTGGGCGAGATTGCAGGCGCTGTCTAAACGCACGAAGCCGAATGTCTCGAGTAACCTATCCATCGGCGATTTAGAACTCGATTTGAATACACAAGAAGCCTATCGGTCAGGAAAAAAATTGAAAATGACGCCCATCGGGTGGCGTATTCTTCATTATTTGGTTATTCAAAGCCCTAGGGTGGTCCCTAGACCTGAATTGGAAAATGCCGTTTGGCCAGATGATCCGGTAGAACCGGGGAATCTTAATGTACAGCTGAGTAATTTGAGAAAGGTTCTAGACAAACCCTTTGGTTCTCCTCTACTGCACACACGCATTAATGCTGGTATTCAGGTGAAGGTATTGGAATGAAAGCGTACTCCATATCCTTGAAAAAGGACCTGATGCAAAAGTTGGTTCTTTTCGGTTTTTTCCTTGTGATCGATATGATCATTATCGCAATGGTTCAGTATTCTCTGAGTCTTGAAAAAGTATCGAATACGGCCGCTTGGATGGATGTTCGAGCCATGGTTCGCCACTTAGAGAAAGACCCTGACTCTAGCGTAACAACGCTGTCTTCCACAAAAGTGTATCGAAGCTGGGAAATCCTTCCCGACCACATTAAAAAAACGTTTGGGTCGGCTGAGAATGTCCATGCGGAAGATGAAACTGCGATAATGAAAGAGATAAACGGTGAGGAATACCATATTTCCATCATGTCTCACCTTCTCAGTAATGGAGAATATGTCTATCTTCTTAGCCAATATCCCGTGGAAGACATTGAATGGCTTATTGAAGAGTTTGCGAATACAGTCATTGAGCAAAGTATTTGGTCGTTGATCTGTTTTTCTGCCATTTTAGTGCTTGTTGCGCTTTGGTGGATGAGAAGTATCGGCGCGCCATTTGTGCACCTTAATCGGTGGGCTTCGACATTAGGTACGCCGAAAGAAGAGCCTCGCCCTAAATATCGATTTACCGAGCTCAACGAATTGGCTAAACAGTTGGAAGATGCCATTGATCGCGTTAGCCGATTCAATGAACGTGAAACCCAGTTTTTAAGACACGCAAGCCACGAACTCCGTACACCTTTGGCAATAATGCAGGCGTCTCTCGACACCATAGATGAGCAAATCCCTCCTTCAAGACCCTTAAAGCGTGCTCGCTATGCCTTGGATAATATGCAGTCATTAACACAATCTCTGTTGTGGCTTGCAAGAGAATCAGGACAACCGTTAGACAAAACCGATCAGAATTTACGGCATTGTTGTGAACAGCTGGTGGAAGATTTAAGTTACCTCAGGCAACAAAAATCACTCACAGTTAATGTGAAAGGAGAGAGCCAGCTATCGGCCAACCCCGATCTACTTAATATTGTGCTGAGTAACCTGATTCGAAATGCCTTTCAGTACGCCGAACATGGTGAAGTTGAAATATCAGTGGGTGATGAGGCGGTGTGTATTTCAAACTCTGCGAATTACCAAGGGCGTCAATCCAGTGGTTTTGGCTTGGGATTAGAGTTGGTGAAAAGGATATGTCAAACGCAGCTGTGGCATTTCGATTTTGCTGCTAAAGACGGGATGGTGCACGTTACCGTGAAGTTCGAGAAAAAAGACATGCTATCAGCGTAGAACCACTAGATCTACAAATTGGTGCCTTGCCTGAAAACCAAGCCCTCAATCTATAGATAAGAAGCTGGTGAACCTATCACCTTGAGGTGGTTTGAGTATAGAAAGCGCGCTAAATATAGCGCGCTTTCTATTTGCCGGCTTTTTCTAAAGTGACGCAAGCACTTTGGAAGAATCTGCAATTTTTTGCTTGTTTGCACCATTGATTTCACTGATAAATTTGTGCTCATCAAATATCACTTCGCCCTTGCCATACAAGCTTTGTCTGAAAGTGTTAGCTTGGCTGAGGATAGCGTCGTTGAGTTGTATGGTTTCCGCCCACTCCCTAAATATTCTATCGAACAAAATGCCATCTTTGTTTTTTACTGCTTGAATCAGCTGCTCTATAGAATTGTCTGATTTCATGTTGATAGGTTTAGATGGCGTATATTTTGGACTGCGTTTAACGTTCCATAAAAGCGCCAACGTGGCTAACCAAAGCAGAGCGAATAGAGCCGTTAGATATGGCCAGAAGCCGCTGTCAGTAACAGTGATGGTTTGTTGTGGTAAAACTGGCTGCACGACTGGAATAGAATCACTGACTTCGCCTTCTTCTACTGTAACGGACATAGGGCTGGCGGTTGATGTTTGCTCTCGACCCGTTTCGCTATTCCACCATCGAACACTTACCGCAGGCAATTCGAATTGTCCTGTCTCCTTTGCGATCAATACCTGCTTAACGGTCATGATAATGTCGCCATTATTCCCTTGAGAGAACTGAGGCGCTTCATCGTACACACGAATTTGTGCAGGATAGGTCACCTTTAAGTTTGGCATTTGTTGCTGGCTCAAATTCTTTGCTCGGATCACTAATGTTCGTTGTATAGGAGAACCTACTTTTGTTGTGAAGGCATCAGAAGTAATGCGATTACCTTCTTCATCTTGCCAAAGCTGATCCACCATCAACGATGGTGTAGGGAGCCACGCACCTTGATACGTGGAAGGCTTCGCTTTCACCGTTAAGGTGATGGCAGGAGCACTTTTATCAAGTTGAATGAGTCGAGTACCGCTGCTTCTTGTCCCTGAGCTTTCAATGAGTGCCCCTTTTAGGCGAGGAGGGTGCAGCGTTAATGTACCTGCACGCTCAGGAATGACGTAGAACGACTGATCGACAACCGTCGCTTCCACACCATCGACAACCGATTGGTATTGGTTACTTTCACCAATCGGTTCGATAGATAATCCTTCACCAAAGGCTGACTCAATGTTGGTATTCTGCAAGCGCCGAAGATCCGCTTTGATGATCAGTCTTGCATGAAGCGTTGTACGTTCGCCTTCATACAAATCGCTTTTTTCAATATTGGCGGCGAGCTGAATGACATCATCTTGGGTACGCGCATTTCTGTCGTTAGTCACTTGAATGGCGATGGGAGCCGTTTTTGCACCGTCTATATCGAAACTTGGGATTTTCAAAATGCCCGTTTGGGTTGCGGCTAGTGCTACGGTCCACTCACTACTAACGGTCGTTTTTCCATTAACCGAATTGGTGTACGACCCAAAACTAGGTCGCCCCATGTAAAAGGCAGGCTGCAATATAGAAAAGTCGACTTTGCTGTTCGATACACGCTTATTGACTGACACTTTGAGTTGAAATACTTCATCTTTGGCGACGCTGGTTCGGCTCACTGTTGCCGTTGCAACGGCATCGTTTGCAAATGCAGTTGGTGTTGCAAGAGCCAATAAGACAGTGAAGGAGAAAAACCACCGTACGGATGATAAGAAGTTACGAATTACCATGATTGTTCAGACCTTTGAGAAGCAGGGTTTTGTCTTTCTTGTAAAATCATTTGTGCTCTAAGCAGACGGCTTGCATCCGCTTGTTGTTGGATTTGTTCCAATTGCCTAATTTGAGGATCGACCTCTTGGGTACTGCCTTGGGTTTGAGAGCCAGTGGCAATTTGGTTTGAAGTATCTTCCTCAGAATCATCGTCAGACTTACGCTCAGAACTTGCGGGTTGAGGTGAAGACTCACTTTCGTCCTCATTTTCTGAATCTTGCTTTCCTTCAGAACCTTCTTCTCTCTCAGCGCCTTGCTTTCTGTCAGAGTCTGGTTTCTGGTCAGAATCATTGGAGTCGTCGGACTCCTTGTTATCCTGAGGTGCGTTTTGCTCGCCTGTTTGGCTAGCATCGTCTGAATTTTCTGACGACCCCTTAGATTGTTGAGATTGCGACTGTTCACCGTTTTGTTGTTGCTGGCTTTGCTGATCCTGCGAGTTTTGAGAATCAGCGCTATCCTCTTGAGAAGAGGCGTTTTGCTCGTCCTGTTGTTCTTGATTCGAATCGCTTTGAGAATCCTGCTGTTGCTGTTGCTGTTGCTGTTGCTGTTGCTGTTGCTGTTGCTGTTGCTTCAGCGCTTCTTCAACAATGCTTAAATTTCGTTTTGCATCTTCGAAGTTTGGTTTTTTTTCCAAAATAGATTCATACAGGTCTCGTGCTTTCTCAAGCTCACCTTTTTGCGCCAATGCGTTGGCTAAGTTGTATTGAGCGCCTTCCGTTTGAATACCTTCAAGGCTTTCGATTGCTTTATCGTATTGTTTTGCTTCATACCAAGCTGCACCTGCCCACTCTTTCGATTCAAAGAGTTTTGCGGCCTTTTCAAAGTCTTGACTTTGGTAGGCTTGGAATCCGGCTTGATCGTCTGTTTGGAAAGGAGAGGCAAGCGCAGGTTTAGGCATTGGGAAGACGAATAGAACAATCGCAAATACAAACCCTTTGCGGAACAATCCAAGAGCTGCAATGACGAGAGCGGGCAACAACCAATAACCGTTATTAATTCGATCGCTGATTTCTTGGCTGTCGCTGTCAGAGGAAGTGGATGGCGTAATCGAAAGCGCTGAAATGGCTTCTACATCTTTACCGTCACCACGCAGCGGAGAGAATACCCCACCAGAGTGACGAGCCACTAAATTAAATCCATCAAATTCGGTTTTAGCAATTACCGTGTTTCCACTTGGAGATTTCAGCAATTCACCTTCAGGGAGTAGGATAGGTGCACCTTGTTCAGTGCCAATAGCAACGGCAGACATTCGCCAGCTGTTTCCAAGTAACTTTGTAACGCTTTTCGCCTGCGCTTCTGTCAGTTCATCGGCGAGCAATATGATGTCGCCTTTTTGGTGCCCAGCATCGCTCATTAACTTTATCGCCAATTCGACAGCCGCTACTACGTTACTGCCCTGATGCGGCATTATTTCGGGCTTTAGATCAGGGATAAGGCTCGCGAGTGTTTGGCTGTCTGTTGTTAAAGGGCTAATGGTATAGGCACCTCCGGCAAAGACGACTAAACCAGTACTGCCTTCTTTCCATTCAGGGAGGAGATCGAGCGCTTTATATTTAAGTTGTTGTAATCGATTGGGTTTGATGTCGTTGGCGTATAAAGAGCGTGACATGTCCAAAACCAATACGCGAGCATGGCTGACATTGAATGCTGGACGAGTCTGTTTTTCGAAACTCGGACCAGCGAGAGCGATACAACTGATGGACCAAAACACAAACCAGAAATGGTGTATGTAACGTGCTCGATTCTGTGAAATACCCATGGCTTGAGCAAGATGACTTGCAATCAACCCTTTAGAGGAACTCCCTTTTTTTATCCAGAAACTCAATGCAATTGCAGGGAGAATTCCTAAAAGCCAGTAAGGATTCATAAATAGAAAATCAGCCATGATTCCTCCTAAGTGATGCTAGAACCAAAGACAAAAAGAGAACGACTGAAAGCGGTAGCCAGAACCATTCGGACTTAGGGCGCCAGGTTTGGCTAGCACTTGATACGGGTTCGAGTGCGTTGATCGTGTCGTAAATGGTGGCAAGCTCATCACTGTTACGAGCGCGAAAGTATTGCCCGCCCGTCATGTCTGCAATCTGAATCAGCGTTTTCTCATCCAGATCTTCTGCTGTATTTACCACACGCTCAAATAGGAAGTCTTTGACCACCATTTCTCCTGCACCTACGCCCACGGTATAAATGGTTGCACCGTATTCTTTGGCAATTTTTGTGGCTTCTATAGGGTCTATTATTCCAGCAGTGTTGCTACCGTCGCTAAGCAGCACCATAACCCTTTGTGGGGCGTCACTGTCTATAAACGTTTTAGTCGCAAGGCCGATACCTTCACCTATCGCAGTGCTAGTTCCGATGAGCTTTAGCACAGTGCGATCAAGCTGAGATTTAACGGCTTGTCTGTCGAGAGTCAGTGGGGTTTGCAAGTAAGCGTGATCAGCAAATAAGACGAGTCCAAGCCGATCCCCTTTTCGCTTAGCCACAAATTCGCCGACCACGTTTTTAACCGCAGAGAGGCGGTCGATGTAGTCGCCATCTTCCAGCATGTCTTCTTTGCTCATGGAGTACGAAAGATCAACGACCAGCATCATATCTCGATGTTCAGGGTAAAACTCTACGGGCTCGCCGAGCCAAACTGGACGAGCGGTTGCGGTAACAAGTAATACCCAAATGCCAAGTAGCAGCAGCTTTTGACCATTTCGATTAGGCGTCTCTCCCATCTGCGTATCCGGAATACTCGGTAGCTGAATGGCTTGTGTTTCCTGCGTTTTTGGGGCAAGAAAGTACACAAGCAGGGGAAGTGGAAGCAGTAGAAATGCCCATAGCCATTCAAAGTCGATCATCTTCCCTCCTTGCTGCTCGAAGCCGAACGACGAGGTGGAAGGGCATGGTTAATCCAATATTCAATATCACTCAAAAGCTCAGTTGGTTGAGAAGTGCTACCCGATTGACTGCTGGGCATGTATAGGAGTTCATCCCAAGTACTGGCTTTGGATAGAAACCGAGGCGCTTTGAGTTGTTGATCTAGAAATGCATACCAATCTCGCCCTGAAAGCGAAGCAATGTGTGCTCTTGGAAAGTAACTCAGAGCCGCTTGACGCAATAACTGCATGCCATCCTTCGCCGACTTAATTTGCTTGAGTTTATCTTGTGCTATTCGCTTTGCGTGACGTTTTGCTCGGTATTGTTTAAAAAGTAATGCGGCACCCAATATAGCGAGAATGGCAACAATAGCCACTGCCCACCAACCCCAAGCCAAAGGCCATAGTTCAGGCTCTTGAGGCAGTTGAAGGGGTGCTAAATTAAGAGATTGAGGGCTGTTTTGCATTCTAACCTCTGTGTAATTGGTTCATCAGGTTATCGCCAGCCGAAATTTGACTAAAATGAATGCCTTGTTTCAGAAATCCATTCTTTAACATTTCTGAACGCGCGCTGAAATCCTGACGAAAACTGTGTTTGGTTTTGGAAGATGAAAAATCCACCCATCGACTTTGCTTGCCATCACTAACCGCATTTTGCCCCTTGTACCTTGTTTCCCCTTGTTCGAGAGGATCATAAAACTGAATGGCACGTAGACGATTGTGTTGAGCTATTTGGCTAAGAAGGGTGAAATCGGGTTCGCTAAACGATATGAAATCGCTCAGCAGGATGACCTCACTGCCTTTAGGGCTGAGTCTATGAAGCTCTTGCAGTGACGTAGACCAGTTGATAGATGCTGGTGATTGGTCGACGTTTTGCAACGCATGGTTATGAGCTTCTATGATAGCTTCAATAACGCTCAATACCCCTTTTGCACGCGCCATAGGTTTAACGTCGACTATCTCGTTACCCGTCGATATCACGGTGCCGAGCCTATCCCCCGCTTGAACCGTTAACCATCCGATTAGGCTTGCCATATGAGCCGCTTGAACGGATTTAAGCAACAAAGAAGAGCCAAATCGCATTTGGCTACTGAGGTCGATAAGCAAAATAACGGGCTGCTCACGCTCTTCTTCAAACAGCTTCGTATGAGCCTTTCCGGTACGAGCAGTGACTCTCCAATCGATGGAGCGAATATCATCCCCGGCTTGGTACTGGCGAACTTCAGAAAAATTCATTCCACGACCTTTACTGCGGCTTTGATGACTGCCACTGAGTTGAGACCACAAGCTTTTCGCAGGGGGAAGCCATTTTGCAGTCTGACTTTTGTAATAGAGCAGCTCTTCAATGGAAAGAAAAGCGCCATTGGCGTAAGGGGGCATGTTGGACATAGTGAACTCTTACGCGCTGCCGACCAGTGAAAGAATGGTTTTGACGGCATGATTGGCACTAATGCCTTGTGCTTGTGCAGAATAACTTAACAGCATTCTGTGTCTCAGTACTGGATAAGCCATCGCTTGTACATCCTCTGGTGACACAAAGTCACGACCGCTAAGCCAAGCGTGAGCGCGAGCCGCTCTGTCTAGAGCGATAGTAGCACGCGGGCTCACTCCCATTTCTAGCCACTGAGCAAGTTCATCACTGTATTGACTCGGCTGGCGTGTCGCCATCACCAAACGAATGATGTATTGCTCTATGGATTCTTCCATATGCAAGCTAAGGGCTTCTTTACGTGCGGCAAAGATATCTCGTTGGCTGATTGTGACTCGTTCTGTTTTCTCGTCGCTCAGCGCTTCACCACGGTTTAGACGAAGGATAGCCAATTCGCTTTCAGCATCAGGGTAATCCACTTCAAGGTGCAGTAGGAAACGATCCAGCTGAGCCTCAGGCAGCGGGTATGTCCCTTCTTGCTCGATTGGATTTTGCGTCGCAATGACTAAAAAGAGTTCCGGTAGCGAATAGGTTTGGCTGCCAGCGGTTACTTGTCCTTCTGCCATGGCTTCAAGCATAGCTGCTTGGACTTTGGCTGGTGCTCGGTTTATTTCGTCAGCAAGAATCAGTGAATGGAATATGGGACCTTTTTGAAAGGTAAACGACCCATTTTCTGGGCGATAGATATCCGTGCCCGTGAGATCGGCTGGCAGTAAGTCTGGCGTGAACTGAACTCGGTGAAAATCACTTTCAATACAGTCGGCTAAACATTTTACGGCGCGCGTTTTAGCCAACCCTGGCGGTCCTTCTACCAAAATGTGACCGTCTGCCAGTAAAGCGACAAGAATTTGCTTTACCAGCTCACTTTGTCCGATGACCTGTGAGTTTAAATGCGTCTGCAATTGTTGAAATAAGTTCACTTGCATGCGTTGAAAGGCTCCAAATTACAAATTAGTCGACAAGTCCGACTCATAAATTCTTAAAAAGTTCAGCAACAAGATATTGGTTCGTTTAGAAAAATCAAGACACTGTGTGCAATTTCTTAAAATGCTTACAAGTTATTTGTAATAAAGTCAGTAAAGGTTCTGTATACTCTGCCGATACGTTACAAACTGTTACCTCCTCCGTCTCAAATTGTATTGACAAGATCAAGAGTACTGGAGACTCCTCCTACCAAAGTTTTTTAAAAAGGCAATCGTATGTTCGGTTCTCTGTCTATGAACATTAAGCAAAAGATCGTAATTGGCATGGCATTCGCGGTATTGGCTTCCACCAGTATTGTTGGCTTTATGGCTCAAAACCAAGCTCGTGATGTATTGGAGCATCGTTTGGTTGAAATTGAACTTCCTTCCATGCTTAACCTCGTCAGCTCTGAAGTCGATCAAGAAGTGACTCAGCTTCTTTCTGCTGCGGAGCAAATTGCAAACAACACGTTTATTCAGCAAGCTGTTAGCTCTACAGAGCGCGATCCAGCTACGGAAAAAATGTTGATTGACCAACTGAATAATGTTCGTAACCAATACAAATTGAATGATGCGTCAGTTGCCAATCGTGACACCGCTTACTATTGGAATCAGAATGGCTTTTTGCGCCAATTAAATCGTCAGCAAGATGGTTGGTTTTTTGGTTTTACTTCATCAGGTCAGGAAACCATGGTGAGTGTATTTACCGAATCGACAGGCGAAGTGAAAATGTTCGCCAACTATCAGATTGTATCTGGTAAGACTATGTCTGGTCTTTCTAAATCTTTAAACGATATGGTTTCTCTATTGAATAGCTTTCAGATAGAGCAATCGGGTTTTGTCTTTTTAACCGATTCGTCGGGAAAGGTTCAGATTCATAAGCAATCGTCAAAATCGGACTCTGATCTCGCGGGTATTTATGGCTCTGAAGCTTCAGCGCTTTTAAATAAATCGGGTTATAACATCGTTCGTGCGCAATATGACGGTAAAGATGTATTCGTTGTAAGCCAATATGTGGCATCGATGGATTGGTTTATTGTGGCGCAAGTCCCTGTAGAAGAGGTGTTTGCAGAGCTCGATTCTACTGCGCAAAAAATGATGTTGACCACCCTAATTGTCGCATTAATTTTTGTTGTATTAAGCTTGATTCTCGCGAGTAGCATTACCAAACCTATTAATGTGATTGCGGAGCGCTTCCGCCAGCTAGGTGAAGGGGACGGCAACTTAGCACAACGCATAGAAATCAATGGTAATGATGAGATTGCAAAGCTTTCTCAGGGCTTTAATGGCTTTATCGAAAAGATTCATAACTCTGTAAAAGAGGTTGCAGCAACCAGTAATGCTTTACAGATTGCAGCGGAAGGCGTGGCTGAGAAATCTCATATTACGCACGACAACAGTCAAAATCAGCGTGACCAGACCATTCAAGTGGTGACTGCTATCAACCAAATGGGTGCCACGATCAGTGAAATTGCGTCCAATGCGGCAACGGCAGCGGAAACGGCAAGTGGTGCAGAGTCGAATACCGAAGATGGCCGCGGTGTTGTGTTCCGCGCTAAAGATGCAATTAGCCGATTAGCATCTGATATTGATCATATTGGTGGCGTCGTACAGAAACTGGCGGGTACCACACAAGACATTGGCTCAATACTGGATGTTATTCGCGATATATCCGAGCAAACTAACTTGTTGGCGTTAAATGCAGCCATTGAAGCAGCGCGTGCTGGAGAGCAAGGACGAGGTTTTGCTGTTGTTGCCGATGAAGTACGAAACCTTGCAAGTCGTACCGCTGATTCGACAGAAGAAATTCAGAAAATGATTAACCAACTTCAAGCGGATGCTCAAGATGCGGTTTCTGCTATGGAAGCTGGTCAAGAAGTGACGATGGAAGGGGTGGAATCGACCGACCAAGCTGTAGAAGTACTTGGACGCATTTCAGAAAGCATAAGCGATATTTCTGACCGTAATACCCAAGTAGCAACAGCTACTGAAGAGCAGTCTACGGTGGTGCATACCATCAATGAAAACATTGAAGAGATCAATGCAATTAATGAGCTTACTACAGGCACTGCACAAGAGCTTGCGGATGCGAGTGCAGAGCTACAGTCGCTATCTAAACGTTTGGATGCAATGGTTAGCAACTTTAAGCTCTAAGGGCTGAGCTTTCATTTCTGCTGGAATCCACGGTGATGAATAGTTAGAATTTAGGAAATTATTTTTAAGGTAGTACGTTATGAGTGATTTCGAAAAAGATCTTGCTGAAATGACTGAAGAAGTCGTCAGTGAGCCTGAAGTAAAGCTTCCTTCTTTGGAAGAGCAACGAGAAATTGTCGCCAAATTAAAAGAACTTGAAGCGGAAGGGAAGCTGACTCCAGAAATCATGGAAGAGTACTTCGGCAAGTTTTCTGAGAAAGGCATCAAGCCCGTACATTAGAAATGCTTCTAACGTGGGATTATAGAGAATAATAGCGCCTATTCAGGCGCTTTTTTTATACCCAAATAACCTCATCTTTGGGAGCCCTGATTCCTGTACCTTGAGATAGCGTGAGTATATTGCTTTGAGACTTCTCCAATATATAACAGTACGATCGACCATTTATTTGAACCGGGTTCACCAATGTGAACCTGAGTTTTGCATGTTCCCTCAAATTTCTATTAATTGATATTAAAATCAATACCAATATAACCACTTAAAGTGGATAATGTTATTATAAATAGGCAAGACATCATTCTAAATAATAAAGATTTAAGTGATGTTTAGAATTAAATATATTCAAGGTTTAGTGATTTCGGTCACTTTATTAATGGGTTCTTCATTCGATAAATTTATTCGAACACAATTCGAAATATAGAATAAAAGGCGTTTCTCATAAGTGAGACTTCTTTTTAATCAATAAGTTAGATATTGTATTAATACGCATTTTGTTGTATTTGAAGTGTGTACCTTGACATTACCGTTTATATTTATAACGTATACAGCTCAACTCGGTTGGCAAAATAATTAAAAGGAACACTGTGGTGTTTACTCTAATAACAAATAACACAATGCAATCACAGCTACTTCAGCGGTCTTTAGAAGAAAAATTACACATATATGTGAAGGTTTTACAGCTCGATTCGATATTAGAAGGTCGAGAGTTAGGTTTATCTATCGAGACAGATAATTTTGTTGTTATTGACATGAGTGCTATTAATTCTGGTTTTTTACCAAAATATTTGCAGTACAAAAATCGCTACTTTCCGCAAAGCCAAGAGGTTTTACTGAATTGTGAGAAAGACATCGATTCAAGAAAACTGTTGGATTGGACGAGTTTGGTGGGCGTGTTCTATGTGGATGATGATATTGATACGCTCTCAAAAGGTATGAATGCTATTCAAAATGGCGAGATGTGGTTAAGCCGCAAGTTGGCTCAAGAATACATCATGTATTATCGACAGCGCCAAAAGAGCACCACTAACGCGCTTTATTCAAAACTGACTCGCCGTGAGCAACAGATCATTCGACATTTGGCTAAGGGTGCAACGAACACAGAAATCGCCGACAAATTGTTTGTTAGTGAAAATACGGTCAAAACGCATCTGCATAATTTATTTAAGAAAATTCACGCAAAAAATCGTCTTCAAGCCTTGATTTGGGCAAAAGAAAACATCAGCCAAGAAGAACTTGTTTAACGACTTTGCTCCTCCCACAAAAAGTTGGACTATGATTGTAATATGGTTTACCTAAGTGCTTTTGCTTGGGCGTTATAGCCCAAATAAAAGCAAACCAATAAAGGTACTTAGGAAGAGAGTGGATTTATGGGGAGCACAGCAATGGCTGACAAAGAGCATAAAACGAATATTGATGATAAAGCTCTCGATCGAAATAAAGATTTGAATTGGATGGATAAAATTGAATCATTGATTTTGCATCTTGAACAATCTAACCAAACGCTTCATGAGGAAGTGTATAACCGGATAAAGTGGTCTGATACTTCGAGTTAGCTGTTCCACAGCCAACAGCCCACCTTGCATTGTAGCTACTACGGCTTCTATGTCCCCCTAGAAGCCATATTGTTTTAAACACCTTTCTCTTTGTACAAACGCTGGCATGCGCTTCCATCTTTGTGGAACAAGTGGCATCGATGAGCGGGAATTCCGACGGCAAACGGTTGGTTGGGTTCTACCTCTATGGTATCTGGTGCCCTGTAAATGACTTGCGTGTCTGAGTCATTCAAGCTCAGGTAAATTTGCGTTTCATTGCCTAGTTTTTCAACCGCTTGAACCGTTCCATTTATAATATGGTCCGATGCCGAATGTTCAACAAGGTGTTCTGGTCTTATGCCTAATGCCATTTTTTCGCCAGAGCTCACCGTGGATCCATCGACTTGAATCCAAAATGCTTGATTGCCCTCTGTTTGAACCAAAACTTGATCTGATTCGACCTTTTCTATTTTTACATCAATAAAGTTCATCTTTGGTGAACCGATGAATCCAGCGACAAATTGATTTTTAGGGTAATGGTAAAGCTCTAAAGGTTTTCCTATCTGAGAAACATAACCGGCATCCAAAACCACAATCTTATCTGCCATTGTCATGGCTTCAACTTGATCGTGGGTTACGTAGATCATTGTGCAGCCAAGCTGGCGTTGCAATTTAGTGATCTCACTGCGCATTTGGACTCTTAGGGCCGCATCCAGATTAGAAAGTGGTTCATCTAACAGAAAAACGTCTGGCTGCGAAACCAGTGTACGCCCTATAGCCACGCGTTGACGTTGACCACCAGACAAAGCTTTAGGCTGGCGTTGGAGCAATGGGGTTAATTGCAAAATGTCGGCGGCTTCAGTAACTCGCTTCTTTATTTCGTTTTTATTGGCTTTAGCCAATTTGAGGCCAAATGACATGTTGTCGAACAAATTGAGGTGAGGGTAAAGAGCATAAGATTGAAAGACCATGCCCACTCCTCGCTTGGATGGCTCAATATCGTTCATTCTTGTTTCACCAATGTAGAGATCGCCCGATGTAATATCTTCAAGCCCCGCGATACATCGAAGTAGAGTCGATTTTCCACAGCCTGAAGGTCCTACGAATACGACAAACTCTCCCTGCTCGACTTCTAAGTCGATGTTTTTTGAGATAAGTGTGTCGCCATAAGCTTTTGACACGTTTTTAAGCGTAACGCTCGCCATATCGCTTTCCTTAGATTAACCTTTTGAGCTATAAAGATTTTTCGAGATTAGAGGGTTTTTAAAATATCAAAGACCTCTAGAAGCCTCAAAAATAATTGTGCTTTATAATGACCGATTGCAAAACTAAATGGGTCATCCTAAGCAAGTGAGGCATGGGGGGAGTAGTTAAGGAGGAGACCCCGAGTACAATCAACAACCTCTAACGTGCCTATAAGTTAGTGGGCGAGGTGGAAGTCACAAAATCGTCATATTTTGTGATCTGGAGTTATTGATAAATACAATGACGGTCACGAAACGTCAGCGTCTGTGGTAAGGCGTAGCATTTAGGATGATGATGTTTCCCTGTCGTTCTATCATCATTATCTGCGTATCTCTACATATTAAAAAGGATAACAATATGAATGCTCCAGTACGTGCATTTGCGCTTTGCACCCTAGCGTCTCTTGGATCTTTCGCTGCAAATGCGGCCATTGAAGAAGGGCAGTTAACGATTTGGATTAACGGTGATAAGGGCTATAACGGGTTAGCCCAAGTGGGCAAGCAGTTTGAAGAGGACACTGGTATCAAGGTGACGGTAGCGCACCCCGATTCTTTGCAAGACAAGTTTCCACAAACCGCATCTACTGGAGATGGACCCGATATTGTTTTTTGGGCACACGACCGTTTTGGTGGCTACGCAGAATCGGGTTTATTAGTTGAAGTGAACCCTTCCAAGGAAATCAAAGAAGGCATTGTCGATTTTGCATGGGACGCAGTGACCTATAAAGGCAAATTCATTGGTTACCCCGTCGCTGTTGAATCTTTATCTCTTATTTACAACAAAGACTTAGTGCCGAACCCTCCGCAAAACTGGGAAGAGATGGAAGCACTCAATGCAAAACTAAAGAAAGACGGAAAATCAGCCATTATGTGGAACCTAAAAGAACCGTATTTCACATGGCCACTCATGGCTGCGGATGGTGGTTATGCATTTAAGAGTAAAGTAGGTGGCTACGACGTAAAAGACGCTGGCATCAATAAAGAAGGTGTCGCGGCTGCAATGAATTTCGTTAAATCACTGGCTGATAAAGGTGTAATTTCTCCAGATATGGATTATTCGGTGTCGGAGTCTGAGTTCAACAAAGGCAACGTTGCGATGACAATTAATGGACCTTGGGCTTGGGGAAATATAGAGAAATCGGGCATTAATTACGGGGTAGCGACACTTCCGAAGTTCAATGGTCAGCCATCCAAGCCGTTTGTCGGTGTATTAACCGCAGGCATTAGCACGGTTTCTCCAAACAAGGATTTGGCGGTTGAGTTTATTGAAAGCTACTTACTGACAAACGAAGGCTTGCGCACCATCAATGACGACAAGCCTTTGGGGGCTGTCGCATTAAACACCTTCCAACAAGAGATTGCGAAAGACACGCGGATAGCAGCGACGATGATCAATGCGCAAAATGGGGAAGTGATGCCTAATATTCCTCAAATGAATGCTTTCTGGAGCTCGGCAAAAAATGCCGTCATTAACATTGTCGATGGTCGTCAGGGGGTAGAAGCCGCGTTAAACGACGCTGAAAAGCAAATGACTAAATAACCAGACAGATTGCTCTAAATCTCAGGTTACTTTCTGTTATTGCGCGCCCGTGATCTTATTTGCGCCACTTTACCTATTCAGTGGTGCGAATTCATTTTTCTTTGCTGCATTGCGAGTCTTTATATGCCGTCATTTTCTAATACTGAATCGTTAAGCGAAACGGTATCCTCACCTTCATTCTCAGCACGACTTATCATCAAATGGTTGGTGTTGGGAGGGATTTCTTTGGTTAACGGTTACGTTAGTATTCTAATGTATGCTCAAGGTGAGTTTGCTTTTGCGATACTCACAGTTGTGTTAACCGCGCTTGCCGTCGCAATCTTTGGTAGTAAGAAAACCTACGCGCATCGATATATCTACCCAGGCATTGCGGGGATGATTTTGTTTGTCGTGTTTCCGTTGGTTTATACCGTTGGTTTAGCATTGACGAATTACAGTGCAAAGAACCAACTTTCATTCGAACGAGCTCAGTCTGTTCTGCTTGGTCAAACTTTTCAAAGCGGAGAGAACTACCCGTTTCAACTGCACAGCTCTGAGAACGGTTTCCGGATATTTATTAATCAGTCGGGGAAGTGGGCGGTATCTCCAGTCATTGAGTTTGACAACATAACATCGACCACAATCCCAATGTCTTCTGTTGCTAACCCTATAGGTAGCAAAGAAAAAATGAAAACCGTCATAAAGCACCGTAAGACACTCTCTACACTCAGTCTCGCGCTGCCAAATGGTGACGAAGTGACAATGAACGGATTGAGGAAATTTGGTTCCGTTCGGCCTAAGTATCATCTGCTTGAAGACAGGCGAACACTGGTTAACCAAGAAACCCAACAAATATTTAAGCCCAACGACGACATTGGCTACTATCAAGCGTTTTCAAACGGCAAGTTTCAAGGCGACCCCATTTCTCCAGGATATGTTGTGAACATAGGAACCGACAACTTTGAACGTGTTTGGAAAGATGAGGGAATCAAAGAACCGTTCATCAATATCTTCATATGGACGATAGTGTTTTCGGTTTGTACGGTGGTGTTCACCCTGTTTATTGGCTTGATATTAGCGAGCGTTGTTCAGTGGGAGGCATTAAGGGGGAGAGCCGTTTACAGAGTTATGCTGATCCTTCCTTATGCGGTCCCGTCTTTCATTTCTATCCTCATCTTTAAAGGGTTATTTAACCAAAGCTTCGGTGAGATAAACATGGTGTTGAATGCACTTTTTGGGATCAGCCCGACTTGGTTCTCCGATCCCATTTTAGCCAAAACCATGGTGCTAGTTGTAAACACATGGTTGGGCTTCCCGTATATGATGATTTTATGCATGGGGCTATTAAAAGCGATTCCTAATGATTTGTATGAGGCCTCTGCTATTGATGGTGCTGGTCCCATAAAAAACTTCGTCCACATAACGCTGCCGCTGATGATGCGACCACTAACACCGTTACTCATTGCGACTTTTGCATTCAATTTTAATAACTTCGTTATGATCATGTTGCTCACAGAAGGTGGACCAAACCGTATCGGAACATCGGAGCCCGCGGGTTATACCGACTTGTTAGTGAGCTATACCTACCGAATCGCGTTTGAAGGCTCTGGCGGACAAGACTTTGGTCTTGCCAGTGCAATAGCAACGCTGATTTTCTTACTAGTGGGTGGGCTGGCTCTCCTTAATCTTAAATTTACCAAACTGTCTGAGCGTTAGGAGTAGAATTATGCCAATGGTACAAGGACAATCGCTGAAATACAGAGTTTGGGCAACGCATATTGCGCTTTGGTTTTTTCTGGTGTTGATTTTATTTCCATTAGTTATGGTTATTGCGATCTCTTTACGAGAAGGCAATTTTGCAACGGGGGAAATCATTCCTTCAAGCCCATCTCTAGAGCATTGGAAGTTGGCGCTTGGGTTTACAGTTACTCATGCTGATGGCTCTGTGACGCCGCCTCCATTCCCTGTTTTATTGTGGCTATGGAATTCAGTTAAGGTGGCCGCAATCAGCTCGGTGCTTATTGTGGCGTTGTCGACGACATCTGCTTATGCGTTTGCAAGGCTAAGATTTGGTGGGAAAACAACCTTATTGAAAGCAATGATGATCTTTCAGATGTTTCCTGCTGTACTGGCTCTGGTGGCATTGTATGCCTTGTTTGATAGGTTAGGGCAGTACATTCCATTTGTGGGTCTAAATACGCATGGTGGGCTAATTTTTTCCTATCTGGGCGGTATTACCTTGCATGTTTGGACGATTAAAGGCTATTTCGAAACAATTGACTCATCACTGGAAGAAGCAGCAGCCTTAGATGGTGCGACACCATGGCAAGCTTTCAGATTGGTTTTACTGCCCCTTTCTGTGCCTATTCTTGCCGTTGTATTTATTTTGGCATTCATAGCGGCAATTACAGAAGTTCCTGTCGCATCCTTGCTACTTTCTGATGTTGATACCTATACTTTAGCTGTTGGTATGCAACAGTACTTATACCCACAAAATTATCTATGGGGAGATTTCGCTGCTGCGGCGGTTTTATCTGCTATTCCGATAACTATCGTGTTCTTACTGGCGCAAAGATGGCTTATTGGAGGATTGACAGCGGGAGGAGTTAAAGGATAATAGGAGTTCGTGAATTATTCACGAATATAATAATCTGTGTACTATCAACGTATTGGTTTGGCCGCTGATCAGTTGATTTAAGTACGCTGCAAATTACTTGGTTACGCATAGCTGGCTGTTAGCTGAGTTCCTTACATATTTGTCTAACAGTTTTTGTAACGATAGCCCGAGCTCTGAGCTTGGGCTTTTTATTGCAAAAACTTTATATAGCACAGCAAAAGAAAACAGAAAAAACGCTCAAACTTCTTCTCGTGGCTTTATGAAAGTATTTATAAATCCATGTTGTGTTCTATATTTTATAGTAAGGATCTAACATTAATTAGGAATAATGAGAGATTGAATCAATATAACAGGATTTGTTTGAGTGCAAAGCCCATTCGAAAGTTACTAACTAACTTATCAAAGAAATTGCGGGGCAGTTCAATCTAATTAATGAGAAAATTGTAAATTTAAATTGAGCGTAGTGATTATCACTAACGTTTTAGGCAGCTCAAAACGCTTTGCCATACAAGTATTCGCGATTGGAAGGAGCCCATCCTAAGTGCCGCATTAATACGTAGATGCTCTCCTGATCAAGGGCTACTCGTCTAAATAAATCCGCAAAAACATCATCTCCACCAAAACAAGCCTGGATGTAGTGATTGATTTCAAAGGGCTGATAACCTTCAGCATAAAGTGTGCGAACCCATTGGTACTCCACAGATTTCAAATCTTTGATTGTTTCTTCACTTAATTTAATCATTGCTCAATTTACTGTGCGCCAAACCGAATGATGATAGTGCGAGAGCATTAGAACAAAGAAAGATGAAACATTGATGACAGGAGCTTCAATAAGAAAAGAATATGGCGTAGCCACTCTTTCCGAGCTCTTTAGAGGCGGAGTAAGGCATAAGAAAAGGTGATCCTAAGGAAAGGTTTGAATAAGCTCAGTGTTGAGCTTATTTGGATAAACTAAAATTTGGATCACATTCACATTAAAATAATTAAGAAGCCATTTACACGAGATGCTATTTTTAAATATGAGCCGAAAATGAAAATACTACTTATCCTTAACGTGTGCTTCCATCTCCGCACCAATTTGTTTCCTCATATCCATCAGCCGAATGGCAGATTCACGAAGCTCAATATCTTTCACGTCAGTAGGTATCCACTCAGGTACTTGAGTAGGTTGACCATTTTCATCCACAGCAACCATAATGACGATGCAGTGTGTGGTAAGTATTTTGGAGGCGGATTTAGGGTCACCAGCTTGCACATCAAGGGCAATGTGCATTGAGCTACGACCTGTGTATATAACCTTAGCTGTGACTTCGACAAGGTTACCTACTCGAATTGGTGCAACAAATCGGATACCACCCGCATAAGCGGTAATGCAATACTTTCCACTCCACCCTGCCGCACACGCATATGCGGCCAAATCAATCCACTTCATGACGGCGCCACCATGAACTTTTCCGCCAAAGTTGACGTCTGTTGGTTCTGCTAGAAAGCGCAGGGTTATTTCTCGTTGGCTGATGCTCATAATATCCAGTCGTAATGCTTAAAACTTAAGTGTAGTTCATGGAGCTCGTACTGGTCTGTGATGCCAATAACTCTGGGGAAAATAAAATTCAATAAAAACGAAATATATCAACAATAAATTTCATATACCGATGTGGATAGCACTAAATTTGTGTGGAACCTCAAATATTAACGATATTTTAATGTTAGTGTGTTCATGGAATATCGTACCGTCTCTTCATGGGCGAAATACTAGTACTTTTTGGCTGGGGTTTCAAAAATGCACTAATATTCTAGTACTAGACTTAGTGAGGTATTAGAAAGTGTAAGTAAATAGTCGAGTTTTATAAATACAACAAGATTCTTAGTGGGTATTTACCGTCTCAATAGTAAGAAAGCAGTTATAAAGCGTTATATATAGAATGGATTTTTTTGCAAAGTCACTTGTCGATTGTATACTCTCAAGTTTCTGCTTACTTTATTAAGTCGGTTGACTAGATAAGAATGATGCTGGAAAACAATGAGTACGGAGATACTCCTACAGAAAAGGCATTAACATAGACTGATGGGAAACTGGTATTAGTATGGATAACACAAGTAATAAAGCTAATATAATATTCATTACCAACAAGAACATTCAAAGTAACTATTTCAAAAGTTATGTTGAATCACACGTCCCATTATTGGTGACAGTAGTAGATTATGATGGCTTAGAAAGCGAACTGCTCATGGGAGAGGAGTTTATTGCACTTGTGGATTTGAGTGTTAAGGATAACATTGATTGGGTCGCTTCGGCGTTGGGCAAATCAGAGGGGCTTACCGCTGTCGTTTTGCTTAATAGTGAGCAAGATGTTGAATTTAAAGAGTTAGTTAAATGGAAAAAGCTCCATGGGTGTTTTGGAACAAGGGATGATCTTGAAAGCGTATGCAATGGATTGCTTTCAATTTCCCAAGGTGAAAATTGGTTACCTCGAAAAGTAATCAATCAGCTATTGAGCTTTTATCAAAAAAATGACTCAAGCTACATGGAAGATGAGGCCATTCAAGTCGATTTGACCCGTAGAGAAATAGAAATCCTTGAAACGTTAAAAACAGGGGAATCCAATATAGAAATTGCGGATAAGTTATTCATAAGTGAGCATACGATCAAATCGCATTTATATAATATCTTTAAAAAAATAGAAGTTAAAAACCGTCTTCAAGCAATGGCTTGGGCGAAAAAACACTTATAATTTTGTTGGTACTGTAGTCAGGTGATGTTTGGGCACTAAATTAGGATGAAATGAA
This sequence comes from Vibrio penaeicida, assembly GCF_019977755.1. Taxonomy (NCBI): domain Bacteria; kingdom Pseudomonadati; phylum Pseudomonadota; class Gammaproteobacteria; order Vibrionales; family Vibrionaceae; genus Vibrio; species Vibrio penaeicida. Next base: position 1,837,322 of record NZ_AP025145.1, on the reverse strand, counting down.
GTACTACTTTTGGTGCCTAACAAAATCATTCTTTTAACCACTTAAATAATTTCAATTTTTCGATAAATTATCTACCGAATTAACAATCATAATAACTAGTCGCGTAGCTCTTTTAGGCTTTTACGATTACACTTACCAAACAAAGCATAATTATCTGTGCTGTCACGTTGGTTAAGTCGTATTTCGTATGGAAAAGGGGTGCGCAAATTCTGTGTACTTTAAATCAACACAACTAGCGGTCAGATATGGATATGCAAAAAAAGGGCTTGATCCGCTCTTATGAAACTGAATTTGCATTTTTATTTCGTTTAGCCGACATCGGAATTATTGGTGGGTCGCTTTTTGTATTAACCCTCTTATATGTCGGTGAATTCAATCGCGACTACAACTTGATCGGTGTTATCGCAATTATTTCCTACCTCTTGGGTGCAGAAAGCGCCAACCTATATCGCTCGTGGCGAACCAACACATTACGAGAGCAGTGCCAACTTACGTTACTTCCATGGTTTGTTGCTACGGTTATTCTTCTTGCTCTTGGCTATTTTACTAAAACAGGCGTAGATTTTTCACGTGTTGTTATTGGTGCATGGTTTGTCGTCGCTCCTATTTTATTAATGCTTTGGCGTTGTGTTTACCGATTTGTGTTATTGAACCTGCGCAAACAAGGCTTCAATACACGTCGGGCGGTCATTATCGGCTTTACTGAGCATGGTCTTAAGCTTGCGCGTGAAATTGAACGCAACAACCAACACGGTGTCGTTTTGGATGGTTTCTACGATGAACGAAACGCAGAGCGCTTACAGAAATCGACCTCATATAAGATATTGGGTAATGTAGAGAAAGCGTTGGAACGTGCAAAAAATGGCGAGATTGAGCATGTTTATATTGCAATGCCATTGCATGCGAACAAACGGATCTCAGACTTCCTTGCACGTTTTTCTGATACGACTGCCAATACTTATTTAGTACCTGATTTCTTCACGTATAACCTTTTGCATTCCCGATGGCACCACATCGGTGACGTCCACACTTTAAGCGTTTTCGATACACCGTTTAATGGGTTTTCTTCGTGGATTAAACGTGTGGAAGACATCGTTTTATCTTCCATCATTCTATTGATGATTTCACCTGTGCTAGCCGCGGTTGCATTGGGTGTGAAACTTTCTTCTCCTGGGCCTGTGTTGTTTAAGCAAGATCGATATGGGTTGGATGGTCGAAAAATCAAAGTGTGGAAATTTCGCTCAATGAAAGTGATGGATAATGGTGCGGTGGTTAAACAAGCGACCAAAAACGATCCACGAGTGACGCGCTTTGGGGCATTTATTCGTCGAACATCTCTTGACGAACTCCCTCAGTTTTTCAATGTCCTTCAAGGTTCCATGTCGATTGTAGGACCTCGCCCACATGCTGTCAGCCACAATGAAGAATTTCGCCAAATTGTTGATAGATATATGTTACGCCATAAAGTTAAGCCGGGTATTACAGGTTGGGCGCAAGTAAATGGATACCGTGGTGAAACAGATACTATCGATAAAATGGAAAAACGCGTTGAGTTCGATTTGGCCTATATCCAAAACTGGTCATTTGGAATGGATCTAAAGATCGTATTTCTGACTATATTTAAAGGGTTCACTGGCAAAGCGGCTTACTAAAACCGAGTACCTTATGACGATGAAATATTCCTTAAAAAAGTCTTTCTGTTTGGTGTTGGGAGTCATTGCTTTTGCCCAAAGTCTCCCCTCAGCTGCAGAGCCTTTTGTAACGGAGTCAGGGATTGAGATAGCGCCTGGAGTTAAAGCGAAATTCGGACAAAATGACAACTTGTTGCGAGCGTCTGAATCGAAAAACGCAGTATCTACATCATTTCTGATCTTAGACCCGAACATTTCTTTGAGGTTTCAACCTCGCGAACATGAATTTGTATTGTCATACAGGCTGAGTGATGGTCGCTATTTCTCAAGCTCAAAAGATAATTTCACAGATCACACATTTGAAAGCAAAAATCTACTGAGGCTTGGTCTTCGCCATGCTGTAAGTGCCGATTTTCGAATTGCCGACCTTCATGAAGCCCGTGGTACAGGCTTAAGTGAAGGGGATGGAACCTCAACCGCCATCGATAGCCCTTTGGATTACCGCCAACGTTCTGCCGTGACTACCTATACCTACGGAGCAAACGGAGCTAAAGGGCAAATAGAGACCAAAATTGGTTACAGCGATATCGAGTACAAGAATTTTCGGGATATTGGTGGCTCGAACGATGGCAGGAGCACACGTTTTAGAGATTATGACAATCGCTACGCTGGGTTGAAGTTTTCTTATCAATGGCTGGCTAATACTAAAGCTACTTTAGAGTATGAGTTTGCAAAGAAAACGTATGCTCTTACCGCAAATGGTGTGCCTTCTCAGGACAGCAATACCAATAGCTATTTTGTAGGTTTAGAGTGGGATCCCACTGGGAAAATAAAAGGTTATGCAAAAATTGGTCTGCAAGATAAAGACTTTATCGATGCGGAGCGTGAAGATTTTGCAGGTTTGAGCTGGTTAGTAGGGGTGGATTGGAATCCTTTTTATCACTCTACATGGAGCATTAAAACCGAACAGGTTGCCAGAGACCCAGATCAAGATGGTGACTACGTCAAAGACACGAATCTTAGTCTCGGCTGGAAGCACTATTGGCGACCTCAGATATACACCAGAGCCATTGTAGTGGCTCAATCTCAAGAATATACCGGTGCATTCCAGAATGGTGTGTTAAGAGATGATAAGTCTTTTGAGTGGTCTGCGAATATTGGATATGAATTTAGTGAATTAGTGGATTTCTTCGTTGGAGTCAGAAAAACAGATAAAACATCGAGTTGGGAAGGTTATGGCTACGACCAAACGGTATGGTCAGTTTCTGGTTCTATTGCATATTAGTTGGGGTTATGAATAAAACATTTTTATCTTTCGTTGCATTATTACTGCTGTTTCCGCTTCAAGCGTTTTCGGCGTCATTTGCGACTACATATAAAATCGGACCTGGTGATCGTATTCAAATCAGTGTGTACGGAGAGCCAGATCTCTCGTTCGACGAATTGTTAATTAATTCAAGTGGAACCTTCGATTACCCATACTTGGGTGAAATGACCGCAAAAGGACAAACAGCACAACAACTCAAACTTGCGATTGAAAAAGGCTTGAAAGGGGATTACCTGATAACGCCCAAGGTAATGGTCAACTTCATTTCATTCCGAGAGATCTATGTCAACGGCGAAGTTAAAAAGCCTGGGGGCTATGAATACCAACCTGGACTTACGGTAGATAAAGCTATAGCGCTTGCTGGTGGCTTTACTGATCGAGCAGCACGCAAAAAAATCAATATCACCCCTAATGGTGAGGGAGGAACGCAAAAAGGCGTTTCGTTGAGCAAAGCTGTTAACCCAGGTGACATCATTGTCATTGAGCAAAGTTTTTTCTAATCCAACAAGAATCAGAATTCAAATTTTATGATAGTTAAAAGCGATGACTTAAAGCGCAATGACGAGTTCATTGACCTAAGTAAATACATTCAGTTAGTAAAGCAAAATCTAATATCCGTTATAGCATTTACCCTTTTTGTTGTGATTTTAGTCACTTTTTATGTTCTTACTATAACGCCGGAATATAAAGCGACGTCCACTTTGCTAATTGAAAATCAGCAAAACAAAGTGATTTCGATTGAGCAAGTGGTTGGTGTCGACACCAGCAAGCAAGAATATTATCAAACACAGTATGAAATCATTCGATCAAATCGAATTGCAGAAAAGGTAATCAGTGAACTGGGTATTGGTGTTATTGATGCTAACGATATCGCGACTGAACAGTCGGATCCAAGTGGTATCAAGGTATTGATTAAAGACGTAAAAAACGCTTTCTATGAGTTGCCGTTGTTGTCTGATTTTATCCAAAAGCCTCGCCCTATTCTTGAAGAGCAGCTCAGAGATAGTCATCGCCAGAATATTCTTCGTGAATTCAAGCGTAATCTCGCGGTTAGCCCAGTAAAAGAAACCCAGTTAGTGAGTATTACTTATCTTTCGGATGATCCTTTATTGGCTGCGAATGTCGCAAACGCGGTGGGTGAAGCGTACATTCAAAACCACATTGAATCGCAATTGGAAGCTAATCAGCAAGCGTCTATTTGGATCAATTCCCGTCTAGGAGAGCTTGAACACCAGCTTGAACTATCGGAACGAAAGTTAGCGCGTTTTATGGAACGTGAAGGTTTGGTGGATGCCGCTGGGATAGACGGTTTAGCGACGACGGAACTTACCAACCTAACCAATCAAATGTCTGAAGCAAGAGACCGCAGATTGGCTGCTGAATCTCTGTACTCTGTTTTGCAAAAAAACAGTAACGCTGACCTCTCAAGTTTATATGCCATCAAGCAAGTGTCTAACCACCCGCAGATTCGCGATATTCGCTCTAACGAAGTGGACGCGGAAAAGCGAGTATTTGAGCTGTCTAAACGATACGGTCCGAAACATGACAAGATGATTCGAGCGCAGGCTGAATTGAAAGCACTCCAATCTCGTTCTAGCAAAATTCTTAACCAGTTAGTGGTGGGAATTGAGAAAGAGCTTTCAACAGCTCTTGCACAAGAACGAGGACTAAAAAGAGAGCTTGAATCGAAGAAAAAGGAATTCCAGTCCGTCACGTTAAAGAAAGCGGAGTTTGAAACTCGTAGGCGTGAAGTTGAAACCAATCGACAACTGTATGATTTGTTCCTAACACGCCAGAAAGAAACATCTGCAACCAGTGACTATCAAAATGCGATTGCGCGCTTTACAGATCGCGCAAGCATCCCCTTGGTTCCGGCTAAGCCTCGAAAGGTGTTGATTATCTTGATTGCTGCGATCGGCGCGTTTGTGTTTGGTTTGGCAATGGCGTTTATTCTTGAGGCGATGAGAAACACCTTCGAAAGACGTGTTGATGTAGAGAATAAAGTCGGGCTTTCTGGCTTAGGAAGTGTTCCAAAAATCAAGGCGAAAAAATATCGCAAAGAAAAGATTGGTGCAGAGCTTTTCTTGGACAAAGAACATAAAGAGTTCGGGGAATCGATACGGAGTATTCGTACTTCTCTCAAGTTAACTCTTATGCAGAACAAGCGTAAGTGTGTTGCCGTAACTTCTTCTGTTCCTGGTGAAGGAAAAACCACGGTATCGGTTAGCTTAGCTGAATCATTTGCCGCAATGGAAAAAGTGCTCCTGATCGATTGTGATCTTCGCAAGCCTTCAGTTGGAGAGCGCTTTCACCTTAGCAACGCAAAACCTGGGATGACGAATTACCTTCTTATGGGTGCTGAATTAGAAGATTGTATCTATCACCATGAAGAATCTGGGTTGGATGTTATGACATCTGGATTGCTAATCCCTAATCCTCAGGAGTTGCTCGGTTCGGATCAATACAAAGAAATGATTGAATTACTGAGTGATAAGTACGACAGAATAATAATAGATACACCACCAGTGAATGTTGTAACCGACCCAATGTTGGTTGCTAATGTGACTACCTCCTGTGTAATGGTTGTTAAAGCCAATAGCACAAAAGTAAATCAGTTGAATTTCGCTATCTCAAGAATGCTCAAATACAAGAGCGTCATTGAAGGTGTCATTTTAAATCAAGATCAGAGTAAAACTCAGGATGCTTACCAGTACTACGGTACTTACGAGCAAAGCTAGGTCAAAATAATGGAAATGCTAGATAAACCAACCGTTGATATTACGATTCTTTCTTGGGATCGAATTGACGACACGCTTGATGCCATAGACAGCGCGCTGACTCAACAGGGTATTGAGCTGAAGATTATTGTTGTCGACCAAGGTTCGAAGCCTGATGGATTGGCACGGCTACGTCAACATTGCCTTAAAGATTCCCGTATACAACTTGTATGTAATCGCACCAACTTAGGTGTTCCTGGAGGGCGAAACCAAGCTTCAGATCAGGGCACCGGAGATTTTATTGTCGCGCTGGACAATGATGCTGAATTCATTGATGAGCATCAGTTAGCAAAAGCGTGTGAAATCATGAAAGGCGAACCAGACATCGGCGCATTAGCGTTCCGCATTCTTCGCTTTGGCAGCCAAGAAGATGACCTGACAAGTTGGTCTTACCACCAAAATGTGGAAGAAGCTTCAGAGCAATCTTTTTACACTGATCGTTTTGTTGGGGCTGGTCACATGCTTAGACGTGACGCCTTTGATGGAATCAATGGCTATGATGCAGACCTCTTTTTCTTACATGAAGAAGTTGATCTGTCGAAGCGCTTGATGAATTCCCATTACAAAATTAAGTACACGCCGGAAGTCGTCATTGGTCACAAAGTTTCTGCCGAGCACCGTGTTGCTTGGACTGGCGGACGCTGGACATTTGACGTTCGAAACAAAACGTATCTTCATTTTAAATTTAAAACCTTTCTACCAACTGCGATATTCCACACGGGTATTTTAGTTTGGCGAGGTGTTCGCTCTGGCCTTATTTGGTCGACATTTAAGGGGCTTTTCCAAGGATTTTCTATGGTGCCTAAAGCAATAGCTGCATGGAAGACTCAGCCAAGTGTCAATTCTGACACCCAAGCTAAGGCATATATGGACTCCTGTTCACCCACACAAGGAATGAGCGTTATGCAACGCATTAAGATGCGTTTGAGTAGCGCTAAACCTGTGCCAGTAAAGCCTAAAGGATAATATCGTGGAACAATCAGCCCCTATCATTGGATTCGACGAACAAATTCTAGATTCGTTGAAAAAAACGTTGGTTGAAAACTTTCGACCACATCTAGAGAACAAAGATGCAATCTTTATCGATTATCCAGTTCACCTTAATGTTGGTGACCTTTTGATTGCTGAAGGAACTGAAGCGCTTTTTAGGGCATTGGATGTAAATATCACAGCACGTATATCTGAACGAAATCAAGAGCGCTTGTTCAGTAAGAAAATTCCAAAAGAGACGGTTCTTGTGCTTCATGGTGGTGGTAATTTCGGTGATTTATACCCGCATCATCAGTCGTTACGCGAGCGTGTAATCGAGTCGTTTCCGGAAAACACGATTCTGATCATGCCGCAGTCTGTTCATTATCAGGATCCTACTCAATTAACTCAGAAGGTTCCGCTGTTTAAGTCTCATAACAATCTTTATATGTTTGTCCGAGATGAGCACTCATTCGAGGTGATGAGTGAGGCGTTTGATGATGAACACCTGAAACTGTTGCCTGATATGGCGTTTGCAATGTCTGATCGTTGGAAAGGTATTGTCCGGACTTCTGAAGGAACATTAAGTCTGAGAAGACGCGATATTGAAGCAACAGATACAAGCGAAGATGGCGACAGATTTGATTGGGATGACCTTTTCAAACCTTTTGATGAACGTTGCTACAATATCGCCAGAAGGCTGGCTAGGTATGAAAACAAACTTCTTTTGAACTTGGGTCTTGATGCGTTCTGGAAGTGGTATAGCAACAATTTGGTTCAACGGGGTGTAGAGAAATTTACGTCTTATAGCGTTGTTGATACAGATCGTCTTCATGGAATGATTCTTTCTCTTTTAGTTGGAAACGATGTTGTTATGAGAGACAACAGCTACGGAAAACTACAACGTTATGCGAGTTGCTGGCTCGGTTTAAAACTCGAAGGTGAAGAACCGCAAAGCATTAAGAAAGCAGCAAATGAATAACCGAATTGTAAAACTGCTGTGGATTGCCGTAGAGAAGTTCGGCATGACAGTAGTCTCGATTGCGACCTTCTTTATCTACGCAAAATTGTTAACGCCGACTGAGTTTGGTGTTGCGGTTTTGGCATTGTCCATTGGGCAGGGGATCGCCCTTATATTCGGAAATCTTTTTGAAGATGCGTTAGTTCGCCACAATAAGCCAGATTCGACTCACTTTGATACCGCTTTTTGGGGAGGAATAAGCATCAGCCTATTCCTTTGTGCGACAGTGTTAACCATTTGTGGGCTGATGCAACTAGACCCTACTCTGTTTAACCTTATAGCATTTTCTCTTCTGCACATTATTTTGGTGAGTGTGTCTTCTCTATACGTTGCAAAATTGAGGCGCGAAAGTCGGTTTGATACTTTGGCCAAACGTACCATGATTTCGAGACTGATTGGTGCTCTGTCTGGTGTGGCGATGGCATTCTATGGTTTCGGTAGTATTGCAGTTGTAGCGCAATCAATCATTATCGAAGTTGTTGGGTTTGCTTATCTTTTGATTGTGTCTAAACACTCTATAGGGGGCGCATTTCATCGGAAAATATTTTTTGAACTGAGCTCTATTGGCTGGATGCTATGTGTACGCCGCCTAAGTTGGGATGCTTCCATTCGAGGCATTCCAATTGTATTAGGTATGACGGCTGGAGCGACAACAGTTGGGTTATTTGGCTTCGCATGGCGAATGGTTGAAATGCCTCGAAGTGCCATTGCCAGCGGCTTACTTAGCTATGCACTGCCTGTTTTTTCTCGACGTCAGAGTAAAAAAGGAGAACTCTGTCAGCTATTTCAGTCCTCTACTAAATTCACAGCAATGATAGTGACACCGCTCTTTATTGGCTTGGCACTTGTTGCGCCCACTCTTGTGCCATGGTTGTTTGGTGAGAAGTGGATAGACGCCATACTGCCAACCCAGATATTTGCAATAGTGGCTGTGTTAAGTTTGGTCCGAATTTATGTGCCTGTTTCATTTACAGCAATTGCTAAGCCAAGTACAGCACTCGCGTCAGATGTTTTTGGCACTATCGTAGCGCTTGCCATTACTGCCGTCTTTGCGCCTACTTACGGCGTGCTTGCTGCGGCACTAGCAATGCTTGCTCGTGTGTTTGTGACCATGCCATTTAGCATGACAGGATATAACAAAATATTTGGGTTGAGTTGGTATAACCAAATTAAGCCTGTTTCACCTGCATGGCTTGCTTCCTTTGGCATGGCTGTTTCGATTTTCATATTCGAACAATTTGTTGAATCTAGTTTGGCTTTTGTGTTTTTTGCAACTTGTTTGATTGGGGTCACGAGCTACTTTATTAGTATGCAACTGGTTTACCCGTCCTGGCGGCAGGAATTTCGTCAATTTTTAAATAGGTAAAGCAGTTAGATTTATGAAGAACATAGTTATTTTTTCAAATCATCTACTTGCACATTCTCAAACATTCATACGTGCACAAGGTGAAGCCCTAACGAGTTACAACGCTCATTATTTTGGCAGTGATAGAGTTGCTACTGGTTTGTCGCTACCAGAATCAAGAACGCACATTGTGAAGTCGGGTTTTTTGGGGAACTTTACCGATAAACTACTTAAGCTAGGGATTGTTTTACCTAATCTCCTTAGGCGTTTCAAGTTACTAGAGCCAGAGTTGATTCACGCACATTTTGGTCCCAATGGGTTAACAGCGTTACCTTTAGCAGAGAAGCTTAAGTCACCACTGCTTGTCACGTTTCATGGGTTTGATGTCATTGACCGCCCCAACCTTGAAAATCACGGACGATTGCATCTTCGCTATATGGAAAAACGCTCTGTTTTAGCAGAAAAAGCAACACATCTAATAGCCGTATCCGAGTCTATTAAGGAGCGCTTAATTCGTCTTGGTTTTCCGGAAAGCAAAATTATTCGGCACTATATTGGTGTTGATGTTGAGCTCTTCGCTCCATCCCCTGAGGTTATTAGAGAGAAAATCATTCTGTGTGTAGGAAGAATGATCCCCATTAAAGGGCATGAGTTTCTGATTGAAGCGATGGGTAAAATTCAAAAGTTAGCACCAGATTATAAACTAGTACTTATTGGAGATGGCGACGAGCAATCGCGCCTAGAAACTTTAGCCAAAAGTAAAAAAATCAATGTTGAATTTACAGGAAGACAGACACAAAAACAGGTTAAGCATTGGATGCAAAAAGCCACTGTTTATGTTCAGCCGAGTGTAAAGATGGCGAATGGTCAAGAAGAAGCGCTAGCGCTTACGATTGTCGAGGCACAAGCGCTCGGCACACCCGCTGTAGTTTTTAATAGTGGTGGTATGCCTGAAGCCATTATTGATGGGGAAACGGGCACTGTTGTTAGCGAAAAAAATGTCGATGGGTTAGCGGACGCTATCTTGAATTTATCTTATGATCGTGATTTGTGGGAAAGATACAGTCAAAATGCTATCGAATTTGTACATGAAAAACATAACCTAAAGAAGCAATGTCTAGAGCTTGAAAATATTTATCAAGCGGTCTTGCAAAGTAAGTAACAAGTAATATGTGAGAGATATATCTGTGAAACTTTCCATAATTATTCCGTCTTATCAATCCCAGAAAAACCTTAGGCGAAACTTATCTGCGCTCGCACAACAGTTGGATCATGTCAATGCTGAAGTGATCGTCGTTGATTGCTCTCCTAATGATGACGTTGATAAAATCTGTGCTCAATTTTCGTTTGTACGTCTACTAAAAGAACAGCGACGTTTTAACCCTGGTGGTGGTCGTAATATTGGCGCAAGGGCAGCAAGCGGAGAGTATTTGGTTTTTGCTGATGCAGATGTTGTTCTAGATGAAAAAGCCTTAGTCAGTGTTGTTAGACATGCCAAAGGTGGGGAGAAAATATTTGGAGGTGCACTTGAGCTTGATAAGAGCAATAAAGTTACACTTACTTCCTATATTGAACATTACTATTTTAATCATGAGTCTCAGGCTTCTCGTACGCCATCACGCCGTGCAAATTTAAGCTCGGCATTATTGATTTTTGAAAAAACTCTATTTGAAGAGATTGGTGGGTTCCGTGATATCCCAAGAATGCAGGACACAGAGCTAACGGAACGATTAGTGAGAAAGGGCTACACCCTCTACTTTTTCCCAGATGTGATTGGCTATCAAATTCAGGATTCACCATTCAAAAAAGTCATCAAGAAAATTTATATTACAGGGAATAATTTGTTTTTCCTTCGATACCAAGATAAAGGAATCAGATGGCTTCTAGCGCTACTTCTGCCATTCATTATGCTAGCTAAGATCACGCGAATAAATTTACGTAATCTCAAATATGCTTTCAGCCCCATGATGCTTTTTGTGCTTTGTCCAGTCATGTATGTTTGTGGACTTGCGTGGATGATGGGGTTCTATAAAGGTATCTTTGTTAGCGATGGCATAGCAGAAGGGCGGTAATTATGAGCATTGCGATTTTTTCGATCTCAGATCAATATAAAAAGTTTCATCGTCGCCCATTTATTAACGCGATTAGTGATGCTTTAGTCAGTGATAACATACCGTTACTCTATTTCAAACGACCGAAATGGTGTTTGAAAGTGGACAAAGCATATCTAGCGGAAGAACAAGTTGGTAATACCCGAGTGTTTCCTCTTGTTACGTTACTCCCCAGTAGTTGGACGCTAAACAACAAAGTTCTAAGGTATTTAGCGGTTTCGTTACCCATAAAATGGCAAGTAGCAAAGGCGGGTAGAAAATCAGGAAGTAAAGTGTCTTGCCTCTGGTTTTATAAGCCGGATCAATCCCTGTACTTACAGGATTTAGGTATTCCTTATGCTTACACGCACTACGATAATTACGATGGTGATGCTCAATACCCATTCTCCAAACATAAAGCTTATCAAAGCACCTTAAAGTCATGCATTGAGAATAGCACCGTGTGTTTTGCGACCAGTCATCGGTTGGTTGAAAGGCTTTCTGGAATTTCTGAGAGCGCGAAAGTCGTATACCTTCCTAATGCAGTAAGTGAAACCTTGGTGTCGTCTATCAGCAATTCAACGGAATCTGAAAACGTGATCGGCTTTGTAGGATCAATTGATGAGTCTACTGATGAGAATTTAATTGAAAAAATATGCATTGCATATCCTAATGTGTCGATAAGACTAATAGGGAAAGTGAACAGTGTTGCGATATCTGAGTTAGCAAAACGATTCGACAATTTGGAGCTGCCCGGGCTTGTCCCATACGAGCAACTTCCCAGTGTAATGTCTTCTTTTAAAGTCGGCATTTGTCCGTATCGTGCATCTCCGTTTAATCAATACCGGAACCCCCTTAAGCTTTATGAATACTGCGCAGCTGGTATCCCTTCAGTTTCAAGCGCTTGTGATTTTGACCGAGACGGAAAAAAGTTGGTTAACCTTGCTGAAACGGATGAAGCATTCATTGAATTGATAGGTAAGGCCATTGATTCAGACTCATTGGGTTTGAAAGAATCTAGACAAGCGTTCGCTATGAAAAATACTTGGAAAGTAAGAGCGAAGCAAGCTCTGAGCTTTATTAAGCAAGGTAGTTATGATTAACGAATTTCGTCAATTCATATCTAAAATTATTGTATTTGAATCTCCGTCAGATGCGATTTCTTACTGCCAGAATGAAATTAAGCAAGGAAAGCGGTTGAATATCGCTTTTCTTAATGCACATGCCTTTAATCTAGCTTGTCAAAATAAAGGCTTTTTTGAAGCCATCCTTGCTTGCGATATTGTGTTTCGTGATGGAATCGGTGTAAAAATTTTATTTAAGTTATTAGGTAAATCACCTGGTTATAATTTGAATGGTACTTGCTTTATTCCAATGTTGCTTAAAGAAGTATTTCAAAATAAGAGAGTCGCACTTTTTGGTTCAACTGACATAGAACTTACGATTACTATACAGAAACTACAATCTCAAGGTGTTAATGTTGTTACCGTATTGGATGGTTTTAAAGAACCTTCTGCCTATGTAGATCATCTATGCGAGCATTCTGTAGATGTCGTTGTTATGGCGATGGGGATGCCTAAGCAAGAGGTTGTATCCAAAGTTATCCGTGAAGCTTACCCTAATATTTCGACAATTAACGGTGGTGCAATTTTAGATTTCATATCAGGAAAGGTGGAAAGAGCACCTGATTGGGTACAAAAGTTGAGTCTTGAATGGGTGTTTCGATTAATGAAAGAGCCAAAGCGCTTGTTTCGTCGCTATGTTGTTGGAAATGTGATGTTTTTATTTCGTTCCATAATATTAAAGATGAGTAAATAGTATGCAGAATATCCGAATTCATTCGATTGCTATATTGTGCTATTTGATTTGGTTTACTTCGGGTTCAAATGTAGCCTTTGCTAATAACTCAAAAAAATTAATGGAACCAGGAGATTTCATCACAACTAATCGAGAGGCTTCTCTTGTTTATGAATGTCATCCCGCTCTTTGGAAAAGATCCAAATTGAGCTCTGAAATTGAATTCACCCTTAAACCCCAAAAAGGTCGAAAGCGTTGTGAGATTGCAGTGCAAAAAGCATTAAAACGAGATGTACCATTTTCATTGAGCTTTAAATTCAAAGTAAAAGATAATTACGCATATTCAAATCGTTGGCACAGTTATTTTCAGATCCATTCTTTTCCAGATAAGGGTGAAAATTGGCGTTGTCCCATTTTGGCGTTGGAAACGAGTTCAGGGAAGTTGAGAATGTTTAATCGTTGGGATCATCAAAAGGTGTCAAGCACGGTTGATGGAACATGTGCCTCTCCAAGAAATTCGATAGGCACGAGGACGCTATTTAGTGATGTGGATTATGCCGTTGAACAATGGCATCAGTTTAAGATCGAAGGGACATTATCTACAAAGGCTTCAGCGTGCCTGAAAACCTATCTAAATGGCAGTAAGTTAAGTGAGACGTGTGGTCCTAACACCTTTAATGACGCAAAGATGCCATTTATCAAACTAGGTATATATAAGCCAACTAGCTGGGATAAATATCCTGAAATAAGCATGAAAATTAAGGAACTGGAGCTTAACTAACGTATGCTGATACGAAGAGACACATTTAATTTAATTTGCTTAACGTCACTTTTCTACCTAGTTCTTATTAGAGCAACGAATATGGGGGTTGGTTACCCATCTGCTCAGCATCAACTTAGCCAGATTACTTTTATGCCACAAAAGCTCATGCAGATGGCTTTACTTGGAATTTTGCTTGTTTTTCTCTTTTTCTCTGGTCTCTCTGTTATTAAAAAATTCAAAGTGAGTTTACTCGCCAACCTCGTTGTATTGTTCGTTGTTTTCTCTATATTGTTTTCTCCGAACTTGACGTTGGCATTACGCTATCTTATTTCAGTGGCTGTGGTATCGATTCCTATGCTGCTTTACTATCAATATTATGGTCCCGGAGTGTTATACGACAATTTGGTGAAGTTCCTTACTGTCGTTGTATTTCTGAATTTCGTTTATATTATTGTTTTTCCACAATATGGCATCATGAGTGGAGTTCACTCTGGGGCATGGAGAGGGCTATTTGTTCATAAAAATGGAGCTGGTTCATTCTTCGCCGTTATCAGCATTATTTTTTTCCAGAAATGGTGGTTTGAATCAAAACGTCGAGATGTTAAGCAGTTAGGTCTATTTCTAATTTGTTTTCTTATGGTCGTAATGTCTAAGTCTATTACAGCACTACTGACAATGGTCGTTGTTGTCTCTACCTTTTTTGTTATTCTTGTTGTTATATCTAAACCTCTTATTAGACAAAAAATAGTGCTTTTACTGTTCTACTTTGTCGGTCTTGTTTTCTCTGTGTCTTTACTAAATGTATTCCTACACGATATTTTGTATTTTTTGGGGAAAGACCCAACCCTAACGGGCCGTACAGGGCTGTGGGACGTATTATTTGATTTGATCTTGGATAGACCTCTATTTGGATATGGTTTTGGTGTCTTCACACGACCTGAAATAATGTATCAATATTCGTCTGCATTTGGTTGGTCAGCAAAAACAACACACAGTTCCTATATGGATCTGATATTGGGGATAGGTATTCCAGGCAGCATTTTGACGTTTCTCTGGATAGGAAAAAGTATATTTTCAGCGGTGATGGCAAAAACGTTAACTCATCGATATGAGCAGCAGTTGGCTATTGCGGTAAGTATCATAACAGGTGGATTGACAATTGCTTCTGCATCCAGTGGTGTTCTATTAACTAATGCATTCACGTGGGTATTACTACTAAGTATGATTTTATTTTGCCATTCACGTGAGATACCAGACGAAAGTTTAGATGTATAGGTTCTAAACTTTTAGCTAAGTATTAATCTGGTTAACTATTTGATTTTTATGGGCTCAACCGGTTTATTTATTGGGTTTGTATCATTGGGCATGATCAATTATCTAGTACTGATTAGATTTCTTAATGATTTCCTGGAAAATTTTTTTTTCTTTTTAATGCCGTAATTTAGTTCTTCTCACCCTATTTAATTAAACGAGGCGTGTTAGGTTAGGAAACTCTAATGCTGCAGTCCTATTTTGTCATTATTGTCTGTCAGAGCAGTGTCAAATTGATGTTAAGGTCAATATAATTTTTCATGATTTCAACAATGTGGCACCAAAAATAATAAGCCTTAAATCTTGGTGCTAGTTAACTTGTGTTATTTATAATTTTGGAGACATGGAAATGACTACAACATATGTAGGGACAACTAATACAGATGGCACAGGCTCAGCGTCAGGTCTTACTGCAGGAAATGCAACCCAATCTCTCGTTGGAGTGGGGTCGGTATCTGCGGATGGTGTAAACCTTGAGTCTACGAGCGGTGTTTTGAGCGCCACGATCCTTTCTTCTGATAGCTGGAATAAAGCAGGGTACAAAGAAGCGAAAGTTGATGGTACTGATCAAATTGTTTACGTAAACAACTTTGTCGATGTAGATATCGATAACCAAAACAATAATGGTGCATCTATTGTTGTTTCGAATGCAAAGCGTGGTGAAATCGACACAGGTACAGGCAACGACAATATTGCAGTTTCCGCATATTCAAACAGCATTAACTGGGGCAATCTCTTCGAGATTAACTCAGGTGCGGGAAACGACACCATTTCAATCACAAATGCTAAGAACTCGCAATTCACTCGCTTTGATATTGATGCGGGTACGGGTAATGATGTGGTTGATGTATCTGGTTTACTTGGTCCTGCTGCAGGCGTAACTGGGCGTGATGCTGACGGTGGTTCTGGTTTCGATGTATTAAAACTGAGCGGCACGGATACGGTGACGTTTGAAAATTTTGAAGTAGTTAAAGGTACAGGGAAAGTTGCACCAGCGGCACTCACCATTGACAGCACCTTACTGGCTGCAAATGATGCTGAATCGGAAGTTGGATTTGGTTTAGTACTGTCTAACATTGACCTGACACTGGACGGAAGCATTACTGGACATTCCAGTAGCGCATTGAGTTCTGCAGAAGAAATGTACTTGCAGGCACAAGGTCTGAATGCTGATGCGTTCTACTCGGTGACAGTTTACACGGCTGACGATGCCTATCAGATCCTGACTACTGATACGGACTTTGCTCCAGTATAAGTCAGTCATAATGAGGGATCGCCTGCTAAGTGCGATCCCTTTTAGTACTTGGCTCATGCACAGGGGTGAAATTACTCCCAATATGCATTCTGAGTATGCCCGTGAAGCCTGAGGCACTTTATACTCGTTTTGTCTTAGGTTTTTTATTTTAAGAGTCTAAGCAGGCTAGAAACATAATAAATATTAAAAGACTCACAGGCAGAAATCGTTTATGAAACGTTGGTCTACATTCACTTCTTATCGCAAGAAAAACTTCTTCTATTTTCAAATATTCTCCGTATTTGCAAATCTCTTAGTACTGGTATTGCCAATATACAGTTTGCAGGTGTTTGACCGTGTACTCTCTTCTCGCAGTACGGATACACTCCTTTTTCTTGCTTTAATTGCTGTCTTTCTCCTTATCGTACAAGTTGCGATGGACTACACACGACAACAAGTTCTCAATAATCTATCGTCTATTTATGATCAATCGTTTGGCGAATTGTTGATTCAAAAGAGCCTTAATTTATCCTCCAAGAATGCGGCAGCTGCACACAAAGCAGTAAAAGATCATCAATTGGCGAAACAATACCTATCTTCTCCTTTTCATCGAAGCTTATCGGACCTTCCTTGGTCGCTCATTTTCATCATTGTTCTATTTCTTCTTCATCCAGTACTCGGCGCTTACGCGCTTGCAGCAACACTGGTGCTATCGGCTGCGAGTGGCTTGCTACTTCTGTTGACACATAAAAACATGAACGAAGCGAAGAATATGGCGATCCAGCAATCGTCCTCAGTTCAAAAGCTGTTCAGTAAGGGGAAATTACTTAAGGCATATCAAGCTTCCGGAAAAGTACTGGAGCGCTGGAATCAAAAACACAGCCGTACCCTTGAACAAGAGCAGCGTTCAAAGCGATTCACTAATCATGGTCAAAGCATTATTAAGATGATCAGGATGACTGTTCAAATTGGTGTTTTTGCGGTAGGTGCTTGGTTGGTTATTAACGAACAGATAATGGCCGGCTCGCTTTTAGCCGCTTCAATATTACTAGGCAGAATACTGGCACCGATTGATCAAGGTGCAAACCAATACTTCAATTGGTTGGAATCGAAAGAAGCGTTTGAAAGAATCAGTGCTGTTTTTTCTAGTCATCAAGAAGACAGCAAAATGGATATCGCATTAGAAGAGATAGAGCTGTCTGTTGACCAAGTGACTTACCGAGGGCTAGGCGACCGGCTTTTGGTTCACAATATTGGCTTCAACCTAAAGCCAGGTCATTGCTTGGCGATCAAAGGGGCATCCGGAGCAGGTAAATCCACCTTGCTCAAGCTTTTGGCGAATTATTACGTACCAACCAAAGGGCAAGTACGAGTCAATGGGATCAATATCGATAAGCTGGATACTATGCGTCTTGCTGAGTCCATCGGTTATTTACCCCAAGTGATTGATGTTTTTGATGCGAGTGTATCCGACAATATCAGTGGGTTTGGTGATCATTTAGATATGGATGTCCCTGAAAATGTTGTAAAAGCGAGTAAAGCAGCACTATGCCACAGCTTCGTCGCGAAGCTCCCGCAAAGCTATGGAACCATGCTGGGGTTAGAAGGGGTGGAACTGTCTCGTAGTGAAATGCAACGTTTGGCCTTAGCTCGCTGTTTTTATTATCAACCTAAACTTCTCATTCTGGATGAGCCGACGGCATTTCTTGATAACCAAACGATTCAATATTTAGTTAAACACCTCGAAACGTTAAAAAGTAACGGAGTAGGGATCATCTTCGTAAGCAGTTCTCCGTTAATGATGAAGCTGGCTGATTATGTCGTTGAACTTAAAGATGGTGTCATTTCTGAAGCGTATGAAAACAAAACGAAACTGGATAAGAAAAGCGTGAATATCGCCAGTCACTCAAACTACCAAGCGATAAAATACTAAAGGCTTTATGATGAATGACTCAACACAGTTAATGACCGACAACAATCGTCTCATAAAGCGCGCGACAATCTTTTTGTTGTTGAGCTTAGGTTTATTCGCGGCTTGGACTTGGTTTGCGAAACTGGATTCCGCTGCGATAGCTTCGGGAATTGTTATTGTCGAGAGTAAACGGAAAAGCATTGAACACTTAGAAGGTGGCATTGTTGCCCAAGTGTATGTTCGAGAAGGTCAGAAAGTCGAGAAAGGTGCTCCGCTGATAAAAATCTCAGACATCACGTTTCAGAGTCGGCTAAAACAAACCCAACTTACTTGGATTAGCCGCCAGATAGAGTATCAACGACTGCTGGCAGAGCGAGATGATTTAGCCCGTTATGTTCCTTCTATCGATAAAGTTCAATTTCCTCACCTTGCTTTGGAAATTGACACACTCATCGCGAATCAACGTTCTCTGTTTACTAGCCGTATGGACATGCGGACTAAGGAACTGGATATCGTCGATTCACGTTTGAAGCAGACACGTAATCGACGCGCTTTTTCATCTCAGATGCTGGCACAGAGAAAGCAAGCATTGGAATTTCTTAACGACGAAATAGACATGCACGATCAGCTTCTCGCTGAAGGCTTCACTTCGCGTTTAAAATTATTGGAACTCAAGCGTTCAGAAGTCTTACTGGTCTCCGACATTATTTCGGTTCAGGCGGAATTGGATGGGCAAATATTATCTGTTTCTGAACTGGAACAGCAAAAAAGTGCTATTAAGCAAAGAAATCGCTCAGAGGTTGAAACTCAAATCGCAGAGGTTCGCAACGCGCTTATCACCTTGGAGGCTGAATTAAACCTCGCCAAGGATGTTCAGGCTCGTACGGTTGTAAAGAGCCCAGCTAGTGGTGTCGTATTAGGGTTGAAAGTGAATGCAGCAGGTGAAGTTGTAGGGGCAGGTGAAAGCTTGATGGAAATTGTTCCAGACAACGACAGTTTGATTGTAGAAGCGATCATTAACCCTACAGACATAGATGTGGTTAGGATTGGTCAACAAGCGTTGATTCGTCTCTCTGCGTTTAACTTCAGAACGACGCCTCCAGTGCAAGGTGAGGTTGTCTACATTGATGCTGACAGAACAAATTCTGATGGTGAGGAGCTGAGTGGTTTCAAAGTAAAAGTGAAGCTAAATAGCCAAGAAATATCTAACAACCCAGACTTGGAGTTGTATCCAGGGATGCCAGCGGAAGTCTATGTACTATTAGAAGAAAAACGACCACTAGACTACCTACTAGAACCACTGAAAGTCAGTTTACTGAGAGCCTTCAGAGAAAGCTGATGCTGAACCATATATAACAATCACTTATTTAAAGTGAGATACGAAAGGTCGTTGACCTTTTAACCAATAACACCAATTTAAATCTTATGGGTTAACCCATAACTGAACAACGAAAACGGAGTTGAGATGATCAAGAAATGCCTTTTTCCGGCAGCGGGCTATGGAACGCGCTTTTTACCAGCAACAAAATCAATGCCTAAGGAAATGATGCCTATCGTTAACAAACCATTGATTGAATACGGTGTGGAAGAAGCAATACAGGCTGGAATGACCGATATGTGTATTGTTACCGGGCGTGGTAAACATTCTCTAATGGACCACTTTGATAAAAACTACGAATTAGAGCACCAAATCAGTGGAACAAACAAAGAAGAGCTGCTGATTGATATTCGTGAAATCATTGATGCCGCTAATTTTACCTATATCCGTCAACGTGAGATGAAAGGGCTAGGTCACGCTATTCTTACTGGGCGTGAATTGGTCGGTGATGAGCCATTTGCCGTCGTTCTAGCGGATGACCTTTGTGTGAACAAGCGCGAAGGCGTATTGGCGCAAATGGTCGCACTCTACAAGCAGTTTCGTTGCTCGATAGTTGCGGTTGAAGAAGTACCAGAAGAAGAAACTCACAAGTACGGTGTGATTTCTGGTGAAATGATTAAAGACAAACTATTCCGTGTTGATGATATGGTAGAAAAGCCTGAACCGGGTACCGCACCAAGCAATCTTGCGATCATTGGTCGTTATATCTTAACGCCTGATATTTTTGAATTGATTGAGAAAACAGAACCAGGCAAAGGCGGTGAAATCCAAATAACGGATGCACTTCTTAAACAAGCGCAATCTGGATGTGTTCTAGCATACAAATTCGACGGTCAGCGATTCGATTGTGGTAGCGTTGAAGGTTATATCGAAGCGACCAATTACTGCTACGAAAATGTTTATCTTAAAGGTCACGCTTCAAAACTTGCCAAAAAGGTAACAGGTAAGAAATAATTGAAGGGGATACTCCCCTGAGATTATGACAAAGATGAAAGAACTCGATAACCAGACCAATCGTTCCAACTCAGCTCAACAGAGCTTGGTGATTGGTCTGTTCTTTAGCTGCCTCGCATTGGTAGGCAGCCTTTCTATACTGCAGAGCATCGGTTTGCTTTCCGGTGACCTGCGTTATGCTATTCAGCACTATGATCTCGCCTTTCATTTCTCTTTTGCTTTTATATTGGGATTTACAGCAACGCTCGCAAGCAAAGTAACGAGAAAACCGCTTCTGAGTTTGTTGCTGTTATTAATGCTGATTGACGAATTTTCCCAGATCTGGATTCCCAGCCGGCAATTTTCTTGGGTTGATCTCTCGTGTAATATTTTTGGGTGCCTTGGTGGTGTTTTGCTTTACCAAGTTTCATTCTTTTTTTCGAAAGATCTCAAATAGCCTAGGGTCTGTTGACCTTTCGCGGTTAAATTTTGTTCGAGTTCTATGCCTTTTAATCGCGGCGCAAGGTGTGTAGCCTAGTCATTCTAAGCAAATACCTTGCAACAAAGAGTAAAAGGTATAGAGCGGGGACGCCTAGTCGAACCCTTTGGGCAGCATTTGTGGCTTATTTCTACTGCGTTATCGCTTATTGATGTAGAGCGACTACACCGAACAAGCTCTGCCTTGTATAAATCACCCACAAATTGCTGCAAAAATCATCTCGAAAGGTCAACAGACCCTAGACTCTTACCTGCACTTCATTAACCAAGTGATACGCCTAAATACTGCCTGTTATTACCCTAATACCATTTTCTAGCATCTTGAGGTTACTTAGGTATAAACTGGCTGCATGATAAAAACGAAAAAAACAATGACATGCGGATCATTCACACTTCAGACTGGCACTTAGGTCAAAACTTCTACACCAAGAGCAGAAAAAACGAACATCAGGCTTTTTTAGACTGGCTTCTAGAGCAGATCACTGAGCATCAAGTTAACGCGCTGATTGTCGCGGGTGACATTTTTGATACGGGCTCGCCGCCAAGCTATGCTCGAGAAATGTACAACCAATTTGTTGTTGCACTGCAAAAAACGCAGTGTGCGTTGGTTGTTTTGGGTGGTAACCACGATTCTGTTTCAGTACTGAATGAAACAAAGCAGATTCTCGCTTATCTCAATACGCACGTAATCGCGAGCAGTCTTGAAGAAAATGATCAGCAAGTAATAGAACTAAAAGACGACAAGGGTGATATTGGTGCTTTACTGTGCGCTATACCTTTTTTACGGCCAAGGGATCTGGTGGTCAGTCAATCTGGTGAATCATCGATAGACAAAAAAGTAGCGTTGGCAGATGCGATTAAAACGCATTATGCGAGCGTTTATAGCCACGCACTTATTAGACAAAAAGAATTACAACGTGCAAGCTCAGATAGAGCTATCCCTATTGTTGCGACTGGGCATCTCACTGCAATGGGAGTGAAACAATCTGAATCGGTCAGGGATATTTATATAGGCAGCCTAGAAGGGTTTGCCGCAGATGGTTTTCCCCCCGCAGACTACATCGCGCTGGGGCATATTCATCGCCCCCAAATAGTGGCTAAAAAGGAACACATTCGTTATTGCGGCTCACCTATTCCGTTAAGCTTTGATGAATTGAAATCAGAGAAACAAGTATTGTTGCTGGATTTTGAACAAAATATCTCACCAACCATCACACCTATTTTTGTTCCTCGCTTCCAAGCAATGGCAACCATTTCAGGCTCTTTAGCTGAAATTGAAACTCAGCTCAATGATTACCAGTTAGATGAGCATTCGTCAAAAGAGGTTCAGAATGAACATCGGGTTGGAGATGGCTCAACGTGGGTTAGCATTGAGGTAGAAATAGACGACTATCTTTCCGATCTTCAACAGCGTATTCAGCTACTGGTTGAGAACTTACCTGTAGAAGTGCTGCAACTTAAACGCAGCCAGTCTTCACGCAGAAAGTCACTGACGCAAGAAAAGAGCGAGACGTTAGATGAGCTTAAACCAGCTGATGTGTTTGAGAAAAGGTTGGGTCAAGAGGTGTTTGAATCTGAAGAAGAGCTTGAAAGAAAGGTGCGATTACAACACACATTTTTGAAGATAGTGTCGGAAGTAGAGGAATCAATGATATGAAGATCCTCTCTTTAAGATTCAAAAACCTCAATTCGCTCAAAGGTGAGTGGAAAATAGACTTCACCCAAGCGCCCTTTAACGATAATGGGCTTTTTGCCATTACAGGCTCTACGGGGGCAGGAAAAACCACGCTTCTCGATGCTATATGCTTAGCGATTTATCACAAAACACCACGCCTTGGGTTGCTCACGCCTTCCAACAATGAAGTGATGACAAGAGGAGAAGCCGAATGCCTCTCTGAGGTTGAATTTGACGTTAAAGGGAAAGCATATCGTGCGTTTTGGAGTATGAGACGTTCCCATGGCAAATCCGACGGGAACCTACAGGCAGCCGTTGTCGAACTCGCTGAAGTTGAAAACAACAAAATCATTGCCTCACAAGCCAAAAAGAAATTAGAAGTTGTTGAGCACGTAACGGGTCTAGACTTCGATCGTTTCACTAAATCAATGATGCTTTCTCAAGGGCAATTCGCTGCGTTTCTTAATGCGAAAGAGTCAGAAAGAGCGGAGCTGCTAGAAGAGCTAACGGGTACCGAAATTTATGGCTTGATATCGGAGCGCGTTCATCAATATTGGTCAGAATCCAAACAGAAAATGGTCGCGCTAGAGTCTAAAGCGCAAGGCGTGCAGTTACTCAGTGCGGAATATTGCAGTGAATTGAAAGCGGAGCTCGATAGCTTGGCTCCCCTGCAATCCGACGCTAAATTGTCTAAACAGCAATTAGACATGAGCATCCGTTGGAAGAATGATAAAGCGAGTTTAGAAAAAGAGCTTCAAAGTGCAGAAGTTGCACTGGAAGCCGCACAGAAATCTCAATTAGAATCACAAAACGACCTTGACAAGCTCTCGTTTTCTGAGCCCGCTGAACGCCTTCAACCACTCTATTCCAAGTGTATCGAACTGCATCAGTCTCATTCGCAGCAGCAACTTGAAATCACTGGCTTAACTCGTGAAACGACGGAATTAGAAGAGGCTTTCCAATCCCTGAATCAAAAGCTTGATGAAGCCCAGCAAGCGCTCGTTAACGCCAAAAAAGAGCAGCATGATCTAGAAGATTTGATTACTCAGACGGTTTTACCGTTGGATAACCAAATGGAACAACTGGCAAACAAGATACAGACAGAGTCAAAGTCGGTGGCACAATCCGAAGCCAAACTTAATGACATGCAAGAGGAATTAAAGCGCATTGAGCTATTGGCGGTATCTCAAAGTAATGAATTGCGGAATACGGAGCTGTTTCTAAAGCAAAATGAAACGCTTGCGCAGGTTGCCCCAAACTTAGAAAAGTGGAAAGTACAAACCTCTCTTATTCAAAACCAATGGCAGGAAAGCCAACACCTAATCCAAAAGCTAAAGCAGGCAGAGTCTGAGCTCAGTGAGCATGCAAGGAAAAAGAGCCAGCTAGAATCGGAGAAGTTGCAGCTCACCCCTGCTTATCAACAGCTGAATGATGAAGAAACAAAAGCCACCGCTGCTTTTCAGGCACTTTGTCAAAATGGCACGGTCGAGAGTCTGGATTCAGAGTTGGAGCGGCTAAATCAACAGCTAATTTTGACGTTACAGCTTCAGCATAGTCAGGAGCGCTGGAGCGAGTTAAACAACGAGAAACGAAATCTCGATCAGGAACGAGATAAGCAGAAATCAGATCTCGCAGTATTGCTTACACAACGCGATAGCATGCGATCACAATACAAGTCTCAGAATCAACTGGTGCAATCCCTGCATCAGTTGGTGTCTCAAGAGGAGCATTTGGCAGTGTACCGCGCTCAATTGTCTCCGGATACCCCTTGTCCTCTGTGCGGTGGTTTAGAGCACCCTATACTGGAAAATGGTATTGAAGCACTACCTGAAACTGTGTCAAAAAAGCGTGAAGCTGAAAGACAACTCGAAGAGATTAAACAATCTGGTGAAGCACTTTCGGTTCAAGTGAGCACGTTAGAACGTCACCAAAAAGAGAACCAAGAGAAAGCCGATTCATTTCAAGTTGAGCTAGGGAAAATTGCTTCTGAGTGGTATCAGAAAGTACCAAATCTGGAAGTGCCGATCTCTATTGAAGATACAAACAGCGCATTGAATGCAGTTAAAGGTTTGGAACAAAGAATTACGTTTACCAAAACACACCTTTCACAGAATAAATCCGCATTCAAAGAGTTAGAACACACTCAAAAGCGCAAAAATGAGCTATCTGAAAAATTACAGCAATTAGATGGGCGGTTGCAGTTACTGGATAAAGACTTACAAATGTCCGAGTCAATGACCAAAGAATTACTCGCTAGATCTCAGGATTTAACTAAAGAAACACAAACAGCCGAAAACGAGTTTAAATACCAGGTTGAATCTTTAGGGCTGAGTTTTCCTTCTCAAAACACCCAACAGTGGTTTGAAGGATTGGAAAAACAAATTTCAGAGTATCAACAGTCCACTCAAAGGTTAGAAGAGTTAAAGCAGAGCATCGCGGTTACTCAAAACCACTCCGATACTTTGGCAAAGCAGAAAGCAGAATTATCGAATGAATTAAACGTCCAGCTTCAGCAAGTAAAAAATACAGAGCATGCTCTGACTGAGGTTAAGTCGAAGCGTTTTGAAGCCTTTAAAGACAAGGTGGTTACTAATGAACGAAATCAAATTCGTGAAAAAGTGACGACTCTAGATAACTTGCACAAGAGTGTTGATGGTCAGCTAAAACTGTCTCAAGAAAAACTAGCGAACGCGCTAGGCAAAAAATCGACCTTGATTACAAACTTAGATGTCACAGAAAAATCGCTTAAAGAAGCCGAAAGCTCTTGGCTAACAGCTCTGGAAACCAGCCCATTTGAGAACACAGAAGCGTACCAAACCGCGCTGTTGTCTGAGGATGAAAAAGGTAGATTAAAGGCGCTTCAACAAAGCCTTAGCCATGCTATCACGCAGTCTCAAACGTTACTTGAAAGTTGCAGAAAGAAACTGAAGGAAATGAATGAGCACGTTAATGCCCCCGAATGGGATAAAGACAGCTTAGAAGCGCTGGCTTTTAAACTAGAGGAAGTTCAGCAAGCACTGGATCTGCGAACCAAGCGGGAAGGGGAAATTAACCAAGAGTTGGCATCGGATCAGCAAAGGCGAAATGATCAGGCGGCGCTTTTTGAAGAAATAGAGAGCTATCGGGTCGTCTACGATGATATCCAGTATCTGCATTCCATGATTGGTTCCCAAAAAGGCGATAAATTCAGAAAGTTCGCACAAGGCTTAACACTCGACAACTTGATTCATCTGGCGAATAAGCAGCTCTCTCGCTTGTACGGTCGATATCAATTGCAACGCAAGCAAGGTGAAGGCTTAGAGCTCAGTGTGCTGGATTTATGGCAAGGCGACAGTGAACGCGATACGAAAACACTGTCTGGAGGCGAAAGCTTCTTGGTGAGCCTAGCATTGGCGCTGGCTTTATCCGATCTTGTGAGTCACAAGACGAGTATAGACTCATTATTCTTAGATGAAGGCTTTGGCACATTGGATGCGCAAACTTTGGATATAGCATTGGATGCTTTGGATAGCTTAAACGCGTCTGGAAAAATGATCGGTGTTATTAGCCATATTGAGGCGATGAAAGAACGTATTCCGGTTCAATTAAAAGTGTCTAAGAAAAGTGGGCTTGGCATCAGTGAGCTCGCATCCGAATATCGAGTATAAATTGGCATATTAGGGTTTAGAACAAATAATGACGAAGAAAGATATAGAGAGCGGAAAAGTTCTACAATTGGAAAATCAATTTTGCTTTCCACTTTATAGCGCTACCAATGCCGTGGTACGTGCTTATCGCCCGCTGCTTGAAAAGCTTGATCTTACCTATCCGCAATATCTGGTAATGATGGTGCTTTGGTCACAAAATGGTATTAATGTCAAAGAGCTAGGCAATAAACTCTATTTAGATTCAGGTACACTTACGCCACTACTGAAACGGCTTTCGAGCAAAGGGCTGGTGGAAAGGCGGCGAGCACAACATGACGAGCGTGTGAGAGAGCTGCATCTAACCGAGCAAGGACAAGAACTGAAGTTAGAAGCTGAAAAAGTGCCAAGTGCCATGCTGTGTGCTTTAGATATGGATCTTGAAGATTTGATTCAAATGAAGCAGCTATGTGAAAAGCTGCTCAATAAGCTCGATCGCGACTAACTTTAGGATGAACCATTAACTCAAGGATTAGCGATGAACACCATTCAGGTTGAACAACGGACAGTGACACCCTCAAAAGTACTATGTGTTGGTCGAAATTATTCAGAACATATTGCTGAGCTGAACAACAGTGTTCCAGACCAAATGGTGGTGTTCAATAAACCCAATAGTTCCATCAGTTCTACGCTCCACTCATTCCACGGTGAAACGCTTCACTACGAAGGAGAAATTTGCTTTGTGATAATGGAAGGTAAGCTTAGCTATGTTGGATTTGGGTTGGATTTAACCAAGCGAACACTTCAATCCAATCTGAAAGGCAAAGGGCTACCATGGGAGAGAGCAAAGGCATTTGATGGCAGTGCTGTATTCAGCCGATTTGTTCCTATTTCTCAGCGAGATTTACCCAATTTGACCTTAGAACTCTTCATAAACTGTGTTCGTGTTCAGTCTGGTGGCACTAAAGATATGCTCTATCCGCCGCTTCAAATTTTGGATGAGCTGCAAAGTTACACCAGTTTGGAGGATGGCGATGTCATTATGACGGGCACGCCAAAAGGAGTCGGAACCATTGAAAAGGGCGATCTCTTTTTAGCGCGCATTAAATGCCAAGATAAAACATTGATCGAAACGGAATGGGTAGCAAAATAGCACTATCCCGTTTCTGCTATCTTATGTTTCTGGATCATGCGTAATAAAGCGACGTCAGATAGGAAGTGGTGTGGAAACATCAACAAGAACGCCAGCCGGGTCTTCTAATAATAGCCTTTTTTGACCATAAAATGTGGGTTCAGGCGTTTGAAGAACAACGTAATTTTTCTGTTCAGCGGCTTTAAATACAGCGTCGACATCTTCGACGACAAGAGTAACAAATAAGCCACTAGCCGCTCCCTGATACCGAGGGGGAACCAATTCATGTTCTGCTGTGATAAGCCCCAATTCAACATTGCTTTTGGGGTGGACCAACTGGATAAACCACTCACTTTCAAAGCCTACATTAAACCCAAACAGTGTTTGATAAAATTGTTTAGATGCGAGTAAGTTGTGGGTACAAAGTGTGGTCATCAATCGATCAACAGACATCATGTTTCCTTTCAAATTGTCTACTCGGGTGTAATTCTAGCACCGAGATAAAAGAGCGAGCGTAGCGTTAGCCTACGCAAACTTTGTAACATATATCGGCTAATGAAGTAAGGGTCTCATATTAAGGAACAACCAAGTGATTATGCTCAATTATACGCAGTGCTATAAATATAAACTACTGAAATTAAAGATGTAATTAAATGCCGGACAGGGTGGTGTTATCTAAAAATTCGTGCATGAAGTCACAAATAGTCAACATTATATGTGCAAGTATGTTTTTCAACACATGAAGTGAGCGATGAAAGTTAAAAGGATGTTTACGAAAAATGCAGTAGCAATGGCTACGATATTGGTACTTTCGGGGTGCTCTAACGTACCGGAAAATAAAGTTGCAGATTTCAGCCAGTCTGCGACCAACATGCTTGAACATGTATCTGGGGTCGTTAGTGAATACAATCAGGCGAAATCTCACCGCGATCTCACCCATCTTGCGGCTAAATATAATGGTTCCTCTAAAGCAAAGCTAAATTCCGATGAGTTTGAGCCTTTAGCAACTTACCAACTTCCAGAAAATTCCCCCATTATTGCAATATCAAAAGCGCTTCTTGCTTATTCAAAAGCGCTTAATGATCTGGCTTCTGCCAATAATGAGGCTGATGCGGAGTTGGCAGCTTTGAATTTGTATCAAGCCGCAGAGTCGTCACAATGGGTTAGCCTGCCCATACCGAAAGAAAAGGAAGGGATAGCTCAAAGTGCGCTGGTGGCTCTAGTTGGGAGCTACAGTGAAGATAAAAAGCAGCGGGCGCTTAAAAAAGTCATTACAAACTCCGATGCAATTGTTTCTCAGCTTAGTCTCAGGTTAGTCGAATTGATTGAAGAACATCAAATTGGTACAGCAATCTATCTATCACGTTCATACGTTTTAAGCGAAGAAGTTCAGGATTTCAATCGAAGAGCAAACATTCGTCAGATGCCACTAAAAGCCAGCCGAGATGAGATAGAGCGATTGTATGCGCAATGGGAAGAAATGGCCGCGACACCAATTCTCGTACAGCAAACGATCAAAGCCATTGATACTTTCCGAATGAGCCACAATCAGGTGGCAGAAAGCCTCAATAGCGGAACGTTTACTAAGGCGACGTTGGTACAAACTCAAGCTAGGATGAAAGACGTCACTGCGCGATTCAATACAACAAAAGGTTTACTAGAAAACTGTGAAGAAGGTGTTGAGGTCATTGATAGTAAGCTAAGTTGCAAAGGACAAGACAAATGACGGACGCCGTTTTCAAAGAAATTCAAGCTAGTATGAAGGCGCTTAACCGCGCAGCGCAATCAGCAACCGGTGACGAACAATTCGAGATTCGAGAGCAACAGCATGAGTTGTTTATACGGCTGGATCGCTGGGTATTGGCAAAATCGGAGAAGCCTTCGAGTGAGGTTGCGATTGCCATCGAACTGCTAAAACAACAGCAAAACGTAGCGATAGAGGCCGAAGACGCTCTGGATTCTCACGCCAAACTATTGAAGATTTCCAAGAAGGTGATTGAGGCCATTGATAAAATTTTGGACGCAGTAGTTTGAGTATACCCAAGTACCTTTAGGTCACTTGGGTATCAGTTTGAATGAGTAGAGATTAAGGTCTGTTAACCCTAATCTCTATCCAACCTTTCTACATCAAAGTCACGTGGTCTATGATCGCCACAACGTTTTTATGTCCTCGAACAATGATTCTCGCTTCAAAGACCCCAGATGGAAATGACACTTTATATGAACTTAAATTATCAGTAGATGCTGGTGCATAACGATTTTTTCCCGGTCCGCCTTTTCCGTTTCCCACTCCGGAAGAGTGTGAGTACATGCCGTTGTAATTTTGCCCTGTCGGCAATCCATTTTTATGCAGTACTTTTGCGTCTTTCCATTGGCTGCCTGAGCGGTACTGGATCGCGAGCTCGCCAACTTTCTCTTGGTTATAGGATCCCAGCGATACGTTGAGTTGCTTAATCTCTCGACCACCATTGTTGGTAAATGTGATGTTGGCGTTGTCACCTCGCAGCAATAGTGTTGAGCGTCCATTAGAGTCCGTTTGATTACTGACCTTTACGCTGACGTTACCGAAGTCCTCTTCGATGTTCTTCCTCCACGGAGCAGCATTTGTTTGCGCCGAATTGGTTAGCTCGTCTTGGGTAAACGAGAGTGACAACATATTCCCAATCTGGAGTTGATTTCGAACAGACCAAGTGTGCCCAGTTACCCATTTTCCATTTACATTACTATCGATACGCCAATATAAGGCTTCATGGGCATCATTAATTGCGACCGTTTGAGTGTTTCTTGCCCCTATTTCTTGAGAGAACTTTGGATGCTTGAGGGATGGCTCATAGCCATACACCAGTTTGAAGCTGCTGGCTTTATCATGTTCCCATGTCAACGTAATGGGCTTATCGAAGAATACCGCCTGACCGTTATAAGGTGAATTCGTATAAGCAGGGTAAACTCCCTGAGCAATTTGTGTGACTTGTGCAGGAGCCAACGCATAAGTGAAAATCTGTACGTTATCGACGTCCATGTTTTTGGAGAGGAACTCCGTTGATGTTTCCCAGATACTCGGGTTTTTCTTCCCAGCATCGGAGTTTGTGGTTCTCATAAACCAAGGGCCGTAAGACTCTGTATGTAAATCTCTCCCGGAACTGTACCAATAATGTGTTCCACCAGGATAAATTCCCCCAAAATCTGCAGGCAAAGGTACATCTTCTACAAAGTGAGTCGGATTGCTGTCTAATGCCATTGGGATAGCTACGCCATCGACGTAAGTCGTCACCGTGTTTGCTTCTCGATTGATTACCCAAGTGATGACATGTGGCTTATTGTCATTCACTGTGACCGAATCCGGTGAGGCAAACGCATGAATCTCATGTGGGCGCTGGCTAAAACGTTGCTGAGTGAAGAACTGGCGAGACACCAGCGTCCATCCTAGCCCCTTAGCAGGTGATCCGTTCAGCGCAACGCGATGTTGATTGCCGTTAAAATATGACAAAGCGTAGCCGTCATCGAGTTTCCCTTGCCCTATCAATGAAAGCTCTTGGATGGTTTTGTGAAAGTCACCATTACTATCACGAGAAATAAAATCATTGTCTTGAGTGAGTACTAACGACACCGAAAAGCTGGAACGACCGGGGGCGAGCTCGTGCGGCATATAGTCACGTAGTGCCATCGTGTTGTTTTTTTCATAAACGGTATCGTATCCGCCTTCTTTTAATACTTGCTGGGTAAACCCTAAATTTGGGTACTTAGCGTTGCTGTGAAGAAGCGAAATAAATTGTTCTTTGCCCGCGAGGTTATGAACTTGGTCCACTGGGGTCGTTCTATATTTTGTTGTGTTGTAGGGTTGTAGATTGGTGTGGCGAGTAGCGTTACTTTTCTTAAAAAAGGCGACTCTAGAATCGGATATGACTTTTACATGGACTTCCGATTCGTCTTTCATCCCAGTGTCATCAATGATGGTGTAATGAAAGTGGTCGTCTCCAACAAACCCTTTAGGCGCTTGGTAGGTGACTTTACCATTGGAATCCCAAGAGATATTGCCATAGGCAAGCGAGCGCGTGTCCACACTATGAATTTTGATAGTACCTCCAGAAAGTGGACCGTTGGCATCGAAATCATTGTCCAACACATTGAGCGTGGCTTGACCATCTCGCGACACATCAATGTGATCGATATTCGCGTTAGGGCTTATAGGGGACCGCAATGCTCCAACAATCGTTCCTCGTGTTGCTGCTGGAGAAGATTTGATCACCGATATTGCATTGGTTGGGATCAGTTCAACCGCACCCATAACACTGTTGGTTTCTACCCCAATATCATGCCCCAAATTAAATGCATGACCGACTTCATGCAGCGTACACCAAGCCGATAGACTGAATTCACAGAAGCTGGTAAGCCCAGCATTTGCGCCGGAGTTTCTTGGACCAGTGAAATAGTGAAACAACGAGAATTTGCCTTTTAATGCATTTCTGAGTGCCGTTTGCTGAGCTGGTTGAGTAACACTCCCTGATTTCTGAGTGATCAAGCCACCGGGGTAACTGAAACGAATCAGCGCATCTCTTGTAAACAAATAGTCCAGTAAATTTGCTATGTAATCCATGCCGCCAATGGCTGACTCTAGATTTTTTCCGAATATTTTTGTGTAACTGTCTTCCGTTGCATGAAAAGTGATATCTGCTCTTTGTAAGTAGAAATCCTTCATACTTGGTATTGGGCTCTCTAAAGAAGGCTCAGGAAGTACATGAGAGGTTGAGATTGGTTTCAAATCTTCTGGTGACCGATTCAGCGTTGTGGATGCACTGGCAACAACCGTTGATTTTGTTTTTACGTTGAGATTCCTTATCTCCCAAGATTTGATACCACCATAAAAAACTCTGCCATAAAACTGATTATTGCCATCAACATACCCGACGATAGTCGATTCTGGTTGACCAATCACTTTGCCTCGGTAGCTGCGTACCTCAGGAATGTATTTTAGAGGTTCTATTTGGCTAGATTTGTCTGTGTTCAACACGTAAAAGGTGGCGTTTTCTTGCCTGACAGAAAATTTTTGCAGTTCCACAGTATGTGGTCGCCCAGCAACTTGAACGACAGCATTGAAAGAATAAGGCAGCAGTTCGTGATCAGAAACTTGGTGTTCTGGTTGGGTCGGTTTAGTGGGTTTTTGATTTCCTGGAGTGGTTGGCTTATTTCCATTTCCGTTAGATTGAGAAGAGGGGGGTGACTCTCCTCCACAGCCCGATACAAGACTGCTTAGTAAAAGGGTGAAAAGAAGTGTTTTTAAATGCATATTTGGGCTCAGGCATTGGGTCTGGAAGGACATTGGGTTTGTTAAGTTCTATCTCGGGTAAAAATGACGAGATAAGCAAAACGTGCTTAGGAAGAAAAATTGTATAGGAAGGGTAAGTGTCGGTTTTTTAAAGCGTTAAACAAAAAGCGGAGAACGTAAAGAAAATGGACAATACGTTTCCACTCTTATTGGGTATACACCATCACTCTTTATCTATTTGACCCAGATAAGTGTGCCAATTGTCTCTGGTGGTGTTGTACTGATATTCGCAAAAAGACTCTCTTTCCTCTCGATACTCTTTTCCTACTTCATCGAGTAAGCCAGCAAATTTTTCAGGGTCGCTACCATAAACAAGGCACAGTGTTTGAAAGTAACGCTGTAAATTAAAGCTATGCTCACCAGCATATTCGACGAGTTGGTACTTGTCTGGCTGTCCTTGTGTTTCGAAATCAAACATATCTGCGGCACTGATAGCGGCATCTGCTCCGTTTTCTACATACTCAATCATTATGATGGCGGCCAGATTATCAACTGCATCTTCCTCTTTACCTAATACGGGGATCTGCTGGTCTGCGATGTATGCGTGCCCCAGTTCGTGGATCAGGGTGTGAAGTACTGTATCTATTGCCCCTAGCTCGGGTTTCTTGCCGTATTTCTTTTGATAATCATTTTTTGCGAAATGGTGATGCGCTTCTGTGACGAAAGAGTAGGGCATTTGAACTTTATTGGTTTCGGGATCAAACAGCGGACCGTCGTCAGAACCATATTCAATCGTTAGTGTATTTTTGAAGGGAAACAGAGTGTCGCCAAATCCGACCACCAATTCGTTAACCCCGCTGTCTATGAGTAAAGATTTTACGGTCTTCTCTTCGTCATTGAGTGGCGTTAAATAGTTAAGAGTAATATTGTTCTGTGCTAATGAGGAGGCAGAAAGCAGTGCCGCAAAAAAACAGGTAGAAAATGTATATTTCATAAAGACATTCCTTCGAGGTTATGCTTCTAAAATTAGCATTGACTTTCCTAACTACGAAAGCCAATATTGCCTGCGAATTAAACAAAGGAGCCTAAAATGGCAAAGAAACGCAAAAATGCGAAGCTTGCCACTGAAAATGTGGTTGAGATGCAACACGAACACGGTAGAGGCGTGATTCAAGACAATGCGCTTAAAGCGATAGTCACCAGTGAGCTGTATAAAACCCGAGTGGTTAAAGCGAAGAAAGGAAAAGGCAGTTTTAGCCGAGGCAACAAGCATAAAGGGAAAGAGCCCTATTCAAAGCAAGCGGCATAATCGCTTTCTTCGAATAGGGCTCTTTCGTTAAAGAACGTTTTAAAGCTTTGGTATTTTTTAGCTTGGTAAACCTGTAGCTTGGCAAATCTATAGGAGCAGAATACCTATCCAGACAAGTCCTGCCAGTAACAAGGCGACAAACACCGCTGCCGACCCAATGTCTTTAGCGCGCCCGCTTAACTCATTCCATTCTGAACCAAATCGGTCTACCACAGCCTCAATGGCAGAATTGAGCAGCTCAACGATGATCACCAAAAGCACAACACTTATCATGGCAACTTGTTCTAGCGGAGTTACGGGCAAGAAAAACGTTAATGTGCTGAGAAATGCGAGTAATACCACTTCTTGACGAAAAGCCGCTTCATTTATCCACGCCGCTTTTAAACCTTTCATTGAGTAGCGTGTCGCATGCACAACGCGAGTAAGTCCGGTAGCACCAGGTTTCATTATTTTCCTACAGTGTTTTCAATACAAAGCACGCATTGTATACCTAAGTCACCTCTAGATGCTAGGTTCGGAAAGCTTGGTATAGTGTTCATCCCATATGTTTTTTAGAGAATATTTTATTCTATTTTCATAGTTTTAAATTCGTTGACAGGATTACGGCAACACTTACTCTATACGTGTGCTCTACCAATGTTGCGTTAGCGAGTTGAGCATAAGGATTGTGCAATAGAATGAGATATGGATGAATTACGATATTTTTAACGGCGATGCAGATGGCATAATCGCCCTCTTACAGCTCAGGCTGGACCAACCTAAAGACGCAGTTCTCGTTACTGGCGTTAAGCGTGACATAAAGCTCATCAGTAAAATCGATGTTCAGCAAGGTGATGACCTGACCGTTCTCGATATCTCAATGGAAAAGAACAAAGCCGATTTGTTAAATGCGCTTGAGGTCGGTACAAAGGTTTTCTACGCCGATCATCATAGACCGGGCGACATTCCTGAAGCGGATAATCTTCAAGTTCATATTGATACCGACCCAAACACTTGTACGGCTCTGATTGTTGATAAACTCTTAGCTGGGAAATACCGCTTGTGGGCTATCACCGCAGCATACGGCGATAATATGATTGCACGAGCGGATGCCCTTGCTGATCAAATTCCATTGACCAAGGCACAGAAAGAGCAATTAAAAGAGTTTGGTACGCTGGTGAATTACAATGGTTACGGTGCAGCAGTCGAAGATTTGCATTATCACCCAGCCGATTTGTTTAACGCTTTGTTGCCTTACTCGTCTCCATTTGATGCGATTCAGCAGTCGGATTCGCCTTATCACGTACTTAAATCTGCTTACGAGAATGACTTTGCTAACGCTTTAGCAGCGAACGCGACCCATAAATCGGATTTGCTAACGGTCATCCAGTTACCCGATGAGCCTTGGTCTGGAAGGATTAGTGGAGTGTTAGGGAACCATTTAGCCAATTCAACTCCGACGTCTGCTCACGCGGTTTTAACCAGTAATTCAGATGGTTCTTACACAGTTTCCCTGCGCGCACCGTTAAATAACAAACAAGGTGCTGGGCAAATTTGCAGTGAGTTTCCAACTGGGGGAGGGCGTGAAGCCGCGGCAGGGATAAACGCATTACAGCCTTCCGATTTACCGCGTTTTATTGAACGTATAGAGTCCTACTACCGTTAGGGTCCTCTGCAAGTAAAATGAAAGAAATTTGTGAATTTGTAGGTCTGTCTGTTTGAGTCAATCAACGGACAGCACCCATGAACAACCGCTATTTCACTATACTTGGGCTTAGTGCGCCAGCCCTCTTAATGTCAACATCTGTATCAGCTCAAACTTGGACACACCAAGGGCAACCAGCACAACTCGTTGAGTTGTTTACATCTGAAGGGTGTTCGAGTTGCCCGCCAGCCGATCGGTTCTTAAGTAAATTCCAATCTTCAGCAAAACTATGGGAAGAGATCATTCCAGTTGCGTTTCATGTCGACTATTGGGATTACTTGGGGTGGAAAGATGAATTCGCTCATCCTGCTTACAGTCAAAGACAGCGTTTGTATCGTGCGTATGGGTCGATCAGTTCTGTCTATACGCCTGGGTTCGTTGTTGATGGAAAAGAGTGGCGTGGATTTTTCTCACGAAGCCCGCTTCCTACAAAAAGCCAGAATGATCGCGGGGTACTCACGCTAGAAAAGAATCAAGATGACTTCTCATTAAAATACGATCAGAAAGGTAAATATACAGCGCACTTAGTTTTACTGGCTATGGATGAAAAAACAAAGATTAAAGCTGGAGAAAACAGAGGGCGAGAGTTGGAGCATGATTTTGTGGTTTTGAATAAATACCAAATGAATGCAGAACAACACTGGGACTTCCAAAATATCATGGCATCTAATAATGCGGATGCTGTCGCTGTGTGGCTGACTCAGGGGAATCAGAGTCAGCCAGTTCAAACTGTTGCGGGTTACATTCGCTGAGGTTTGTTGATCGCAGTTGGTTTAAATACAAACGATCATTTGCTATCAGTAATTATATGGGTGTGAGGGCTTGGGCGCTTTATTAATCGCGCCCATATCGCGATCACTATGATCGAGAACGCTATTCTTCCCCAAAGCACTGCATAAATGTCTGCCCCCAGCAGAAGAATTAATAAGGTATCTTCGATAATGCTGTGGCATAAGCCCAAGAAGCAGACGACGATCAATGTGTCACGTTTTGAGACCTTCCCATGCTTTACCTCATTGATCAGCAATCCAGCACCAAAGCTTAGCCCTAGCGTCATTCCAATAATAGTGATGTTGGTCGCCTCTTTTCCAATGGTGAGCCCCTTCATTAGTGGGGAGAGGGCTATATGGAGCAACCTCTCTATTCCCAGTAACCGAAGTAGTTTTAGCAAGGTCATCAATGCGGCAATAATAATGTATATCGATATTAACATTTGGCTCTGGTCTAGAACCCATTGGGACCAACTGTGACCAATAGGATCAGGTTTCCAGAGTAATGAAACAGGGGATTGCTGCCATCCGCCGATTTGGTATGTGATATGAGCAATCCATCCAATCACTAAGCCACCGCCCACTCGAAATGAGAGCGTTATCCACCATGGGACTCCTGTCGCTTTTGCTACCGCACCTTCAATGGGTAACGAATGCGCGAACAATATTAGCAGCCCAAGAACCGAGATTTGTGCACCTGTAAAGCTTGATTGGCTCGCAATGTCGTAGAAAACCGCCATAGCAGTGTAGATATTGGTGAGAATGGCGACTGCCCAAACTAATCCCCACTCTTGAGGAAGCCCTAACACTTCCATTATTGGCGAAAGTGCTGAAGCTAGATATTGCGTCCCGCCAATCGTATCTAACACTCTCACAACGA